>JANLGA010000038.1:5055-7563 GCA_024653225.1 Bacillota bacterium | reverse complement strand
CCGCGCGGCCGTCAGCGCGATGGGCCCCGCGCCCCACCCGAGAGAAACGCCTATGACGACCGACGCCGCAAACAGGCTCAGTGCGTCCGGCACTTTCCTGTAAGATCCGATGAGAATGACCGCTATGGATGCCACGAGACCCGCACACTGTGCCGCCAAGACCCAATCCTCCCCAGGTACCTTCGACTAGGGCGCCCCGACAGGGCCCCGCAGTTGGAGACCGTCAACCCCGCGTCGCCGCCGTCATATCTTCTACCGGGGTGGTGGATGTGCCTTCTTTGAAGTCGAGGCTGCGATCCACGGCCATCGCAATCGCTGTGACGGCGGTCGCCGCGGCGGCCGCCATGCCGGTATCGCTCCTCGCCCTGTCGGTGCTGGTTCACCACCGATGGCCTTCCGTTCCGCAAGGAAAAATAGTGTCCGACCTCTTCTCGTCGGCGGGGTGGTACTGGGTGATGCTCCTGCCCTCGGCGGCGGTGGGGGCGACGTCCGAGTCCGGCTTCCCGTCCGTCGCCGCATGGGGTGTCGCTCTCGGGGTTGCAGCGTGCTTGCCGTGCACTGCGGGGATCACCGGCAGGTCGCTGTGGCAGGTGCTGGACGCCGCGGCTTCCAGGAGAACGGAGTTCGCCATGATCGTCGGCTCATCGGCGCTGGGGGGAGTCGCCGCGTCGCTTGTCGCCGCGGTGTTTCTGCGCCGCGGCCCGCGGAGGCCGCGCTGAAGGAGTTGGTCCGCCGCCGGTCGAAGTTGCACCGGCGGGGCGACGCCCGAGGCAGAGGGGTGCTGTCAGTGCCGGACTTTCCAACCCGGTTCGTCGCGCTGGATGTCGAGACGACCGGCACCGACCACGAGACCGACCGAGTGATCCAGGTGGCCGCTGTACTGTTCGACGGCGCAAGGCCGTTGCGCGAGTTCGGCAAGATCGTGCGACCGGCGATGCCCATCCCGCTCAGGGTGCAGCGGATGACGGGAATAACCCAGGAGATGGCGGACGCGGCGCCGTCGTTCTCCGATGTGGCGCAGTCACTCGTGGAGTTCGTGGGCGACGCTCCCCTCGTGGCCCACAACTCGCAGTTCGATGTGGGGTTTGTCGGCGCCGAGCTCAGGCGCTGCGGCATGAAACCGCTCTCCAACGTGGTGTACGACACCCTGGAGCTCGCGCGGCTCGTAAGGCCTTCGAGCAGGAGTTTCAGGCTGGAGCGCCTGGCCGAACTGGAGGGGGTTCCCCTCGCCGGGGCCCACGACGCCGGGGCCGATGCGAGGGCCGCGGGGATGCTCTTTTTGGCCTACTACCGCCGCCTGTGCCGTATGAACCCATCGCTGATCGAGCTCATCTCGTCCCTGGCGAGGACGTGCGGCTGGGGGCTCGCCGATGTATTGGCCGGAGCTGCAGCGAAGTCGGCGGCGCTGTACATGTCGGGGGACGGTGTTGCATATAGTGAGCCGCCCGCGGCCTTGAAGCTCGCCGTGATGGGCTCGGCCGCGGGCGACATACCGACGGGGGTCGTTGCCGGGGACGAAGGTGCCGGCGAGATCGCGCCTATCTCGCCGGGGTTCGTGGAGGGGGTCCTTGGGGAGAACGGCCGGTTGCGCGAGGCGCTTCCCGATTTCGAGTTCAGACCGCAACAGTTGCAGATGGGGTACCTGGTGGCGGAGGCGCTCAGCGAGGGCAAGCATCTTCTCGTGGAAGCGGGGACCGGGATAGGGAAATCCCTTGCGTACCTGGTACCGGCGGCCGGGTTCGCGCGGCTGAACCACGAGAGATTGATCGTGTCCACCCACACCATCAACCTCCAAGAGCAACTGTGGGAGAAGGACATCCCGCTGGTCAAAGACCGCCTTGGGATCGATTTCGGGACGGCGCTCCTGAAGGGAAGGGCGAACTACGCGTGCCTGCGCAGGTGGCGCGCCCTCGTCGCGCGGGCCCCCGGAATGCCCCCCGACGAGGCGAAGTTTGTGGCGAGGCTGGCGGTGTGGCTGTCGGAGACGGTCACCGGAGACAAGTCGGAGCTTGGATTGCTGCCTGAGCAGGAGCCGTTGTGGGATGCGATAGCATCCGACGCGGATTCGTGCGAGGGACAGGCCTGCCCTTACGGTTCGTCCTGCTATTTTCAGGCCGCCAGGTCGGCCGCGGGGCGCGCCGATATCATTGTCGTCAACCATTCCCTGGTTCTCACCGACGCCGTCACCGGAAACCGCGTTCTCCCGGAGCATTCACACGTGATCTTCGACGAGGCCCATCACCTCGAGCGCTCCGCGGGAGAGCACTTCGGGGAATCGGTCTCGTCTAGACACATCGAACGCCTCCTCTCGTTCATTGCAAGAGGCCTCCCGCGGGAGAGGCTCGAGAAGGTTCTCGGGGAGGATACCGTAAAGGCTCTCGATCGTGCGAGGGCGGCGGGCAATAGAGCGGGAGTACTGTTGCGCTCGCTTGCGGCTCTGCCCCTCGTGACCGGAGGGATTCGGACAGCTGCGTCGCGAGCGCGCGGAATTCCCTCGCCTGCCCGTCC
>JANLGA010000038.1:0-5045 GCA_024653225.1 Bacillota bacterium | reverse complement strand
CACGGCGGATGACGGCGCGGACCATCCCCGGCACACCCTGCGCGTCAGGGGTGAAGCGCAGGACGGGCAGGCGAGGGAATTCCGCGCGCTCGCGACGCAGCTGTCCGAATCCCTGTCCGAGTGCGCGGCCGAGATGTCGGGGCTGTGCGCCGCGTTGGAAGAGGCCTCGTGGTCGGCGGGCGGCGGGGTGGACACCGGGTCGGGGGATGCCCGCAAGGACGGGGAGATGATCCGCGCGTTGGCCCTGGAGTCCAGGCGGGTTGCGGTCGGCCTGGCGTCCGCCGCGAGAACGGTCTGCGACGTGGCCTCGGCACCGGATGCAGACATGGTTTACTGGCTCGAGCTGGACGGGGGCGAGCCGGCCCGGCTGACGTTTCGAGCCGCTCCCATCAACCCCGGTATGCTGCTGAGGGAGAAGCTCCTGGACAGGCTGCGGTCGGCGGTATTTACGTCCGCGACCCTCACGGTGAACGGGAGCTTCGACTACATGAAGTCGCGCCTCGGGTTGTCGGAAGCGCCCGACGGCGCGGTGTTGTGCGAGTCCATCGGGTCACCCTTCGACTACTCGAGACAGGCGGTCGTCTGCGTTCCGACGTGGATGCCCAGCCCGAAAGCGGATGAGAGGGGTTTCTGTGGCGCGGTGGAACGGGCGGTCCTGAGGCTCGCCGAGGTCACGCGCGGAAGGATGCTGGTCCTGTTCACATCGCACAGGATGTTGAGGGCCGTGTATCGCAACACGAAGGCGGCAATGGAAGCGACGGGCATATGCCTGCTCGCACAGGGGATGGACGGCTCGCGGACGAGGCTGATCGAGGAGCTGAGGGACAACCCTGACACGGTCGTGTTCGGGTCGCAGAGCTTCTGGGAGGGTATAGACGTCGCCGGACCGGCACTATCGTGCGTGACGATAGTCAAGCTGCCGTTCGCGCGACCGGACGATCCGCTGGTGCAGGCGCGCATGGAGCGACTGGCGGCGGACGGCGTCAACCCCTTCACCGGTTTCCTGGTGCCCGATGCCGTGCTGAGGTTCAAACAGGGTTTCGGCAGGTTGGTCCGCAGCAAGACCGACAGGGGAGCGGTCGTGGTGTTCGACAAGCGCGTGCTGCCCGGCTACTCGCCGTACGGCTCGAAGTTTCTCGAGTCCCTGCCGGGTCCGAGTGTGGTTTCCGGCGAGGAGGAAGAGTTGTTGGAAACGTTGCGGGAATGGCTGCCGGCTGCTGGGTGCCGGGGGTGACGGATTGATCATTCTCCTGACAAACGATGACGGCGTGAGGGCCCCCGGGCTTCACGCCCTCAGGTCCGAGATGGAGGCGATGAGGGGCGCCGAGGTATTCGTCGTCGCGCCTGATGAAGAACGAAGCTGCAGCGGACACGGTATCACGATTCGGCGGCCGTTGCGCGTCGAGGAAGTGCACTGCCCCGGCTCGCCCTCCAAGATATGGGCCGTGTCCGGGACTCCCGCGGACTGCACGAAGATAGGGGTCACTAAGCTCCTGCCCAAGCCCCCGGACCTGGTGGTCTCGGGCATAAACCGCGGCCCGAACCTGGGCGCGGACGTGCTCTATTCCGGGACGGTCGCCGCGGCCATGGAGGCGGTGGTTCTCGGGATCCCGGCGATGGCCGTATCACTCGATGGCTACGATGACCTGGACTACGGGTACACCGCTCGGTTCGCGGCATACCTCGCGGAGGTGATCGTCGCCCGCGGGGCTTGCAGGAGCACGCTGCTCAACGTGAATGTGCCGGCGGTGCCGCCGGACCTCATCACGGGGGTGGCCATAACCAGGCTGGGCGAGAGACGGTACAACGACGAATTCGAACGCAGGGAAGACTCCGACGGCGGCGCCTACTATTTCCCCACCGGCGGGCTCCTGGATGCGGCCGTCGCGGACGGGACGGATGTCGCGGCGGTCCGCGACAACAAGATCTCCATTACCCCCATCCATCTGGACCTGACAGCGCACTGGGCCGTGCAGGAAATGTGCGCGTGGAACATCGGGCTCCCCGGGGCGCGGCGGCGGTAGCAGCCGCCCCGGCCGACGCGTCATACGACCCCGCCCCATGAATACACTCTTAGCAGAACTACCCGGGGGTGGTGTCGTTGAGACCGGCGAACGTGGTACGCTCACGAGTGGTGACGCGCCTGTCCCCGACCGCGGTCGGGGCGGGCGTTTCCGTCGGGTTCATCGTTACCCTGATATCGGCGGGTATCCTGGCGCTCATCCTCGCTCTTACGCCGGTCACGGAGAAGGCGCTCGCGGCAGTCGTCAGCGTCATGGGAGCGCTCAGCGTGTTTGCGGGGGGTTTCGCGGCGGCCCGGAGGAGCGGGGGCCGGGGCTGGCTGCACGGGGGCGTGACGGGGTGCGCGTACGCCGCGGCCTGCTTCTTGGTCGGGCTCATTTTCTTCCCGGGGCTGATGCCCCCGGCGACGCTACCGAGGAGACTGATTCTCGGCTTCGGGATAGGCCTGATCGGGGGCATAACGGCGCTCAATTTCTGACCGCCGGAGGAGTGGGAATACCGGCTCCCCGCGGAGGGTATCCTCCTTGAGAGGATTGTACAGGCGGGGGGTCTTGCGTTGTCGAGGGGCGTTGTACTCGTGGCGCTGGTCTGCGCTTTCGCCGTAGTGTCGGGGGTCGCGGGAGCCGGCCCCGCAGTGATCCGACGAGGGGATGCCGGACCGACCGTCAAGAGAATCCAGGAGTCGCTCGCTCTGCTGGGGATACCCACTGGTCCGGTCGACGGTGTATACGGCCCGCTGACGGAAAAGGCCGTGAGATCGTTCCAGGGGAGAAAGAAACTGCCGGTTGACGGCGTGGTGGGCCCGCGCACCTCCGCAGCCTTGGAGGAAGAACGCCGAGCGGCCGAAAGAAAGGCGGCGGAGGAGCGGAAGCTGAGGGAGAAGAGGGCCTTTCTAGAGAACTTGAAGAAGAAGACCCTGGAAGCTCGAAAGTCGCAGCCCGCCCAGGCAGTCGTCGGGGCGCCCGCCGAGGACAGGGGCGCCGTGTACCTCACCTTCGACGACGGGCCGGACCCCCAAACGACACCGTACATCCTCGACACCCTGGCGGCACACGGCGTGCACGCCACGTTTTTCGTAGTGGGGGAACGCGCGGAACGCAATCCCGACTTGGTGAGGAGAATGGCTCGCGAGGGGCACTCCGTGCAGAACCATTCGTATTCGCATTGGACCCCGGGCTCGGCGAATGCGCCGGCCGTGGAGGAGGAGATTGACAGGACTGCGCGGATGGTCTTCGAGCTGACCGGCGTGAACACCAGGTACTTCAGGCCCCCGTACGGCGATACCTCCGACGGGGTGATCGCGGCGGCACGCAACCGGGGGCACACGGTCGTCCTCTGGTCCAACATCTGGGGCTCCGCGACCTCGTCGGTGTTGGCGGCGGCCTCGGACGGCGCAATAATAATGGTTAGGGAACAAAGCAGCGAGGCCCGGGCGCTGCCCGCGCTCATAGCGGGGCTCAGAGAGGCCGGCTACAGGTTCCTCACCATCGGGCCGTGAACCGTGGGCTCCGCCGCGCCAATCGCCCCCTCAATGTACGTCGCCCTGCGGGCCGACCTGGGTCAGGTTCGCCTTCCACGTCTTTATCGCCTCTGCGAACTGGGCGAATGCCTGTCCTTCGGAGAGGGCGGTGCTCGCCTGAGCGAGCGACGAGATGCCGTCCTGCAGGGCCTGCGCGAGATTGGCGGCGATCTTGATCTGGTGCACCTGGGCGAGCTCGCTGATGAGTTCGAGAGCGTCGGCGATCCGGCGGCTGTTGGCCCTGATCGAGTCGTCGGACTGCACCAGCGGGTTCACCTGCTGGACGGCCTTCAACATCTGGTCGAGTCGCTGCGAGCTTTCGATGTACGCCGAAGCCTGGCCGAGCAGGGATTGGAGTTGCTTGTCCGCGGCCAGTTGTTGCTCCCTGACCGTGACCTGCATGTCGCTGATGGCCTTCCTGATCTCCTCGCCGGCGGTCTTCGGCACCGACGCGTCGCTCGGGACGACGCCCTCGGAGAGCTCGCTCCGGAGGTTCGTCTGCGACAGGTCATAGTTCTCCTTCTCGGGCACCCGGCATCACCTCCCCCATAGTGTAGGACGGCGGACGCAGTCCTATCCCCGCAGGATTTCGAGCCCAGGCGACAAATCCTCGTCACTGGAGGGTGGGGTTATGTGACGCACTTTCTGGCATGCGGCTTTCTCCGAGAGTGCCTCGCTGAGATAGCGGAATCGGCGGTCAGGCTCGACCGTCTTCTCGAGACCGGCGGCCGCACGGTGGACGACGAAGCGCGCGTGGCGGCGCGGTTCATGGCCGCTCGGTCGGCGCGTGCCGTCGAGCTGCTGGATTCGATGAGTTGCGAACCCCTGGTGTGGACCGGGGAGGGGACTACCGATGAGGTAATCAGGAGGCTCGAAAGGCTTCTTGCCGCGGAGGAGTCCACCCGGTCGAACTGAGCACGGATAGCGGTTGACGCGGCCGCGCGGCGATACTAGACTCAGGGTGAATGGGGGTCGCGATATGCCGTTGATCGAATTCGAGTGCCAACTGTGTAATAACAGGTTCGAGACGCTCGTGAGGACGGGCGATGAGGTTCGCTGTCCTTCGTGCAACTCGAGCGAGTTGAGAAGGAGGGTGTCCAGGTTTTCGGCGCGGAGTGGGTCGTCGGGCGTCTCGAGGCCGATAGGGGGAGGGGCGTGCTCCACGTGTTCCGGTGGTAGTTGCTCAACCTGTTCGTAGCGTTCGGTACCCAGAGCGGCGGGGATTCCCCGCCGCTCTTTGTCTGTCTGGATGATGCGTGGCGGTATGAGCGACGGCCCTGCTGGAAACCATAGCTAACGCCCGAAGGGCGGGAGCGTGTTTGATCTATGAGAGTCGGCAGGGCCGTTGTCATCGTCGGCTGTATTCTGCTCTTTGCGTCGGGGGTGTACTACGCCCGCGTTTACGACGAGCGGGCGCGCCCCGCGCAGGCGGGCTGGGCCGCCGGGCTGGAAGGCGATACCCTGTTGCTGGCGAGGCTGGTGTTCGGAGAAGCCAACGCCGAAC
>JANLGA010000037.1:9166-18832 GCA_024653225.1 Bacillota bacterium | reverse complement strand
TCTCTGTGGGTGCCGCAGCGCCTGGACGTCCCGGCGATGAACGACGCGGCGGGACGTCCAGGCGCTGCGGCACCCACAGAGAGTACTTTCTCAAGAACGGCGACGGGAATCTCGAATTCCAGAACGTGTAGCTGTAGGCCTTCGACACCGCGCTGTAGCGGGCGTGGAAATCGAGGGGTACCTCCTCGGCGGCGACTGCCACGATGTCGTCGGGCAGCACGCTGTTCAGGGCGTACGGTATCCTTTCGCACGGGATCCTCGACCCGGTCTTGAAATTGACTACCTGCCCCCTCGCGTGCACTCCGGCATCGGTCCTGCCCGCACCGATCGGGGTGACTCGTTCGCCCGTTATCTTGCGGACGGCTTCCTGAAACACTCCCTGGATCGTCGGAAGATCGCCCTGGACCTGGAAGCCGTGGTACCTCGATCCGTCGTATTGTATGGTCACGCGTATGTTCCTCATCTCGCGGTTTCCCCACCCTCACGGCTTCACGGCGAACGGGAACAACCGGTTCAGCGCGACCACGCCCGCGGTGAACAGCGCGAAAACACCGACGGCGACGTAATCCCTCCACCCGGCCCGCAGTTCGACCATTCTAGTCCTGTTTCGGCCGCCCCTGTAGCAGCGAGCCTCCATGGCCATCGCGAGGTCGTCCGCGCGCCTGAATGCGCCGACAAAGAGCGGGACCAACAGGGGGACCAAGCTCTTGGCCCTGTTCAACATGTTCCCCGTCTGAAAGTCCGCTCCCCTGGCCATCTGGGCCTTCATTATCTTGTCGGCCTCCTCGAGCAGGGTGGGTATGAAGCGGAGGGCGATGGTCATCATCATCGCGAGCTCGTGCGCCGGCACGCCGACCCTCTGAAAGGGTCTCAGGATGTTCTCCAGCCCGTCGGTAAGGGATATCGGCGACGTCGTGAGCGTCAGCAGTGAGGTCGTCGCTATAAGGATGATCAGCCTGGCCCCGACGAGCGCCCCCTGGATCGCACCTTCGCGGGAAGCCCTCAGCGGCCCCAGCACGAACAGGGGTTGCCCCTTCGTGAAGAACACGTGCAACGCCAACGTGAATCCCAGGATGAACAACACGGGCTTCAGCCCCCTCAGGATCATCCGGAATGGCACTCTCGACGCCCGGATGACCGCGAACGTGAACAGCGCCAACAGGAGGTAACTGTACAGGCTGCCGGCAATGAACAGCACCACGATGAACATGGTGGTGACACCGATCTTGACCCTGGGGTCCAACTTGTGAACCACCGAGTCGGCCGGGTAGTACTGGCCCACCACTACCCCCTTCAGCATCTCGTCTCAACACCCGAGGGGTGAACCGCGCCCGCCTCGCGTCGCACGAGCCTGACGATCTCCTCCCTTGCTTCGTCCACTGTCAGCACATCCATCCGCACGTCTTTTCCCCTGAGCCTGAGCCTCCTCATCAGCTCCGTCACCTCGGGTGGTGCGAGCCCTATCCTGTGCAGCACGTCGGCCTTCCCGAATATTTCCCTGGGCGTCCCGTCCAGCACTATCTTTCCCTTGTTCATCACCACGATCCTTGTCGCGAGCCGCGCCACGTCCTCCATGTTGTGGGAGACCAGGATTATCGTGGTCCCGCGCTCGGAATGCAGTCGGCGGATGTGCCCGAGGATCTCGTCCCGACCTCGTGGGTCCAGGCCCGCCGTCGGCTCGTCCAGTACGATCGTGGGATGGCCCATCGCGAGGACGCCGGCTATCGCGACCCTCCGCATCTGACCGCCGCTCAGTTCGAAGGGCGAACGCGTCAATATGCCCTCGTCGAGACCGACCAGCTTGATCGCCTCGCGCACCCTCCTGTCCACTTCCGAGGCCGGCATGCCGAGGTTGCGCGGACCGAAGGCGACGTCCTCGTACACGGTTTCTTCGAAGATCTGGTGCTCGGGGTATTGGAATATGAGGCCGACCCGGCGCCGAACATCTTTCAAACTCGTGCCCCGCCCCCAGATGTCCACCCCGTCCACCAGGACCGCGCCTTCCTGCGGCTTCAACAACCCGTTCAGGTGTTGTACCAACGTTGACTTGCCCGAGCCCGTCGGGCCGATAATCCCAAGGAACTCGCCGTCATCAATGCGGAGGCTTACTCCGTCGAGCGCAATCACCTGGACCGGGGTGCCGGCGGCATAGGTGTACGTGAGTCCTCTCACCTCGATCGGCATATCCAGTCCACCATCTCGTCTACGGTCAGGATGTCGGTCGGAACCTCCAACCCGTCCTCCCTGAGCGCGGCGGCGAGCTCGGCGATTTGCGGCACATCCAGCCCCCATTCCCTCAGCCGTTCCGGCTCGGAGAACACCTCCCTGGGAGTGCCGTCGAGCACGATGCGCCCCGAGTCCATCACGACGATGCGATCCGCCTCGACCGCCTCCCTCATGAAGTGCGTAATGAATACTACGGTGATCCCCTTCTCCTTGTTCAGCCTCCTGGCCGTATTCAGTACCTCCGACCTGCCCTGCGGATCCAGCATCGCAGTCGGCTCGTCGAGCACTATTATGTCGGGGAGCATCGCCAGGATGCCGGCGATAGCCACTCGCTGCTTCTGGCCGCCGGACAGTGTGTGGGGCGCGTGCTTCTCATAGCCGATCATGTCAACGCTCCGCAACGCGCCCGCGACACGGACCCGTATCTCCGCCGGCTTGAGCCCGAGGTTCTCGGGTCCGAATGCGACGTCTTCCTCCACGCTCGTCGCCACTATCTGGTTGTCGGGATTCTGGAAGACCATTCCCGCGGTCTGACGGATCTGCCAGAGATTCTCCGGGTCCCTGGTGTCCATCCCGTTGACGTACACCTCTCCCTCGGTGGGAAGGAGAAGGGCGTTCATGTGCTTGGCGAGAGTTGACTTGCCGGACCCGTTGGGGCCGATGACGACGAGGAATTCCCCCTTGCGAACCGTAAGGTCGATGCCCTCCAGGGCTTCGACCTCCAGCGCCTCACCAGCGTTATAGCGGTGGTGGAGCCCGACGACGCGGATCACCTGGACCTACCCCCCGGGGAGCCCGTTGTCGCGCGGTGGCTACACGAGCTCGATCATCGCCATGGGGGCCGAATCTCCCTTCCTGGGCCCGATCTTGAGTATCCGCGTATACCCTCCCGCCCTGTGTGCATACCTCGCTGACACCGTGTCGAACAACTTCTTCACCACGTCCTCGTCGAGCAAGAAAGCGGCAGTCTGGCGGCGAGCGTGCAGGGTGCCCTTCTTTGACAGCGTTATCATCTTGTCCGCCAGCCGCTTCACTTCGTACGCCTTGGCCTCGGTCGTGATGATCTTCTCCTTGGCGAGCAGCGCGGTCACGAGGCTCCTCAGCAGGGCCCGCCTTTCAGCGGTAGTCCTGCCCAGCTTGCTGTAAGACATCGCGATCCCCCTATTCCTCGGACGGCTTCAGCGACAACCCGAGGGCGCCGAGTTTCTGCTTGACCTCCTCAAGCGATTTCTTGCCGAGGTTCCTGACTTTTATCATCTCTTCGTCCGTCTTCTCGATGAGCTGGCCCACCGTGTTGATGCCCGCGCGCTTCAGGCAGTTGAAAGACCTCACGGAAAGGTCGAGCTCCTCTATGGGCATTTCGAGCGTCCTGTCAACCTCGCCGCCCTCTTTCTCGACCATTATCTCCATGTCCCCGGATTCACGCGTCAGCCCGACGAAGAGAGACAGGTGGTCTGTCAGGATGCGCGCGGCCATACCCACCGCTTCGTCCGGCCTCACGGCACCGTTGGTCCAGACTTCCAGCGTCAACTTGTCGTAGTTCGTGACCTGGCCGACCCTCGTGTCCTCGACGGTGTAGTTGACCCGCTTCACCGGGGTGAAAACCGAGTCGACCGGGATAACGCCGATCGGTTGATCCGGTCTCTTGTTCCTCTCAGCCGACACGTACCCGCGGCCCTTCTCCACGGTGAGTTCCATCATCAGCCGGGCGTTCCGGTCGAGCGTGGCGATGTGCAGCCAGGGGTTGAGTATCTCGATGTCGGCATCGGAGATGATGTCGCCCGCAGTTATCTCCCTCTCTCCCTCGGCCTCGATGCGTATCGTCTTCGTTCCGTCTCCGTGGAACTTCAGCGCGAGCGACTTGATGTTCAGGATGATGTCGGTCGTGTCCTCGACGATGCCGGGAATCGTCGAGAATTCGTGCAGCACTCCCTCGATCCTGACCGTCGTCACCGCGGCCCCGGGCAGCGAAGACAGCAACACCCTCCTCAGGGAGTTGCCCAGCGTTATCCCGTATCCCCTTTCGAGGGGTTCTACGACGAACTTCCCGTACGTCCCGTCTTCGCTGATCTCGACGCACTCGACTTTGGGTCTCTCGATCTCGATCATCCAGTACCCTCCCCAGAGCACCATTTGAACGGGGGTCCCGCCTACTTCGAATACAGCTCCACGATCAGGTGCTCCTGGATGGGAACATCGATCTCGTCGCGCCTTGGCAATCTGGCCACGCGCGCCCTCATGTTCTCAGCATCCAGCTCGAGCCACTCGGGTACCGCTCTACTCTTCGCATTCTCGACGAGTCCCTTTATCTTCACCAAGTCCCGGCTGCCGGGGGCGACCGCGATCACGTCGCCCTCCTTGACGAGAAACGACGGTATGTTCACCTTGCGCCCGTTCACCTGGAAGTGACCGTGGCGAACCAGCTGCCTAGCCTCGGGCCTCGAGCCGCCGAGGCCGAGCCTGTACACGACGTTGTCGAGCCTGCGCTCGAGCAGCTGCAGCAGGGTCTCGCCGGTCACGCCCCTCTTCTTCGCCGCGAGTCTAAAATATCGCCTGAACTGGGTCTCAAGAACGCCGTAGATCCGGCGCGCTTTCTGCTTCTCGCGAAGCTGCACGCCGTACTCGGATATCTTCTTCTTCGATTGTCCGTGCTCTCCGGGCGCGTAACTCCTGCGTTCCACGGGGCACTTGGGCGTATAGCATCTCTCGCTCTTGAGGTAAAGCTTTTGGCCTTCCCTCCGGCATAACCTGCACACCGCAGCAGTATACCTTGCCACCAGGTCGCACCTCCTAAACCCTTCGCCTTTTCGGCGGTCGGCACCCGTTGTGGGGGATGGGGGTTACGTCCTTGATCAGGCTGACCTCCAGGCCGGCTGCCTGCAAGGACCTTATGGCGGCCTCCCTACCGGCGCCCGGCCCCTTGACGTAGACTTCGACCTCTTTCAGGCCGTGCTCCATCGCCTGCCTGGCGCAAGCCTCCGCGGCCATTTGGGCGGCGAACGGCGTACTCTTCCGCGAGCCCTTGAACCCCATCTTCCCGGCGGTGGCCCAGGCCACGGTGTTCCCCTGCGGATCCGTGATGCTGACTATCGTATTGTTGAATGAAGACTTTATGTGGGCTATGCCTCGTTCGATGAGCCTCTTTTCCTTCTTCTTGGCGCGACCCTTTCTCACCAAAGCGCGATCCCCTCCCGGGTGCTATTTCTTTCTCCTGACTCCCACGGTCTTGCGGGGGCCCTTCCTCGTCCTGGCGTTCGTCTGGGTCCTCTGCCCCCTGACCGGCAGGCCGCGGCGGTGCCGCAGGCCCCTGTAGCAGCCGATATCAATCAGCCTCTTGATGTTCATCTGGACCTCGGTCCTGAGGTCGCCTTCGACCTTGAAGTTCTTGTCTATGAATTCGCGGAGCCTGCTTATCTCCTCTTCGGTCAGGTCTCTCACGCGGGTATCCGGATTCACCCCCGTCGCCTGCAGTATCTGCTTCGACCTGGCCGGGCCTATCCCATAGATGTAGGGCAGGGCTGCTTCCACCCTCTTGTCCCTCGGCAAGTCAACTCCGGCGATCCTAGCCATATACACACGCCTCCCGTCAAGTCCCCTGGCGCTGTTTGTGCTTGGGGTTCTTGCAAATCACCACGACGTTTCCCTTTCTCTTGACGATCTTGCACTTCTCGCAAATACGCCTCACCGACGGCCTGACCTTCATGGAGCCAACCCCCTCCGGGACACTACTCGTCTGCACAAAACGACCGCTCGCATCTGGACGCTACTTGTACCTGCGCACAATCCGACCGCGCGACAGGTCGTACGGCGACAACTCCACCAGGACTCGGTCGCCCGGTAATATCCGGATGAAATTCATCCGGATCTTGCCGGAAGCATGCGCAAGGACCTTGTGACCGTTGTCGAGCTCGACGCGAAACATCGCGTTGGGGAGCGGCTCGATCACAGTCCCCTCGACCTCAATCACGTCCTCCTTGGTCATGTGCTACCGACCCCCTCCGGCGGTTCTCGACCGCCACGCCTCAACCACCCTCCGGATCTCCGCGTTGGTCACCTTTTCGCCGCTCATGATCCTGGATTCGAGGCCGGGCTCAACCCAATCGTGAGCCACAAGGTGTTTCGCGTTCTTTCTCTTCGCATTCTCGACCTTCCGCAGGTCTCCGTCGGCCACGACGACCGCGTCGCCGTCCGCGCCCACCACCACGAAAGTCCTGCCGGCATCCCTTCCGGCCCTAGAGGTTACGATCTGCCCGATTCTAAACCGCGGCATAGACGATAGCTTCCCCCCGGACTTCCAGCTCATTCCTGCGCTGTCAGCACCAGCGGACCGTCTTCGGTGAGCGCGACCGTGTGCTCGAAGTGCGCCGACCGGGAGCCGTCAGCCGTTACTACAGTCCACCTGTCCGGGCCGACCTTCACCTGGCTGCCGCCCGCGTTGATCATCGGCTCCAGGGCCAGTGTCATTCCCGGTCTCAGCACGGGCCCCATCCCAGGCGGTCCGAAATTCGGCACCTGCGGATCCTCGTGCATGCTCTTCCCGATCCCGTGCCCAACGTAGTCTCTCACCACCGAGAAACCATTGAGCTCGGCATGGGTCTGAACGGCGTGCCCGATGTCCGACAGCCTCCCGCCCGCGACGCAGGCCGCTATCGCCCTCTCAAGGCACTCCCTCGTGACCTGGATCAACCGCAGCGATTCGGCCGATACCCTCCCGACCGGAATGGTGACGGCCGCATCCCCGACATATCCCTCCACGATTGCCCCGACGTCAACCGACACTATGTCCCCTTCATTTAGACGCCTCGGGCCCGGAATACCGTGCACGACCTCCTCGTTTATCGAGACACACGCGGAGGCCGGGAATCCCCTGAATCCCTTGAAGGCCGGAATGGCCCCGCGACGGGTGACGTACTCCTCCACCACCCTGTCTATGTCAATGGTAAGCGTGCCCGGCGCCACCATTCGCTCGACTTCCGCAAGGGCTCCGGCCACGATCGCCCCGGCCGCCCTCATCAGTTCGATCTCTCTTCGAGTCTTTATGCTTATCATCTAGCGCGGTCGCTCCGCCAGGTCACGGAGCACCGACGCGAGCTCCGCGGCCACCGCGTCCAGCGCCTGATCCCCGTTGACGCTCACGAGTATGCCTTTCTCTCGGTAGTACTCCACGAGCGGCCGAGTCTCTCTCGAGTAGACCGAAAGCCGTTCCTTCACAGTCTCCTCGCGGTCATCATCCCTCTGGACCAATTCACCGCCGCACTCGTCGCAAATGCCCTCCGCCCGCGGCGGATTGTGCCTCAAGTGATACGTTGCCCCGCAGCCCCTGCATACGCGGCGCCCCACCGATCGCTCGACCAGGATGTCGAACGGTACTTCGAAATTGACCGCCGCGTCCAGGCGGACGCCCGCCTCAGACATCATAACATCCAGGGCCTCCGCTTGTCTCATGTTCCTGGGAAACCCGTCCAGGATAAACCCCGCGGCGCAATCCGGCTCGAGCATGCGCTCCCTGATCACGCCCACCGTGACGTCGTCCGGCACCAGCAGTCCGCCGTCCATGTACTCCTTCACCTTCCTGCCGAGCTCGGACCCTTCCTTGACCGCCCGCCGGAACATGTCCCCCGGGGAGATGTGGGGCAATCCAGTCTTCTCGCTCAGCAGGTCGGCCTGAGTTCCCTTGCCCGCACCGGGCGGTCCCAGAAAGACCAGGCGCACTCGATTCCCTCCCAAGTCCTCCTCATGGCGGTCACTTTATGAATCCCTGGTAGTGTCTCATCAGCATGTGAGCCTCGATCTGCTTCATGGTCTCCAGGGCGACGCTCACCACGATGAGAAGGCTGGTGCCTCCGAACTGGACGCCGGGTATGTTCGTCGTCCTCAACACGAGGTTCGGCAGTATGGCCACGAACGCCAGGAACACCGCCCCGGCAAGCGTGATCCTGTTGGAGATCTTGAACAGGTAGTCCGCCGTCGGCTTTCCAGGCCTGATGCCCGGGATGAATCCGCCGTATTTCTTCATGTTGTTCGATATCTCTATGGGATTGAAGGTGACCGCAGTGTAAAAGTAAGTGAAAAACACTATGAGCAGCGTATACGCTATCATGTAGCCGGGCCTGCGGTAGTCGAATACCTGTTCCAGCGCTCTCGCCCACGGGGACGCGAAGAAACTGGCGATGGTCGCGGGAAATGCGAGCACGGACGAGGCGAAGATTACCGGGATGACGCCTGCCTGGTTGATCTTCATCGGGATGTGAGTGCTCGCACCACCGTATACCTTCCGGCCCACGACCCTCTTCGAATACTGCACCGGTATTCTTCGCTCGCCCTCCGTTATCCACACGACCCCGGCTAGGACTGCCGCCCCGATAACCAGGAGCGCGAGTATGTTGAACACTGTGATGCGCCCCGCCAGGAGGAAACGCCACACGTTCCACACGCTGGAGGGAAGCCTCGATACTATTCCCGCGAAGATCAGGAGCGAGATGCCGTTGCCTATGCCCTTCTCAGTTATCTGTTCGCCGAGCCACATGAGAAACGACGTCCCGGCGGCCAACGACACCACCACGATGAGCAGTGGAGTCAATCCCGGGTCGGTAATGGCCCCCATCCTGCGAATCGCGATCGCCATGCTGAAGCCGGTGATCACCGCGAGGATGACTGTGCCGTACCGCGTGTACTCGTTGAGCTTCTTACGCCCATCCTCCTCCTTCGCCATCTGCTCCCATCTCGGGATGATGATCGTCAAGAGCTGCATTATGATCGAAGAGTTGATGTAAGGCGTTATGCTCATGGCGAAGATGGAAAACGTCTTCAACGCGCCGCCCGAGAACAGGTCCAGGAAAGCGAATATGCTGCCCTCTTTGAAAAGGTCCGCGATGACCTCCGCCCTGATCCCCGGGACGGGGACATGGGTCCCCGCCCTGAATATGAGGAACATCCACAGCGTGAACATGATCCTCCGCCTCAGGTCGCCTATCCTGACGGCGGCCCTGAGAGTATCAAGCACCCGCGATCACCTCGGCCTTCCCGCCGGCCGCCTCGATCTTCCTGACGGCGGAAGCGGAGAACTTGTCCGCCCTGACGGTCAGCGGCCGGTCCAGGTCTCCGTCTCCCAGGATCTTCACCCCGTCGAAGGCGCCCTTGACCAACCTGGATTCTCGGAGCAGCTCGGGAGTCACGACCGTGCCCTCCTCGAACCTGTTGAGGTCCGACACGTTGACCTCCGCGTACACCTTCTTGAACACGTTCCTGAACCCGCGCTTCGGGATTCTTCGCTGCAGCGGCATCTGCCCGCCCTCGAATCCCCGTCCCTTCACCCCGCCGGAACGAGCCTTCTGTCCTTTATGGCCGCGCCCGGACGTCTTTCCGAGGCCCGACCCAAGGCCCCTTCCCACCCTGGTCCGCCTCGTTCTCGATCCCGGTGCCGGTCTGAGTCCGTGAATC
>JANLGA010000037.1:263-9156 GCA_024653225.1 Bacillota bacterium | reverse complement strand
TCACCGCTCAGCCCACCTCCTCTACCTTCTCGACCGAGACGAGGTGCTCGATCTTGCGTATCATGCCCCTGACGGCACGGGTATCGCTGTGCACGACGGCGCCCTCCCTCTTGCGCAACCCCAACGAGGCCGCCACCGCCCGCAACGATTCGGGCTTCCGGGCCAGGCTCCTCTTCAATACTACCCTGATCTTGCCAGCCAAGTCAGTTCCCTCCAGGCTATCCCACCAGCTCGTCGGTCCCTTTGCCCCTGGCGCGCGCCACCGTTTCCGCGCTCTTCAGCTGCCTCAGGCCCTCCATGGTCGCGTACGTGACGTTGCACGCATTCGAGGAACCGATTGACTTCGTGAGCACGTCTCTAACCCCGGCGAGCTCCAATACCGCCCTCACCGGCCCGCCTGCGATTACGCCCGTTCCCTGGGAAGCGGGTTTCATGAACACCTTACCCGCACCGAAATGGCCTACCACCTCGTGCGGTATGGTGGTTCCCACCCGTGGGACTTCGATCATTTCCTTCTTCGCGGCCTCGATGCCCTTCCGTATCGCGTCGGGTATCTCGGCGGCCTTGCCGAGCCCCACTCCCACTCTGCCGGCACCGTCGCCGACCACCACGAGTGCCGAGAAACTGAATCTCCTGCCGCCCTTGACGACCTTGGCGACCCTGTTTATCGAGACGACCTTTTCCTTGAACTCCTGTTGGGAAGTATCAGCCTTCGGCACGAGATCGCCTCCCCACGCTAAAATTGCAGTCCGGCAGCCCTTGCCGCGTCGGCGAGGGCCCGTACGCGCCCGTGATACAGGTAGCCCCCGCGGTCGAACACCACCGTGGTGATCCCCTTCTCGAGTGCCTTCCTGGCCACGAGGTCGCCCACCGCCCTGGCGGCGTCCACGTTGCCGCCGTGCTTCATCTTCGCCCTGATCTCCGGGTCGAGGCTCGAAGCGTGTACGACCGTCTGGCCGTCAGTATCTACCACTATCTGGGCGTATATATGCTTCAGGCTCCTGAAGACCGACAGCCTGGGTCGTTCCGGCGAACCGATTACTCGCTTGCGCACCCTGAGGTGTCTCCTCCGCCTACCGGCTTCCTTATCGCGACGCCTGCTCACACCCACACACCTCGCTTACTTCTTGCCCGCCTTACCCGCCTTGCGGCGAACCCTCTCGCCCGCATAGCGGATCCCTTTGCCCTGGTAGGGTTCGGGCGGCCTCACTCCTCGGACGGTCGCCGCCACCTGTCCCACCGCTTCCTTGTCCTTTCCCTTGACAACGATCAGCGTCGGATTAGGAACCTCGAATTCCACTCCCTCCGGCGGTTCTATCTCAACAGGGTGCGAGTACCCCACGGTGAGCACGAGTTTCCGGCCGGTCTTGGCGGCCCTGTACCCGACCCCTACGAGTTCCAGCGTCTTCTCGAAGCCCCCGGTGACCCCCTGTATCATGTTGGATATCAAGGTCCGCGTGAGCCCGTGAAGCGCCCGGTGGGTCTTCTCGTCGGAGGGTCGCTCCACTTTCACCGCGCCGCCGTCAACCCTCACGATCATCGACTCGTGCAAACGGCGGCTTATCTCGCCCCTCGGTCCTTTCACCTTCAAGATGTTGCCCTCGAGCGCCACCTGGACGCCCTCGGGTATGATAACGGGCATGCGGCCCACTCTGGACATCCTCACTCCACCTCCCGCTGCTGACAAGGGCTACCAAATGTAGCAAAGAACCTCCCCGCCGACGCCTTCCTTCCTGGCCTTCTTGTCGGTCATGATCCCCTTGGAGGTGGACAGGATAGCCAGCCCCAGGCCCCCGAGGACCCTGGGGATCTCTTCGCTCTTCACGTAGACCCTGAGCCCCGGCCTCGATATTCTCTTGAGGCCCGTGATGACCTTCGACCTATTCGCGCCGTATTTCAGGTGTATCTTGATGACGCCCTGTTTGCCGTCGTCAATCCAGTCGTAATCCCTGATGTATCCCTCTTCCTTCAGGATCTCGGCGATAGCCCTCTTCATCTTGGAGCCGGGCAACTCCACTTGCTCGTGGTTGACCATGAGGGCGTTCCTTATTCTCGTCAGCATGTCTGCGATCGGGTCAGTCACTGCACAAACCCCCTTCCCCGTCACGGGGCGCCGAGCCTACCAGCTTGCCTTCTTTATGCCCGGGATCTCTCCCCGGTGGGCCATGCGGCGGAAGCACATCCTGCACACCCCGAATCTGCGCATGTAGGCGCGAGGACGGCCACAGAGCTTGCACCTGTTGTGCTTCTTGACATGAAACTTCGGCTCTCGCCTTGACGCCTCCATCTTAGCCTTTGTGGCCACCATTTCCCCTCCTTGTGACGACCTAGTCCCTGAAGGGCATGCCCAGCAACTTGAGGAGCTCGTACGCTTCTTCGTCAGTCCCGGCGCTGGTGCACACCACCACATCCATGCCCCTGATCTTGTCCACCTTGTCGTAGTCTATCTCCGGGAATATGAGCTGCTCCTTCAGGCCGAGCGAATAATTGCCCCTGCCGTCGAGGCCTTTCGCGGAGACCCCTCGAAAGTCCCTGACGCGCGGGAGCGCGACATGGAACAGCTTGGCGAGAAAATCGTACATCCTGTCGCCCCGCAAGGTCACCTTACAACCGATAGGCATGCCGGCCCTAAGTTTGAACGCCGATATTGACCTCTTGGCCCTGGTTATCACGGGTTTCTGTCCCGTTATCGCGGTCAGATCCGCCGCAGCGGCGTCAAGGGCCTTGGGATTCTGTATCGCGTCCCCGACGCCCATGTTGAGGACCACTTTGGTGACCCTGGGGACCTCGAGCACGTTCTTATATCCGAAGGCCTTCATCATGGCGGGCACGACCTCATTCATGTACTTCTCTCTCAGGTAGGTCACCGCCGTACCTCCTTCCGTCCCCGGCTCCGGCTAGATTACCTCTCCGCACTTCTTGCATACCCGCGCAGTCTTGCCGCTCTCGAGCAGCTTCTTGCCCGTCCTAGCGGGACGATTGCACCTGGGGCAGACGAGCATCACCTTGGAACTGGGGATCGGCGCCTCCTTCTCGATAATGCCGCCCTGCGTCACCTTCTGGGTGGGCCTTTGGTGCTTCTTGACGATGTTCACGCCCTCGACCATCACGGTCCCCTTGTCCGGGATGACCCTCAGGACCTTGCCCCTCTTGCCCTTGTTCTTGCCGGACAGCACGTACACCGTGTCGCCCGTCTTGACGTGAATGCGCTTGCGT
Organism: Bacillota bacterium; assembly: GCA_024653225.1. Lineage (GTDB taxonomy): Bacteria > Bacillota > Sulfobacillia > JABLXB01 > JABLXB01 > JANLGA01. Next base: position 5,940 of record JANLGA010000037.1, on the reverse strand, counting down.
TCCATCCGGGCACCCCCTCATAGCACCTCGGGCGCAAGAGAAATTATCTTCATGAATTCCTTTTCCCGCAACTCCCTCGCGACGGGTCCGAAAATCCGCGTCCCGCGCGGCTCCTTGTCGTCCTTGAGCACCACGGCCGCGTTCTCGTCGAACCTGATGTACGAGCCGTCCTCGCGTCTCAGGCCCTTCTTCGACCTCACGATGACCGCCTTGACCACGTCGCCCTTCTTGACGACGCCACCCGGCGCCGCCTCTTTCACCGAGGCGACTATCACGTCACCTATGTTCGCGTACCGGCGGTAATGCCCGCCGAGCACCCTGATGCACATGATGCTCCTGGCGCCCGTATTGTCGGCGACCGCCAGCCTCGTATAAGTCTGTATCAAGCGTAGACCCCCCTCGACCCGGCCTCCGGCGCTACTTGGCCCGTTCGACCACTTCCACCACGCGCCACCTTTTTTCCCTGGACAGGGGGCGAGTCTCCATTATCCTGACGCGGTCCCCGACCTTGCACTGGTTGGTCTCGTCGTGTGCCTTGAGCTTCTTGGTCACCTTCAGGCGCCGACCATACAGCGGGTGCGTCGTGAAACTCTCGATCGCCACGACGACGGTCTTATCCATCTTGTCCGAGACCACCGTGCCCAGCCTGACCTTCCTCACACCCCGCGCTTTCTCCATGACAAGCGTCCCCCTGTTCTACGCTCTCGCCCGCCCGGCTCCGAGCTCCCTCTCCTTGAGGATGGTCTTTATCCGCGCAATGTCCCTTCGGACCTCCCTGATCCTCATCGGGTTCTCCAGTTGATTCGTGGCGAGCTGGAATCTAAGGTTGAACAGCTCCTCCTTGAGTCCCTCCAGCTTCTTCAGCAGTTCCGATTGCTCCAGTTCGCGGATCTCCCTAGCCTTCATCAGCCTCACCGCCCACTTCCTCGCGCTTCACAAAGCGCGTCTTCAACGGCAGCTTGAACGCGGCGAGTCTCATGGCCTCGCGGGCGACTTCTTCCGTGACGCCGGCCAGCTCGAACATGATCCTGCCCGGCTTCACGACCGCCACCCAGTACTCGGGGTTGCCCTTGCCGGAGCCCATTCGCGTTTCCGCTGGTTTCTGGGTGACGGGCTTGTCCGGGAATATCTTTATCCAGACCTTTCCGCCCCTCTTGATGTACCGGGTCAGAGCGACGCGCGCGGCCTCTATCTGCCTGTCCGTCACCCAGGCGGGTTCCAGGGCTTGCAGCCCGTACTCACCGTAAAACACCTCGGATCCCCTGTACGCCTTGCCCGTCATCCGGCCGCGGTGCTGCTTCCGGTGCTTCACCCTTTTAGGCATCAACATGGGTTACTCCCCTCCCTCAGCGGAAACCGCAGCCTTCACCTTTTCCTGCTTCTCCGGGAGTACCTGGCCCTTGTATATCCACACCTTGATCCCGATCTTCCCATAAGTCGTCGTGGCTTCGGCGAATCCGTAGTCAATGTCGGCCCTCAACGTGTGGAGCGGCACCGTCCCTTCCACGTCCTTCTCCCTGCGCGCCATCTCCGCCCCGCCGATCCGACCCGATATCCTCACTTTGCATCCCTTGGCTCCCAGCCGCATCGCCCGCGATACCGCCTGTTTCATTGCTCTCCTGAACGACACCCTCTTCTCGAGCTGGGATGCTATGTTCTCCGCCACGAGCTGGGCGTCCAGCTCGGTGGACTTGACCTCCACGATGTTGAGGGCAACCTGCTTGCCGGTCAGGGCCTCCACCTGTTTCCGCAGATCCTCGACGCCCGCGCCGCCCCGTCCGATCACCATGCCGGGCTTGGCGGTGTAGATCGTGACCTTCAACCTGTTCGCCGCCCGTTCTATTTCCACCCTGGACATGCCGGTGGCGTACAGTTTCTTCTTGAGGTAGTCGCGGATCTTAACGTCCTCGAGCAGGAGATCGGGGAATTCCTTCTTGTCCGCGAACCACTTGGCGTCCCAGTCCTTGATTATCCCTATCCGCAGCCCTTTCGGGTGGACCTTTTGGCCCAATCACTTTCCCTCCTTTCTCTCCTTCACAACCACGGTTATGTGGCTGGTTCGCTTAAGGATCGGAAAGGCCTGTCCTCTCTGCCTCGGATGGTATCGCTTCCATATGGAGCCCTGGTCAACTACGGCCTGCGCCACGTACAGCCTGTCGCCGTCCATGTCGAAGTTGTTCTCGGCATTGGCCACCGCCGACTTGAGCACCTTATAGATTATCGCGGACGCCCTCTTCGGCACGAACCTGAGTATCGCGAATGCCTCGCTGACGGGCTTACCCCTGATCAGGTTCATCACGATCTTCACCTTGGACGGCGATATTCTGACGTGTCTGACCGTGGCCCTGGCTCCCACCGCATCCGTGTCCAAAGCAATTCCTCCCCCGGGATCACTTCAGGGCGGTCGAGCGCTCGGTGTGCGCACCGTGACCGCGGAACGTGCGAGTCGGGGCGAATTCCCCCAGCTTGTGCCCTATCATGTCCTCCGTGATGTATACGGGCACGTGCTTGCGCCCGTCATGAATCGCTATCGTGTGGCCGACCATGTCGGGAACTATCGTGGAATCCCTCGACCAGGTTCGCACGACCTTTTTCTCGCCCTTCTGGTTCATGGCCTTGATTCGCGCCATCAGCGTCGCATCCACGAACGGTCCCTTCTTGACGGACCTGGACATCCGCAGGCCTCCCTTCCGCTACTTTCTCCTCTTCACGATGTAAACGTCGGACGGCTTGCGCTTCTTCCTGGTCTTGTACCCGAGGGCCGGCTTCCCCCACGGTGTCAGCGGTCCCGGATGACCTATGGGAGATTTCCCCTCGCCGCCCCCGTGAGGGTGGTCCACGGGGTTCATCACCGAACCGCGCACCGCCGGCCTCACACCCATCCAGCGGCTCCGTCCCGCCTTGCCCAGCGAGATGTTCTCGTGCTCCACATTTCCGACCTGTCCGACAGTCGCACGGCAGTCCAGGCTCACCAGCCTCTGCTCGCCGGAAGGCAACCTCAACAGGGCGTATGCCCCTTCCTTGGCCATCACCTGCGCGCTCGACCCGGCCGACCGAACCATCTGGGCCCCCTTGCCCGGTTTCAACTCCACTGCGTGGACTACGGTGCCCGTCGGGATGCTCCTCAAGGGCAGGCAATTCCCCGGCCTTATGTCCGCCTCCGGTCCCGATGTGAGCGTATCTCCGACGGAGACGCCCAGCGGCGCGATGATATACCGCTTCTCGCCGTCCGCGTAATGAAGCAGCGCTATGCGGGCCGAGCGGTTCGGGTCGTATTCTATGGCGGCGACTTTGGCGGGGATGCCGTCTTTGTCGCGACGGAAATCAATGATCCTGTACGCCCTCTTATGTCCTCCGCCCCGGTGCCTGACGGTGATCGCCCCGCGCGCGTTTCTCCCCGCGCGCTTCTTGAGGGGCCTGACGAGGGACCGCTCCGGCCTGTCTTTCGTTATCTCCTCAAAAGTGCTGACCGTCATCCCCCGGATTCCGGGCGAGGTCGGTTTGAACGATTTCACTCCCATGGCCCGCCACCTCCAGACTGCCGGGGTCTACATCCCTTCGAAGAACTGGATCTTCTGACCTTCCTCCAGCGTGACAATCGCTTTCTTCCAGTCCGGGCGGCGGCCGACGAACTTGCCCATCCGCCTTTCCTTCCCGAGCATTCTCATCGTGTTCACGCCCTTGACCTTGACCTTGAATATCTCCTCGACCGCGCTCTTTATCTGCGCTTTATTCGCCGTCTTAGCGACCACGAAGGTGTAGGCGGACCGGCCCATCGCGGCGTTGCTCTTCTCGGTCACTATCGGTTCGATAATGATGTCCCTGGCGGTAATCACCTGCCGAGCACCCCCTCGACCTCGCTCACGGCCTCCCTCGTCATGACGAGCTTGTCGTGGCTCACCACGTCGTACACATTGATCTCACGGGCCGTCGAAACGGCGATCCCCTCCAGGTTACGGGTGGACTTGGTGACGGTCTCGTCGCGATTCGCAGTCACTATGAGTGCGGACCGCGAAGCGCCTATGTTGGACAGTATCGCGGCCATCTCTTTCGTCTTCGGCGCCTCCAGGTTGAGCTCGTTCAGGACGACCATCTCACCGGAACTCACCTTGGACGAAAGCGCGGACTTGAGCGCGAGCCGTCTCGCCTTCTTCGGCATGTCGAAACCGTAATCCCTCGGGTGCGGCCCGAAAACGATCCCGCCCTTCCTCCAGAGCGGTGACCTTATGCTGCCGTGCCGAGCCCGGCCGGTGCCCTTCTGCCTCCAGGGTTTCTTCCCGCCCCCAGACACCTCCGAGCGCGTCTTCGTGTCGGCCGTGCCCGACCTGGCGTTGGCCAGGTGCATCCTCACCGCCGTGTGGACCAGGTGTTCGTTGGGTTCGACGCCGAAAACGGCGTCGCTCAGATCGATCTCGCCCACCTTCGAACCGGATACATCTAACATGTCCACCCTGGGCATTCCCGGCGCCTCCCCTCTACCTCGCCTTGACGGCGTCCTTGATCGTGACCAGGGAGCCGTCGGCGCCGGGCACCGCGCCCCGGATCAGTATCAGGTTCCGCTCCGCGTCAACGCGGACCACTTTCAGGTTCTGGATGGTCACCCGCTCGCCACCGTATCGGCCGGGCATCAGCCTGCCCTTGAAAACCCTCGCCGCCTTTCGCGACTGGAGCGAACCGGGGCCACGGTGATACTTAGAGCCGTGTGCCATCGGGCCGCGGTGGAAGCCCCATCTCTTGACCCCTCCGGAAAACCCGTGCCCCTTCGTCGTGCCGGTGACATCCACATACTCCCCGGCCGAAAATACATCCGCCCTGATCTCTTGTCCCGGCTCGAACCCGTCAACGCTGTCCAGCCGCAGCTCCCGCAAGAATCTCATGGGCGTGACCTTTGCGGCCGCAAAATGCCCTTTCAGGGGGCGACTCAGCGCGCGTTCCCCGACCGGCTGAAACCCCACCTGTATGGCGGCGTAACCGTCGGTCTCAGGCGTTTTCTTTTGGATGACGACGCACGGCCCTGCTTCGATGACAGTGACCGGTATGACTACTCCGTGCTCGTCGAACACCTGGGTCATTCCGAGCTTGCGACCTATGATTCCCTTTCGCAAGAGCTTCACCCCCTCTGCAGCCTCGTGGATCCCCCACATCAGAGCTTGATCTCTATGTCGACTCCCGCGGGCAGATCCAACCGCATGAGGGCATCCACCGTCTTCGAAGTGGGGTCCACGATGTCTATGAGCCTCTTGTGGACCCTCATCTCGAATTGCTCCCGTATATCCTTCTCGCCGTTCGGGGCGACCAGGATCGTGTAAACGCTCTTCTCCGTCGGAAGAGGCACGGGCCCCGAAACAAGCGCGCCGGTCCGCCTCGCCGTGTCCACGATCCGTTCCGCCGAACGGTCAAGGATCTTATGATCGAACGCCCTCAGGCGGATCCTTATCTTTTGGGCAGGCATCAGGTCCCCTCCTCGAACATCCCTCTACTCGGTGATCTTGGTGACGACTCCGGCCCCTACGGTCCTACCCCCCTCGCGTATCGCGAACCTCAACCCCTCCTCCATCGCTATCGGCGATATCAACTCTATGTCCATCTTGATGTTGTCCCCGGGCATCACCATCTCCACTCCCTCGGGTAACTTCACTACCCCAGTCACGTCAGTCGTCCTAAAGTAAAACTGCGG
>JANLGA010000037.1:0-253 GCA_024653225.1 Bacillota bacterium | reverse complement strand
AACTAAACTTCGTGTGCGGCTTTATCGAACCAGGCTTCGCCAATACCATCCCCCGAAATACCTCGTCCTTGTCTATACCCCTCAGTAAACAACCTATGTTGTCCCCAGCCTGCCCCTGGTCAAGTAACTTCCTGAACATCTCAACACCCGTCACTACCGTCTTCTTCGCCCTCTCCAGAAACCCAACTATCTCCGTCTCGTCCCCTACCTTCACTACCCCCCGCTCTACCCTGCCAGTCACTACCGTCCCACG
>JANLGA010000036.1:15443-19132 GCA_024653225.1 Bacillota bacterium | reverse complement strand
GAGGACGGCCGCGACCCTCGTCGGCAGTCCTCGGCCACCATCCGGCGTTCCTGCTGGGAAGCGGGATGCGCGTTCCATATGAGACGGACGAGTACAGGGTCATAGGGGCTCTTCTAGGAGAGCCCCTCAAGGTGGTCCCGTCGATCACTTGGGGGGATGAGCTGCTCGTCCCCGCCGAGGCCGAGGCAGTAATCGAAGGAGAGATCCTTCCGTGGCGCCTGGAACCCGAAGGGCCGTTCGGAGAATGGACCGGCTACTACAGCGGACAGCGCCAGAGCCAAGTTCTGAAGGTACATGCCGTCACCCAGCGGAGAAACCCGATACTGGTCAGCGTCTTTGCGGGCCACAGGGATCACGTGACCAACCTGGGATGGGAAGCGGAGATACTCCGACGGGTGAAGCAGGCTGTCCCCTGCGTGAGAGCCGTGGCGCTCTCGCCGGGGTCGGCCGGCATGCACTGCTACGTGTCCATTGACAAGCTGTCCGATGGCGAGCCGAAGCTGGCCGCTCTTGCTGCAGCCAGTGTCGGGTTTGTCAAGGCCGTGATCGTCGTTGACAGTGATATTGACGTATTCAACGAATCTGAAGTCATGTGGGCGCTCGCGATAAGGTTCCAGGCGGATCGCGACGCGGACATAGTCAGAGGGCACCTGGGGTCCATGCTCGATCCCTCCATGGACCACCCGAGGACCCACACGGTGGTGCTGATTGACGCGACCGAGCGCAAGGATCGCCCGTATCCCAAGCGGCTCCGGGTTCCGCAGGAGGTCATGGACCGGGTGTGCTTGGAAGACTACGTTCCGGGCGTTGAAGAGGATACGAGGTGAGGGCGGGTCCAGCGATCCCGGCACAAATGCGCTAGAGAGGCGGGGGTGCGTATTGGGTGCCATTGTCTACCTCACATGTCCTGGTTGTGGGAACACTTTCTACATAATAGCTGAGTTCTATGGGAAGGGCCACAGGTGGTTCTGCCCGCGGTGCGGCATGAACTTCGGCGAGGAGGAGTCCGGGTCCCGGTCGCCGGGGCGCCACACAGCGGGTGATACTCGTTGACGGGTGAGACTGGGAGGCGGCGCGTTCCGCTTCTTCAGATAAGCGATTTGCGCGTGGAATACAGGACCCCCGAAGGTGTCGTGCACGCGGTCAATGGCTTGAGCCTGGCGATTGAAGAAGGGTCCTCGCTCGGCCTGGTGGGGGAGACGGGCGCCGGGAAGACGACTACGGCGCTGTGTGCCATGGGACTGTTGCCCCGCCCGCCGGGGGTGATTACGGCGGGCGAGATCCTGTTTCGGGGGGTCAGCGTGCTCTCCCTCGGTGAGCGACAGTTGGAGGGCATCAGGGGGAACCAGATCTCGATCGTCTTCCAGAATCCGATGTCATCGCTCAACCCGATCTACCCGGTGGGCTACCAGATCGCCGAGGTCATATGCCAGCACCAGAAAATCGGGCTGAGGGCCGGATTGGAACGGGCCCGAGAGATGATGAGGATGGTAGGGATACCCGACAGCAGAGCGTCGGATTTCCCCCACCAATTCAGCGGGGGGATGAGACAACGCGTGATGATCGCGATGGCCCTGGCGTGTAGACCGGCACTGCTCATCGCCGACGAACCGACAACGGCGCTGGACGTCACGATCCAGGCCCAGGTCATAGCCCTGATGAAGGAATTGATGAAGAAGACTTCGGGGGCTCTGCTGCTCATCACGCACGAGCTCGGGCTGGTTGCGGAGTTGTGCAACCGGGTGGCCGTGATGTACGCGGGCAAGATCATGGAGATCGGGAGCCTGGAGCAGGTGTTCAGGAGACCGCTTCACCCCTATACCGTGGGCCTGTTCAGGTCAATCCCACGGCTCAAGGCGCAATCCAGGAGACTGAGCCCCATCGCCGGACTGTCTCCCGACCCCAAGAACCTACCTACCGGCTGCCCCTTTCACCCCAGATGTCCGAGGGCGACCCATGAATGCTCAGAGGAAGAACCCATACCCGACGCCGTCGACGATGGGCACGTAGTGTCGTGTTGGAACTCTCTAGGGGGAGACGGCATTGTCCGGTTCAATGCTTGAGGTGATAGAACTCAGAAAGCATTTCGCGCTTTCCTCCCGGGCGAGGGTACATGCCGTTGACGGCGTCAGTTTCGAAATCCCCGAGGGTGAGACGGTGGGGCTGGTCGGCGAGAGCGGTTGCGGGAAGACGACCGTCGGCCGGTGTATACTCAGGCTGATTGAACCCGATGCAGGGCGGGTGGTGTTCGGCGGGCTAGACATCCTGGGGCTTGGTCCGCGAGACCTCCGGATGATTCGAACGAAGATGCAGATCATTTTCCAGGACCCATACTATTCGCTCGATCCGCGCCAGTCGGTCTACCAGATTGTTTCCGAACCACTCCAAATTCACCGGATGGGGACGGCGCGGCAGATACGGGAGAAAGTGGTCCACCTGCTTGACCAGGTCGGTCTGAGCGGTGACCTGCTCCAGAAATACCCCCACGAACTGGACGGCGGCAGATGTCAGAGAGTGGGCATAGCCCGCGCCCTGGCCTTCGGGCCTGCGTTCATCGTGTGTGATGAGCCGGTCTCCGCCTTGGACGTGTCCATCCAGGCCCAGATACTCAACCTCCTCATGGATCTGCAGGAGAGGCTTCGCCTGGCGTACCTCTTCATCTCCCACAATCTCGCCGTTGTTAAGCACATATCCAACAGGGTCATGGTCATGTACCTGGGGAAGCTGGTCGAGAGTGCACCGACTCAGGCGCTCTTCGACAACCCGCTGCATCCATACACCCAGGCACTGCTGGCCGCTGTGCCCGACCCGGATCTTCACGAAGCAAAGGAACGTATTCTGCTGACCGGAGATGTCCCCACGCCGGTGAATCCCGGACCAGGGTGCAGGTTTGCCGAGCGGTGTCCGTTCGTCACCGATGTTTGCCGGCATTCGATGCCGAAGCTGATCGACATAGACGATGGGCACACCGTGGCGTGCTTTCGCGTGACAGGTGCCGCCTAAGAATGAATCCGGACGAGCTGAGCACGCATGACGGCGGAGACGAGGATGCCGAGGGGGAAGCAGAGGAGGAAGCTGGGTGCAGGGCATCCTTCTGTACAGGCGGGATGATGGAAGCATCAGCGAACGAGCCGGCGAAGCGGAACTGGCCGGACTGGCCAGGAGGTACGCGGCCGCACCGTTGCGCGAAATCGAACGGAGCGTAGGAACCGTCACGATCCGCCTGAGAGAGCCTGACGAGGATGAGGAAGCGGCGAGTCCCGCCAGGCCGGGCCGCCCGACTCCGGCCACCTCACCCTTCCGCATCGGGTCCAGCGACAGGTGAGCCTGTCGCACAGCCACTCATAGGCCCGCGCACCTCTGTTGTCCGGATCCCCAAGGTCAGCGAACGCTTGAACCAGCCCCTGCACCAAGTCCTTGGAAAGATCCCAGTCACTGTGCGTCCCGGTCTGTTTCACCCGATTCACCGATGAAAGGCCCTTCCGAGCCGCGAAGCGGTGCCCCGTGAAATTCTGACTGTCCGGGAGCTGGGAAGTACGCTTCTATGCAGGCTTCGCCGCAAGAAGAGGATGGCGCCGCACGTAGTCGAATTCTCCAGGACGGGACCTGGAAAGTGGTTTCCTACGGCGGGGAAGGACAATCACCGCTTGCTCCGTCCCGGCAAGAAAGGAGCAGAAGAGATGTCTCTG
>JANLGA010000036.1:7277-15435 GCA_024653225.1 Bacillota bacterium | reverse complement strand
TTGCTCCCTCGGCAGCCGAACGAGGCGGAGTTCCGCCAACCCATCGACCGCCTATTGGATGACTTCTGTGCCGAAGCAGGGTTGCCCCCTCTTGCTCGGGCGGAGTATACCTTGGGCACGGCAGGAAGGGCAGACGCCGTCTTCAATCGCCTTGTGATCGAATACGAGCGGCCCGGAGCGCTAGGGGACCGGCTCAGTCACCGCGGCACGAGCCACGCCGTCGGTCAGGTCAAAGGATACATCAGTGAATTGGCGAGGCGGCACCGCCATGAGATGACGCGCGTCGCGGGCATAGCCTTTGACGGATACCACCTTGTTTTTGCGCGTTACCGCGAAGGCAGATTCGACCCGGAACCGCCCGTTCCCGTCAATCGTTACTCCCTGGAGCGTTTTCTCACTTGGCTGGCAAGTCTTTCTTCCGGTGCTGCTTTGACGTCGGAAAACCTGAACCGCGATTTCAGTATCGAGCAGCTGCGCACTCGAAACATCTTGCGCGGCCTGTTCAAGGTGCTACAACTCGCTTTGCGCACTCCCGACGGGATGGTGGCCAAGCTCTTTGAGCAGTGGCGGCTCTTTTTCAGTGAGGCAATTGACTACTCGGAGGCCTTCGGCGGGCGAAAACTTGAGCCGTTGAGAAAGTGGGTTAGGAAAGCCGGCATTGAGGTCGGCAGCGCAGCAGAGGCCGAGCAATTCTTCTTCGTCCTCCACACGTACTTCGCCTTGCTGGTGAAGTTGCTAGCCTGGCTGGCCCTCTATCGACATCTTGGAGTGAAACTGGGCGGTCCATCCTTCGGCAGCCTGGCTACGGCCGACAGCAAGACGTTACGCCGTCACCTTCAAGAAATGGAATCGGGGGGCATCTTTCGCGCCTACAGCCTCCTCAATCTGCTCGAGGGTGACTTCTTCTCCTGGTACCTCTACGCCTGGGATGCGCCCCTCGAAGAGGCCGTCCGCGAAATCGTGAAACGCCTGGACGAATACGATCCATCTACGCTCACGATCATGCCGGAAGAAACGCGTGACCTGTTCAAGAAGGTGTATCACTACCTGTTGCCAAGAGAAATTCGGCACAATCTTGGTGAGTATTACACTCCCGATTGGCTGGCCCAGCGTCTTCTGAACCAGGTGGACAACGAGTTCTTCACGGCGGATACGAGGCACAGCGAGAAGCATCTGCGTCACAAATTGCTGAACGTGCGTTTCTTGGACCCGGCGTGCGGCTCTGGGACGTTCTCCGTCCTCATCATCGCGCGGATGCTGGAGATGGGCAGGGCGCTACTTATCCCGGAGGAGCAGCTATTGGAATCCATCCTGCGCAACGTCGTCGGGTTTGACCTGAACCCTCTGGCGGTTCTGACGGCGCGGGTGAATTACCTCCTGGCCGTCACGGACCTGCTGGAGTACCGCCGAGGCGACGTGACTATTCCCATATACCTGGCCGACTCGGTTCGAGCCCCGCTTGAAGGAGCCGATTTAACAAACCATGGCGCTTACGAGTTTCCCACGGCTGTGGGAAGGTTCCTTGTGCCGACCGTGCTCTGTACTCATGGCCGATTTGAGCGCTTTTGTGACGTGCTCGAAGAAAGCCTTCGCCAAGAGTTGGACGATTCTGCGTTCATCTGTCGCTTGGAGCGCACGTTGAACCTTGAGCCGCCTCAGTGGGATGAACGAGCTGTCACCATGTCTCGCGAGTTGTACGAGCGGATGCTAGAACTGCACAGAGAAGGTCTGAATGGCCTGTGGGCGCGGCTCCTGAAGAACAACTTTGCCCCGCTGACGATCGGGCGGTTTGACTACATAGTCGGCAATCCGCCATGGGTGAACTGGGAAAACCTACCCGACGAGTATCGGCAGGCTATCAAACCCATTTGGGAGCGGTACGGACTTTTCCCGCACGGTGGAATGGACGCGATTTTGGGGAAGGGGAAGAAGGACATTTCTATGCTAATGTCCTTTGTGGTAACTGACCGGCTGCTTCAAGATGGTGGTAGGCTGGGTTTCGTCATTACCCAATCAGTTTTCAAGACTTCCGGAGCGGGGCAGGGATTCCGCCGATTCCGCATCCCGCAGGGCAACGGCAAGTACATGCCTCTGCGCGTTGTGCATGTTGATGACATGGTTGCACTGAACCCCTTTGAGGGTGCTTCGAACCGAACGACGGTAATGGTTCTTGAGAAAGGCAAGACAACAGGGTACCCTGTGCCCTACACGGTATGGCGGAAAACACGCGAGATGACGCGCTTCAACTATGACAGCACCCTAGAAGAGGTGACGGCGGCCACCCGCAGATTCCGGTTTCACGCTGAACCTGTGGACGAGAAGGACGAAACCTCCCCCTGGCTCACCGCGCGCAAGGGAGCACTCAGGGCATTGCGCAAGGTGATCGGGAAGTCGGATTACCAAGCCCATGCCGGAACGTACACCGGCGGAGTCAACGCAGTCTACTGGGTAAGTGCGGTGTTCAGTCGTCCCGACGGCTTAGTCGTGGTTCGCAACATGACCGAAGGAGCAAAGATCAAAGTTGATGAGGTTATAGAGCCCATTGAGCCGGATTTGCTCTACCCATTACTGCGGGGACGGGATGTCCGTCGGTGGCGTGCCGAGCCGTCTTCTTTGATTCTGATGGTGCAGGACCCGGTTCTGCGCCGCGGCATCGGCGAAGAAGAACTGCGGGCACGCTACCCGCGGACCTATGGCTATCTTAAGCGATTCGAAAAGACGCTACGCCAAAGGCCTGCTTTCAGACGGTACTTCACCAGACGGGACAGGGACAGCCGCATTATTGAGACAGGCCCGTTCTATTCCATGTTCGACGTCGGGCGCTATACCTTCGCTGAGTGGAAAGTAGTGTGGCCCAACATCGCCTCCAGCCTAGAAGCCGCCGTCGTGGGCAAGGAACGTGGAAGAGTCGTCATTCCTCAACACATTGTCACCTTGGTGGCTTGCGAAACTGCCGAGGAGGCCAACTACGTTTGCGCGCTCATCAATTCTCTGCCTGCTAATGGTGCTGCAAAGTCGTATTCCCAGGAAGGTGGCAAGAGTTTCGGTGACCCCCATGTCCTGGAGCACATCCGCATCCCGTGGTACGATGAAGCAAACCTGGTGCACAGACGGCTAGCGGAGCTCTCGGAGCAGGCCCACCTAGCTGTGCGGGCGGGCGATAAAGAACGCCTTCGAGCAGTCGAAGCGGAGATCGACCAGCAAGCTGCCGTACTCTGGGACTTGAGCGAGGCGGAGATGCATGAGATCAGGCGGAGTTTAGAGGATGTGAGCGATTCATCATCCCGAGGGGAGAAAGGTGTCGATGAAAGCCCTTCAGGATCTCCTGACGATTCAGCGGGCGATAGCTCAGGAGGTTGACGCGCTGCGCGCCGCCAGCGGGTACTTTCTTCCGCACGGATCCTTCACTCCTCTTCTCTTGGCGCCGTGCTTGAGGGGAAGCGCGAATCGCCAGCACACCTGCCCCAGATAGGTGCTTGCGTACCAAGGCGTGAGGGCGACGGCTCGGTGCGCTGGGAGCGACTTGTGGCAAGGCACTTCGCCTCGCTGGCAGGGGTCGCCTTTCCGAATAGGTGTCGGGTCGTACCGAGGCCTCAACTCCGTCATATATGGGTGAAAGCTGGTGGATCTCACGATGCGGAGCTTGGAGGCGGAAGTCATTGACATCACCTTACCAGGGTTGCCACGAGCCGCTTGCAGGCGCGTGACCAGCTATAGAAGGTGAGGGAGATGGTGGAAAGATTGAAGAAGCATCGAGAACGACACCGTGGTGAGGGCCTACATTGCGACCCTCGGACGCTACGGCATCCCTGCTGAGAACCGATACCTCTTCGGCTCCCGCGCAAGGGGCGACGCTGGGCCGAACAGCGACATTGACCTCATCATGGCGTCCTCCGCATTTTCCGGCATGCCCGCGCGGAAGCGCTGGGGGGTCCAGGAGGCCCCACCGAGGTACTGGAGCCCACCCCCGTCACTAATGACCCGACCCCCGGGAGACCGAAGAGCCGTCTCGCAAGTGGTCCCATCAGGGCCCGGAGGGAGGAAGTCCCAGCCCGGGATGATGACCCGGGAGAGAGGATTTCGGCGGTTCGGCGACAAGTTCTACTTGGGTATTCTGTTGGTCCCTGTCGGCGCGGGCGTCGCGCCCCGACCCTGCCGGCGGAGGTGGGAGGACATGTCACTGACTCACGAGGCTTTAGAGCGAGGGATGCCGCCACGGGCGTCCGGGGAGATGATGTCGCAGTTGGCGGGGGCCATGTGCGAGGCGCTCAGCAGGTGGGGAGACATCGAGGGGTGTTTGAGAGGCGTCTGCCGCGCCGTCGCCGAGAATGTCCCGCCGGTCCTGCTGTGCGCGATGTTCGTGAGGGAACGCCGGGGCGAATGGGCGGTCAAGACGGCACAGTACCCCGAACAGGCGGAGCCCGGGTGGGCCGCCGCCATTCGGGACCTGGCGCACGAGGTTCTGGGGACGGGGCGGGACCTGTCGCGGCGGGGCGACGACGGGCGGTCGCTTTACTGTACCTCCTCGTCCGCCGGGGGTTACGATTGCGCGATCGGCGTGGGCTTGTCGGCCGAATCGCGCGGGGACATGCCGGGCTATGTCCGCGTCGCCGCCGCCTATGCGCTCGAGCTCACGTGCACTGCGCTTCGGTCCCTCGAGGCCTCGGAGGCCGCGATGGAAGAGCGGGTGCTGAAACGGGTCAACATGGCGCGCTCCGAGATGGTCGGCTTCTTGTCCCACGAGATCAGGACCCCTCTCACGGTGATCAAAGGGTGTGCGACGGCCCTACTGAGGAAAGACATAACTTGGGACGAGAGGACCAGGACCGAGTTCGTGCAGGTCATCAGCGAAGAAAGCGACAGGCTCGAGAGGATGGCCTCCAACATCCTGGACATGACGGCGTTCGAGGCGGCGAACGTCTCCATCGAGAAGAGCGCGGTGAGACTGCCGAAGATCGTCTCCGACGTGGTGTCCAAACTCGGCATCAAAAGCCGTAACCACACGTTTATGCTGGACTTTGCGCCCGATTTCCCCGTCGTGCCGGCCGACCCGTTGAGGATCGAGCAGGTAATATACAACCTGCTTGACAACGCGATAAAATACTCCCCGGACGGGGGGCTGATAGTCGTCGGCGGTCGAGTCCGGCCCGACGGTGTAGTCATAAGTGTCGCGGACCAGGGCAGGGGGATCCCGGCGGAGCACCTGAACAGGCTGTTCGAGAAGTTCTTCCGGATCAGCCCCCACGGCAGGGTGAGGGGTATCGGGCTGGGTCTTCCCATCGCCAGGCAGATCGTGGAGGCGCATGGCGGGGAAATCTGGGCCGAGAGCGTCGAGGGAAAGGGCACCACCGTGCGCTTCACCCTCCCCGCTCTTTCCGCAACGGGGGGTTCCTGAGTGGTGTCTGGGGAAAGGAAGAAGATCCTGATAATCGAGGACGAGCCGAAGATAGTGCGGCTCCTGAAGATAAACCTCGAGTCCGTGGGATACGAGGTTGCGTACGCGCTGAACGCCAGCGACGGGTGTAAGGCCGTGGAAAAGGAGATGCCGGACCTCATCGTGCTGGATGTGATGTTGCCTGACGGGGACGGTTACTCACTTTGCCGGAGGATCAGGGAGTTCTCGGACGTGCCGGTCATCATGCTGACGGCCAGGGCGAGAGAGCGCGAGAAGATCGAGGGTTTCGAGAGCGGAGCGGACGACTACGTGACGAAGCCGTTCAGTACGGCCGAACTCATAGCGCGAGTCCGCGCGATCCTGAAACGGGCCGGCGCACAGCATCCGTCCGGAGCCCCCGCTGAACTGGAAGTTGACGACCTGCGGATCAGCTTCTCCAAGCGGAAAGTCTACCGCGGTGCGACTGAGATCAGGCTCACCCACACTGAATACAACCTGCTGTACCACCTGGCCGTGAACGCCGGCAAGGTGATGCTCCACGAGGAACTGCTGAGCCTCGTGTGGGGACCGGAGTACAGGGACGAGGTGGAGTACCTTCGAGCCTATATACGCCACTTGAGGAAGAAGATAGAAGTGGACCCGTCCGAACCGCGCATCATAGTCTCCAGCCCCGGGATCGGGTACTGCTTCGCGCTCCCGACCGGGCATGAGCCGGAGACGTAGCGGACCCGAAGACTCCCCCGCGCGGGCGCGCCCGGGGTCGGGCTTAATCCACAGCCAAATCCACGGTTAAATCCGCACCATTTTTCACGATCTTTTCATGACCGTACGCTCTTTTTTTATGCGGATTTCATGTCCGCGGTGGTAGGATCGCACGTGGATTGCGGAATCTGGCGAGGTGACGATCTTGGCAGGGACATCACTACTTGACACGGTGACATCCGTTTTCGAGCAGGCGGCCTCGAAGCTCAACCTGGACCCGGGCGTTCGTGCGCTGATCGGGTCGCCCGAGAGAGAGATCGCCGTCACCATTCCGGTGGCCATGGACGACGGCGGGCTTGCGACTTTTCGGGGCTATCGCGTCCAGCATTCCAGCGCGCGGGGCCCGTACAAGGGCGGGATCAGGTACGACACCGGGGTCGACCTCGAAGAAGTCAGGGCACTAGCGGCCCTGATGACCTGGAAGTGCGCGGTCGTGGACATTCCGTACGGCGGCGCCAAGGGGGGCATATGCTGCGACCCAAAGGCGCTGTCGAAGCGGGAACTCGAGCGGCTCACCAGGGGATACGTGAACATGATGGACCCGCTGTTCGGCCCGCAGGTGGACATTCCCGCTCCGGATGTCAACACCGACGAGACCGTCATGTCGTGGATCGTTGACGAGAGGTCCGAGAGGGGGGCGTTGTGGTCCCGGGCCAGCGTCACCGGGAAGCCGCTGGTGCTCGGCGGGTCGCGGGGTCGCAGGGAAGCCACCGGGCGCGGTGTAGCCACCGCGGCGCTGCACGCGCTGCGGAGGTTGGGAATGGACCCGGTCGGCAGAACCGTTGCCGTGCAGGGATTCGGCAAAGTGGGTTCGTGGGCGGCGAAGTTTCTCCACGACGCCGGATGCAAGGTGGTCGCGGTGAGCGACGTCTCGTGCGCCCTCTTCCGCGAAGAGGGATTCGACGTCTCGTTGCTGACCGAGCACGTCTCGGGCGCGGGGGCCGGGCTGCTGCAGGGGTACGAGTGCGAAGGGATGTGCGAGATTCCGCGCGCGGACATCTTGACGCTGGACGTGGACGTGCTGGTCCCGGCCGCCTTGGAGGGGCAGATCACAGCCGATAACGCCGGGGCGGTGAAGGCCCGCATCATCGTTGAAGGCGCGAACGGGCCCACCGAATTCGCCGCCGACGAGATCCTTGCCGGGCACGGGATAACGGTGGTGCCGGACATAGTCGCGAACGCGGGCGGTGTGGTCGTCTCGTACTTCGAATGGGTCCAGAACCTGCAATGCCTTCAGTGGTCAATGGACGACGTGATGGCTCGGCTGGATGCTCTCATGACGAAGGCGTGCGACGAGGTGTGGAACACCGCCGCGCGGGAGGGTTGTTCGCTTCGTACCGCGGCGTACATGCTGGCGATCTCGAGAGTCGCGGAGGCCGCCGCCGCGCGATTCTCGTCAATTCCACGACGGGGAGGATGAATATGGCGATTCCTTTGGAGAACGTGGTACCTGTCAGCGTCGAAGACACCGTGAGGGATGCAGTCTGCAAGGCCATGGAGTATGCGAGGCAGAAGTCCGGCTGCGCGAGCGGCGCGGCCCTGCAGGCGAGATTGGCGGCTCGCGACGAGTGGGCGATGGGTTACCTCTCGTACGCGGTCGCGGGAAATATCGCGGCTTCGGTGGCCGCGTTGGACCAGCGGATTCAGGAAGCGCACCTCCTGGGTCTGGAGGGCGGCGACGAGGGCGCCGCCTCCCATCCGGCCGTCCTGATCCTGACTGTGACGTGCCGGACGGCGGCGCTGGATTCCATCGTGGCCAGGGTGACCGAGATCCTGCCGAGAGTGCTCGGCGAGATAGCCGGACTCGACCAGGAATCCTCGGCCTGCTTCATGGATGTCGAGGTTGTCGAGGAGGCGGACGTGGGCATGAGGAAGGGGCTCGGGGCGGCGGTCGGTTCCCTGTGGACTCCGCCGTTGAAGGTGTGGGCCAGGAAGTAAGCGGGGGGCTCGGGCGTCGAGCGGTCGGCAGGTAACGGGGCGGGACCGGGAATGCGGTCTCGC
>JANLGA010000036.1:4367-7267 GCA_024653225.1 Bacillota bacterium | reverse complement strand
GGCGAGACCGCATTCCCGGTCCCGCCCCGTTACCTGCCGACCGAGTTGGAGGAACGCCGGGCCGCCGCGGAGAACCCTCGTCGTCGAGTCGGCGGGCGAGTGCAACCCGCAGGCCGGGAGGGGAGACAGTGCTCACTGGAAGGGACATCCTGACAACGCGCCAGTTCACCCGAGAAGAGCTTTCCGCGATCCTCGGCACAGCCGAAGGGTTCGAGTCGGCGCTGCGGGAACGGAAGGCGCTGAAGAACCTGGAAAACCTCGTGGTCGCCTCGTTATTCTTCGAGCCGAGTACGAGGACGAGACTGTCCTTCGAGACCGCTGCCCTGAGGCTGTCGGGACGCGTGGTGTCGGTATCGGAAGCGGGTGGTTCTTCGATGGCCAAGGGCGAATCCTTGGCCGACACGATCAGGACTGTTGACGGCTACGCGGACATAATAGTGGTCAGGCATCCGCAAAAGGGGGCGGCCCAGGCGGCCGCCGACAATGCTTCTCACCCGGTGATCAACGCGGGTGACGGGACAGGTCAGCATCCCACTCAGGCCCTCCTGGACCTCTACACGATCCTCAAGGAGAAGGGACGGCTCTCCGGGCTCACGCTCACCCTGTTGGGCGACCTCAAGAACGGCCGAACGGTCCATTCACTTTCTTATCTCATGGCGCTGTACGGCAACCGAATGATCCTGGTCAGCCCGCCGTCGCTGGCCATGCCGCCCGAGATAGTGGCGGAGGCGAGAGCAGCCGGGACCGAAGTGGTTGAGATTCCCGACGTCGAGGCGGCCGTGGCTGAAAGCGACATCATCTACGTCACGAGGGTCCAGAGGGAGCGCTTCGCGGACCCCGCCGAGTATGAATCGGTGAAGGGGTCGTACGTCGTGGACATGCGGCTCATCGCGCGCGCGAAGCCCGGGGTGACCGTGATGCATCCCCTTCCCAGGGTGGACGAGATAGCGACGGAGGTAGACGAATACGAGGGAGCCGCCTATTTCCGACAGGCGCACAACGGGCTGCCGGTGAGAATGGCGCTGCTCGCCCTCGTGTCGGGAAGGATTTGACGCGCCGCCGGAAGGATCGGGTACGGGACTAGCGAAAAGAGGAACCGGATCGGATTTGTGCATCCACCTCGGGAGGGAGAAGCGTGCCCGACACTATGAAGGCGTTGGTGAAGATGAGAGCGGGACCGGGTCTGGAGCTCGCGGAGGTCCCGCGACCCGTTCCGGGACAGGGCGAGGTACTCGTGCGGATGGAAGCGTGTTCGATTTGCGGTACGGACCTTCACATATTCAACTGGGACGAATGGTCGAGATCGCGGATGAGGCTGCCCCGGATCACGGGGCACGAGGGCGCGGGGTACGTCGTCGGATTGGGCGAAGGCGTCAAGGGGGTGAAGATCGGGGATTTTGTCTCGTTCGACTCCCACCAGACGTGCGGCGTCTGCCGGATGTGTCGCACGGGCCAGGCCCACGTATGCAGGGATTTCAAGATATTCGGCGTTGATGTGGACGGCTGTTTCGCCGAGTACGCCAAGGCGCCGGCGAGCAGCGTCTGGGTGAACCCGCCGGGACTTCCCCCGGAGCACGCCTGCATCCAGGACCCATTCGGTAACGCGGTAATGGCTGCGCTCGACGGCGAGATAGCCTCCCGGAACGTATTGATCACCGGGTGCGGGGCCATCGGGCTGTTCGCCGTCGCAATAGCCAAGCGGTGCGGTGCGGCCAGGGTGTTCGCGGTGGATGTCAACCCGTACCGACTCGAGCTGGCCTCCAGGATGGGTGCCGATTTCGTGTTCAACCCGAAGTCGGGCCCCTGGGAAGCGGCGGTGAGAGAACTCACCGGAGGTCTCGGTCCCGATGTCGTGCTGGAGATGAGCGGGCACCCGGATGCGCTCCAATCCGGGCTCTCGGTCGTGAGGAACGGCGGCAGGGTGATGCTCCTCGGGATACCGCCGGGTGCCGTCCCGATCGACTTGTCGAGAGACGTGATCTTCAAGGGGGTCACCTTGCAGGGCGTGACAGGGCGTCGCCTTTTCGATACGTGGTATACGACCTCGGGGTTGCTGGCAAACGTGCTGGACGTCGGGCCCGTGATAACCCACCGCTTCTCGATGGACGATTTCGAGATAGGCTTCAGGCTCATGGCTAAAGGGGAGTGCGGGAAGGTAATACTCTATCCCGGGCGATCCACCCAGAGCATGGCCGCCGGCTAATCGGGCTGAGGCCGCCACGCGGTGCGGCTCAAGGGGATTCGGTGAATGGGCGTTGTGAGCCGTTTCGGGAGGTTCGGTAGGAGGTACGGCGCTCACTTGGTGGGCGCCGTGATCGTGGTATACGCGGCGCTCGCCGTTCCCACGGGCTACTACATCGTGTCCCCCGGCGAAGTCCGCCCGCTCACCCCCTCGGTCGTCGTCGAGAACGCGGTGCCGGGCAGGCAGACGGGGTTCCACCTGGTCACCGTCGAGACGCGAAAGACGAACGCCGTGCTCCACCTGTGGGGGCTCATTGACCCGTACAGCCGCCTCAGGCGCAGCGAGGAGTTCTTGCCCCCGGGGAGGACCGAGAAGGAATACTTCGAGGAAATGGGCCGGATGATGAAGGAGAGCCAGGAGACCGCCAAGGTCGTGGCGCTTCGGAAGATGGGCTACGACGCGCGGCTGTCCGGCGGGGGGGTGAGGGTCGTCTCCGTCCTCCCATCGGGGGGAGCGTCCGGCGTACTCATGCCCGGGGACATCATAGTCGGCCTCGACGGGCGTGAGACCCTGCTAGCGGACGACCTCATCCACGAAATGTCGAAGCGCGCGCCGGGTCAATCCGTGACCCTGGAGGTGCTGAGGCAGGGCGGCAAGATCAAGGTGACGGCCCCGACGGGACCCCACCCGGAGGACCCCGAGAGGGCGGCGCTCGGCA
>JANLGA010000036.1:3756-4357 GCA_024653225.1 Bacillota bacterium | reverse complement strand
CATCCAGGTCGAGACATTCAACTGGCACGCCGTGATCCCCGTGCCGGTTTCGATTGACACGGGCAACGTGACCGGACCGTCGGCGGGCCTCATGTTGTCGCTCGAGATAATTGAGCAGCTGAACAGGGGTGCGAGCCTTGCCGGCGGGATGAGGGTGGCGGGCACGGGGACAATAGCGCCGGGGGGCGACGTGGGACCGGTCGGGGGCGTTACGCAGAAAGTCGTGGCCGCCGAGAGGGCGGGAATGCAAGTATTCTTCACTCCACGAGAGAACGCCGGGGAGGCGACGGCGGCCGCCCGCAAGATTCGGATCGTGCCGGTGTCGAGCCTGGAAGAAGCGGTGGATTACCTGCTACGTGCGGGCGGCACCCTGAATCGGCCGGTTCCTTGACACTCATTGGTCCCGGCCATATAATTATGACTGTTCTGCGGGGTGTTCCCGGATGAAGATCCCTGTCTTGGGGCTCAAGCGCGAGGTGGGGCTGCAGGAGCGCCACCGATTCGAGTACGGTCCGCCGCAGGTGTCGGATGGCGGCGAGGTTCCGTGCTTTAGTTCGCCCGTGAAAGTGGACGCCGTGCTGACCAACATGGGAGACGGGAT
>JANLGA010000036.1:0-3746 GCA_024653225.1 Bacillota bacterium | reverse complement strand
CGGGATACTCGCGCAAGTGGCCGTCGAGGGCACAGCGAGACTGAGGTGCAGCCGCTGCCTCGAGGATTTCGAGACGGGCATCCGGACGGGGTTCACCGTGGAATTCAGGGAACGAGTGGAGGGCCCCGAGGACGAGGACGTCCAGCTGTACTCCGGCGACTACGTGGACCTGGGTGAGCAGGTCAGGCAGAACCTGATCCTGTCGTTGCCCATGAAGCCGCTGTGCAAGCCGGACTGCGAGGGGCTCTGCCCGCAGTGCGGCAAGAACTTGAATTACGGCCGGTGTTCGTGCGACGGGGGGCCGGTTGACGCGAGGTTGGCGGCCCTCGGAGAGTGGTTGAAGGCGCGGCAAGGCCGGGGGAGTGAGTCGTGAATGGCGGTTCCGAAGAAGCGAAAGTCGAAGGCGGCCACCGCTTCGCGCCGTGCAAACTGGAGGCTGGAGGCGCCCGGCCTGGTGGATTGCCCGAAGTGTCACAAGCCAAGAATGCCGCACAGGGTGTGCCCTTCGTGCGGGTACTATGACGGCAAGGAGAGGATCAAGGTCGAAAAAGAGTGAATACCGCTTATGACTGGCTCCGCCGGGCGATCCGTCCGGCGGTCCTGTTTTCGGCCGGTGGCCGCCTTGCGCGGCGCGATTCCATGCACTAAACTGGGACTTGGGAGTCACTGCTAGCAGGGGAATGGGTGGTGGCCGGTGGTGCTGAGGGCGTGAGGGCCGAAAGACTGAGACTGCTCAAGGAAAGACTCTCCGACAACCCCTTCTTCACCGATGAAGAGCTCGCCCAGCTATTCGGGGTCAGCGTCCAGACCATTCGGCTGGACCGGATGGCGCTGGGCATCCCGGAACTCAGGCAGAGGATCAGGGCCATGGCCGAAAGGGCGCACGGGGTCGTGAGGTCCCTCGGGGCGAGGGAAATCGTCGGGGAGATCGTGGACATCGAGCTCAACTCCAGGGGTGTGTCCATTCTCGAGACCACGGAGGACATGGCCCTGGAGAGAACAGGAATCGTCCGGGGGCATTACATCTTCGCCCAAGCCGACTCCCTTGCAATAGCGATCATTGACTCCGACGTCGTGCTGATGGTGCTCGCGAACAGCAAATTCAAGCGGCCCGTGCGGGTCGGGGAGAGACTGGTCGCGAAGGCCGAGGTCATTAGGACGATCAGGGGTTGCGACCGCGTCGTTCAGGTCGTGACCAGGTCCGGAGACGAGCAGGTGTTCAGGGGCAAGTTCGTGGTTTCCACGATGGACAACGGGAAATGGCGGATCGCGGAGGTGAACGGCGTTGCCCGCGATGGTGGCCGTTGATGCCATGGGCGGAGACCACGCCCCAGAGGCGCCGGTCAGAGGGGCAGTGGAGGCCGCTCGGACAATGGGGATCCCCGTCTGCCTGGTCGGCGACGGCGAGAAGATCCGCGCGGTAATGGACGCCATGCCGGATGGCGCCGGGCGCGACGCGCGTGACCTGGTTACGGTGAGGCACGCTTCGGAGGTGGTGGCGGGCGACGACCAGCCGGTCGCCGCGATAAGGAGGAAGAAGGACAGTTCGATGGCGGTCGCCCTTGCCATGGTTCGAGACGGCGAGGCATCGGCGGTCGTCTCGGCGGGTAATACCGGCGCGCTCATGGCCGGGGGCGTGCTGATTCTCGGGAGGGTGGAGGGAGTAGACCGGCCCGCGCTTTCCACCATCCTGCCGACGGAGAATGGGAAGGGGGTGCTGATGCTCGACGTAGGGGCCAACGTGGATTCCAAGCCCGAACACCTTGTCCAGTTCGCAGTAATGGGCTCCGTGTACGCGAGCCGTGTCCTGGGTTGGAAGCCGGTGTCGGTCGCATTACTCAACATAGGTAGTGAACAGGGCAAGGGCTGCGAGACCGTGAGGGAGGCGTTCACCCGGCTCAGGGCCCGCGGCGATTTCGCGGGCAATGTCGAGGCGAAAGACGTGTTGAGCGGGGGCGTGAACGTCGTGGTTTGCGACGGTTTCGCGGGTAACGTGTTCCTCAAGACCCTCGAGGGCGCTGCGGAGATGATATTCAAGAGCCTCAAGAAGGAAATCGGCAAGGGCTATCTCTCGAAGCTGGGCGCCCTGATGCTGAAGCCCGCGTTCGCCGGGCTGAAGGCCAGACTCGATTACTCGGAATACGGAGGCGCGCCGCTCCTCGGGCTCAAGAAGGCCTGCATCAAGTGCCACGGGAGGTCCGGTCCGAGGGCGATCATGAACGGCTGCAGGGTCGCCTTCCAGTATGCCGGCTCCGGGGCGATAGCATTTCTCGAAGAGGAGCTTCGTCCGTCGAGTATACCCGAAGGAGGTTCGTGATGTGGCCGGCGTGAAAATCGTCGTGGACAGCACCTGTGACCTGCCGCGTGAGATGAGGGAGTCGCACGACATTACGATGGTTCCGCTGCGAGTGCATTTCGACCCCGAAGTGTACCTCGATTACATCGAGATGAGCCCCTCCCAGTTTTACGAGAAACTCCGGACATCCAAGGTACACCCGAGGACCTCGCAGCCGTCGCCGGCGGAATTCGCCGAAGTGTACGCGAGACTGGGTTCGTCGGGCGACGAGATAATCTCGATTCATCTCTCGGAGAAGATGAGCGGGACCCTTCAGTCCGCGGTTCTCGGGAAGTCAATGGTGGAAGGGGTGAATGTGCACGTCGTTGACTCGCGGTCGGCGTCGCTGGGAACGGGACTGATGGCGGTGGCGGCGGCCAGGGCGGCCCGGGAAGGACGGCTTGTTCCGGACATCCTCTCGATGCTCGAGCGAATACGGAGGAGCATGGAGCTTTACTTCGTCGTGGACACGCTGGACTACCTGGCGCGGAACGGGCGGATAGGACGCGCGCAGCACCTGCTCGGCAGCTTGTTGCAGTTCAAGCCCATCCTGACGATAGACGAAGATGGGTACGTGAGCTCGTTCGAGAAGGTGAGAGGCAAGTCCAGGGCGTTCTCCCGGCTCATGGAGATCGTGAGAGAGCGCGTTCCCGAAGGCGCGGAGATCGTCGCGGCGGCGGTACATTCCGAGGCGCCCGCCGAGGCCGAACGGCTTGTGGCTGAATTGGGTGCGTCATACAATATCCGCGAGAAGGTCGTCACGGAACTCGGACCCGTGATAGGTTCGCACGTCGGCCCGGGCACCGTCGCGGTAATGTGCTATGAGACCAAGGTCCTGGACGTTGCTTGATTCCATCTTGGGGGTCTGTTAATATCTTACTTGGCAATTCGCCCCGCCCGAGGCAATAGGAGAACGGCGAAGGCGGGTTGGGTTGGGGGGCACGAAGGCGATGAAGGACTCTATACTGGAACGCGTCAGGGGAATCATCGTGGACCAACTCAGCGTGGACGAGGAGGACGTCACACCGGAAGCCTCGTTCATAGACGACCTCGGCGCCGACTCACTTGACATCGTCGAATTGATCATGGCCCTTGAAGAGGAATTCGACATGGAGATCTCCGACGAGGACGCGGAAAAGATAGTGACCGTCGGGGACGCCGTCGAGTACATACGCGAGAATTCCTGAACATGGACGGCCCGCCCCGGGGCGGGCCGGTCGTGTTCCCCTGTTCGGAGGGGAAATGGACGAGCTGGAAGGGCTGTTTCACGCCCTTAGATCGATCGGATTGTCACCCAGGGACGAGAGCATATACGAGACCGCCGTCACGCATGCCTCCTACAGGAACGAACACCCCTGCGTCTCCGAGGACAACGAGCGACTCGAATTCCTCGGAGACGCCGTTCTTCAGT
>JANLGA010000035.1:16575-19778 GCA_024653225.1 Bacillota bacterium | reverse complement strand
ACGCTCACAGCATAGAAAAGCCGGGGGGATTCACCTACTATCTCTTGACACAGCCGCCGACATCGGCTTCCTTGACATAGTTTTGCGCGGTCATATATAATTCAGCGTGAGCCCTTGCGCCGAGGTGCATTTAGGAGGTACAGCGCTTGAAACGAACGTACCAGCCCAAAGTCAGGAGAAGAAAGAGGACCCACGGTTTCAGGGCGAGGATGCGCACCGCAGGCGGTCGTAGGGTGATCAAGCGCAGGCGCCTGGTGGGCCGCAAGAGGGTTACGGCGTAACCGGAGACCCTGCACCGAGAACGACGCGAGGGATGGGATGCGGTCGGCGGATGCGGACCGCGTTTATTTTCATCGGGAAGGCGCGGAGACGCCGTGCTCAGGCGGGAACACAGGCTTAGCAAGGGGAGAGAGTACGCCGAGGTCTACCGGGCCGGCAGGGCATATAGCGGGGGCCCGCTCCGCCTGTATGTGTCCGGCGCCGAGCGCGGGAAGAAGGCGGGGGTCGTGGTGTCGAAGAAGATCGGCGGCGCGGTGGAGCGGAATCGTGTGCGAAGGCTCATCTCGGAGGCGGTGAGGGCCATGCTGCCGGAAGTGGCCGATGGCACGAGGTTGGTTTTCGTGGCCAGGCCCGCCGCGCGGGGGGCGGGTTTCTCCGAAGTGAGGCGCGCCGTGGGAGAGTTGCTGGACGAAGCGGGCGTGCTGGCGTGTCGGGAGGTCGGTGACGACGGGCGATGAGGACGGACGCGAGAGTTCTCCTGTGGCTGATATCCGCGTACCAAAGAGCGGTGTCTCCGTACCTCCGCGGGGCTTGCAGGTATTACCCTTCGTGTTCAGAATACATGAGCCAGGCCGTCGCCAAGTACGGGGCCAAGAGGGGGCTTCTCCTGGGACTCCGAAGGATCTGCCGCTGCCACCCGTTCGGGGGTCGAGGGTACGACCCGGTCCCGTGACGTTTGGCATTAACGGTGAACCCTGGGGAATGATCCAGGGTGACTAGGAAAGGGAGGGCAACCTGTGAGCTGGCTGTCGGGTATTATGCAGGACGGCATCGCGTACCTATACGGACTGACCGGCAACTACGGACTGGCAATCATATTCCTGACCGTCATCGTCAGGGTGGTATTGTTTCCCTTCACCGTTTTGCAGACCCGCTCGACGCTTAAGATGCAACAGCTTCAGCCGGAGATCGCCGCCATCCAGAAGAAGTACAAGAACGAACCCGATAAGTTGAACAAGGAGACGATGGAGCTCTGGAGGAAGCACAAGGTGAACCCGCTTTCGGGCTGCCTCCTGCTGCTCGCGCAGTTCCCGTTCCTCATAGCGTTTTTCCAAGCCCTGGATAGGTACCAACCGCTCAAGACCGCGACGTTCCTGGGCTGGAACCTCGGACGTCCGGACAAGATAGCGCTGCCGCTTCTCGCCGCGGCGAGCACGTTTCTGCAGGTCCGCGTGAACACGCCGGCGGGTGCCGAGTCGAGCCAGTCCTCGATGATGTTCATCTTCCCCATACTCATCGGCTGGATGGCCACGAGGTTCGCGGCAGCCCTCTCCCTGTACTGGGTGGTGAGCAACCTCTGCAGTATAGGGGAAAGATTCATTATTCCGAGGATGCCTGTCCTTAAGAGGGAGGCGGGCCACACATGAAGTCCGTGGAGAAGAGGGGGAAGACCGTCGAGGAGGCGGTGAACCTCGCGCTGCAGGAGCTGGGCGTGGGCAGGGATGCCGTTTCCATTGAGGTGCTGGAAGAGGGGGCCAAGGGGCTGTTCGGCCTGCTCGGCTCGAGGGGTGCACGGGTGAGGGTCACTGTCAAGCCGGAGAAGGGCACGTTTGTGAAGGGCCTGCTCGGCGATGTGGCACGGGCCCTGGGTATAACGCTGTTCAGCCGGGTTACGGAGACGGACGAGTACATCTTCGTCGAAGTGACCGGGAGCGAGGCGGGGATGTTGATAGGACGGCACGGGCAAGCGCTCGACAGCCTGCAATACTTGATAAACGTGGCCGCCCAGAGGGTGTGCGACGACAAGCGGCGGGTCGTGGTTGACATCGAGGGCTACCGTAAGCGACGCGAGGAGGTGCTCCGGCGGGTGGCTGAGAGAGCCGCCGAGAAGGTCAAGCGGACCGGGAAGCCGGTGGTGCTGGATCCCATGCCGCCGCACGAACGGAGGATAGTCCACCTCGCGCTGCAGAAGGACGAGACCGTCGAGACGCACAGCGAGGGCGAGGAGCCGTATAGGAGGATCGTCATAACGTCGCGGCGGTAGGCCGGGCGTGAGGTGGAGGCGGCTGTTGGGCTCACCCCTGGTCGAGATTGTCGGGGAAGTAGTCGGGGAGTAGGGGCAACGAGGGACGGGGCCGGGTGACCCGCCTGTGCGGCGGGCGATCCGGCCGTTGTGTTCGCGGTGGTCGGTCCGCGCGCGGAGAGACCGGCCGATTGGAGGGTGGAAGGTGGAGTACCGGCAGGGCGATACCATTGCGGCGATAGCGACGCCGGCCGGCGAGGGGGGTCTGGGCGTCATCCGGGTGAGCGGGCCCGAGGCCGCGGATATCGCGGAGCGGGTCTTCAGGGGAAGGTTTCCCGCGGAGAGCCACCGAGTGGCGTACGGGATGCTGGTGGACCCCTGCTCCGGGGAGGCGCTTGACGAGGTGCTGGTCACGGTGTTTCGGGCACCGAGGTCGTACACGAGGGAAGACGTGGTGGAAATCGGTTGTCACGGCGGCCCTGCGATCACGAAGAGGGTACTGCGCGCGGTCATCCGGGCGGGAGCCAGGCCCGCCGCGCCGGGCGAATTCACGGCGAGGGCGTTTCTTAACGGGAGGATAGACCTGTCCCAGGCGGAGGCGGTCAGGGACCTCGTGCGCGCCCGGACCAGCTCGGCTGCGGCCGCGGCGCTCTCACAGGTAAGGGGGGCATTGTCGTCCGCCGTGAGGGGGGTCAGGTCACGGCTCATTGAAGCAGCTGCCTGGCTGGAGGCCGCGATAGACTTCCCCGACGAGGTGGGAGATCCGCCCGCGGATGAATTGGCTGCGCGACTCACGGCGGCAGCCTCCGAGGTGGGGCGGCTGGTCGAGAGCGCCGAAAGGGGGCGAATCCTGCGCGAGGGGCTTCGAGTGGCCATAGCGGGACGGCCGAACGTCGGCAAGTCTTCCCTTCTGAATGCGCTCTTGAGGGAAGAGCGGGCGATTGTGACTGATGTGCCGGGG
>JANLGA010000035.1:12045-16565 GCA_024653225.1 Bacillota bacterium | reverse complement strand
AGGAGACAGCCAGCATTTCGGGGGTCCCTGTGGTGTTGGTGGACATGGCCGGAATGAGGGAGACCGGAGACGTGGTCGAGCGGCTCGGGGTCGAGAGGGCGAAGTCGGAAATCGGCCTCGCCGATGTGGTGGTCCTCGTCGTGGACGACTCTGCGGGCCCGACCGCGGAGGATCTTCGGCTGTTGTCGGACCTGGGCGCTGCGGGCAAACCCACTGTCGTGGCCGTCAACAAGGTGGACCTGGGCGTAGGGGCGTGGGATGCCCGGGATTGCCTGCCCCCGGGGTGCCGCGCGGTGAGAATATCGGCGAAGACGGGAGAGGGGCTCGGCGCGCTCGAAGAAGCAATCCTGTGCTCCCGTGGTGGGGACCGGGAGGGTCATTATAGCGCGTCGGTGGTGGTCACGAACCTGAGACACGTGGACGCACTGGAGAGGGCGGGGGCCGCCATAGGTGAGTGCCTCGGTGTTATCCGGAACGGTCTCCCGGTGGATCTCGCGTCGGCGGGGTTGCGCGATGCGATAGACGCTCTGGGCGAGATCACGGGCGAGACCTCGTCCGATGAGCTGATAGAGAGGATATTCAGCGACTTCTGCGTCGGCAAGTGAGGCGCCGGGGAGGGGTGCCCTATGGCGAAAGCGGAAGTGATGGGGACCTCCGAATCGTACGACGTCATCGTCGTGGGCACGGGGCACGCCGGGTGCGAGGCGGCGCTGGCCGCCGCGCGCCTCGGCTGTTCGACGTGCGTCTTCACCATGAGCGTTGATGCCATTGCGCTGATGCCGTGCAACCCGGCCATAGGAGGACCCGGGAAGGCGCACCTCGTCAGGGAGATTGATGCCCTGGGAGGTGAAATGGCGCTCAACGCCGACAGGTCGCTCATACAGATGAGGACGTTGAACACGGGCAAGGGACCGGCGGTCCAAGCGCTCCGGGCGCAGTGCGACAAGAAGAGTTACCAGGCCCACATGAGGCGGGTCCTCGAGAGACAAGAGAACCTCAGGGTCAAGCAGGGCGCGGTGACCGAGATATTGGTGGAAGACGGGAGGGTGAAGGGTGTACGGACGGGCACGGGGCTGACGTACCGGGCGGCCGCGGTGGTCATCGCGACAGGGGTGTACATGGAGAGTAGAGTTATCACAGGCGGATACTCGGTGGGCTCGGGTCCCGCAGGATACCTGCCGTCGCACGGCCTGTCCGCCAACCTGAGGGCGCTGGGACTTGAGATCCGGCGCTTCAAGACGGGGACTTCCCCGAGGGTGGACGCGCGTACCGTGGACTTCGACAAGATGACCCTGCAGCCCGGGGACGAACGACCCCCGGCATTTTCCTTCATGACGGAGAACGCGCCGACGGAGCGGCAGCTTCCGTGCTGGCTGACTTACACGACGCCGGCCACGCACGACTTGATCCGGGCGAACCTGCACCGCGCACCCCTCTACAACGGGTCCATTCGGAGCAGGGGGCCACGGTATTGCCCGTCAATAGAAGACAAGGTGGTGAGGTTTGCCGACAAGCAGCGGCACCAGGTGTTTCTCGAGCCGGAGGGCCGAGACACTACGGAGATGTATGTGCTCGGACTCTCCACGAGCCTGCCGGAGGACGTCCAGGTCGAGATGATGAGGACCGTGCCGGGCCTGGAACGTGCGGAGATAGTGCGGCCGGGGTATGCCATAGAGTACGACTGCATTGCGCCGTCCGATCTGGGCCTTACGTTGGAGACGAGGCGGGTTCGCGGCCTATTCACCGCCGGCCAGGTGAACGGCACTTCGGGCTACGAAGAGGCTGCGGCGCAGGGAATAGTGGCGGGCATCAACGCCGCCAGGAGCGTCAGGGGACTGCCACCCGTGGTGATACGGCGCTCGGAGGGGTACATCGGCGTGCTCATTGATGACCTGGTGACAAAGGTCCCGGACGAGCCGTACCGGATGATGACGTCGAGGGCCGAGTACAGGCTGCTGTTGAGGCAGGACAACGCCGACCTGAGGCTCACGGAACTGGGTCGCCGCGTTGGGCTCGTCACCGATGAGCGATACGCGAGATTCTCGAGAAAGAAGGCGATGATCGAAGAGCTGACCGCTCTGGTCAAGAGACGGGTGCATCCGTCGTCGGAGGTGAACGCGGTGCTCAGGGCTCGCGGGTCGTCGGAGATCCCCTCGGGCGCGTCCCTTGAGTCGTTGCTCCGGAGGCCCGAGATTCGATTCGAGGACATTCGGATGATGGACCCCGCGGTCCCCGAGTTTCCGGCCGACGTCGTGGAACAGGTGGAGCTGGGTCTCAAGTTCGAGGGATATCTTGCCAGACAGGCCGCGCAGGTGGAAAGATTCAGGAGATCGGAAGGGAAGTCGTTGCCCGGCGATGTGGATTTCGGTGCCGTTCCGGGGCTGTCAACGGAGGGTAGAGAGAAGCTGGCGCGGGTTCGGCCGGTCTCGGTGGGACAGGCGATGAGGATACCGGGTGTGTCGCCTGCGGACGTGACGGCATTGCTGGTGTACCTGCGAACAGTCGGGCGGCGAGGGAGATATGGCGATGCGTGAGGCGTGGGACCGGCTGCTCCTGCGGGAGGCGGCCGGGCAGGGGATAGGCCTCTCGGACGACCAGATACGCGCATTGGCCATATTCCGGGCGGAGCTCCTGCGGTGGAACGAGAAGGTGAACTTGACCTCGGTGACGGACGAGCGGGAGATGGCGGTCAAGCACTTCCTCGACTCACTGTACTGCCTGAAGGCGATCCCTGCGGGCTGCCGATCCATAGTGGATGTGGGAAGTGGCGCGGGCTTTCCCGGAATACCGCTGGCGGTGGCCCTGCCCGGCGTTCGCGTGACGCTCATCGAGGCGACCGGCAAGAAAACGGACTTTCTCCGGCGGGTGGTGGACGGGATGGGGCTGGGCGCGGCGGTGTTGTGGGCGAGAGCCGAAACCGCGGGCCGCCATCCCGACCTGCGCGAGCGATTCGACGTGGTGGTGGCGAGGGCGGTCGCGGAGCTGCGGGTGTTGGCGGAACTATGTTTGCCGCTGTGCGCGGTGGGGGGACGCTGGATAGCGATGAAAGGCCCGGGCGCCGGCGGGGAGCTGGCCTCGGCCCGCCGAGCGATCTGCTTGGTGGGGGGCGGGGAGGCCGAGCTGCTCCCATACGAACTGCCGTTCGGGCTGGGGAGGCGAAACCTGGTCGTAGTGGGGAAGGAGGCATCCACGCCGGAGCGTTACCCGAGGAGGGTCGGGGTGCCCGAGAGGAAGCCTCTGTGAAGGTCGCGTGAATATGGGACCGGGGGCCGGCTGGAGGAATGGGACACCGTCCGCCGAAATCTGGAGCTACCAGAACATGGCAGGACGGTGTCTAAGTTGAGAAGGTGGCTTGGCCGCGAGGGAAAGCGAGGGTCGGAGAGTGGGACGGGGATCCGGGGCGACGCGGAGGAAATCGTCGAGCTGCCGGTGGAGGCGATCCTGTTCAATCCGCATCAGCCGAGGACGGAGGCTGGATCGGCGTTGGAGGAGCTGTGCGAGTCCATCAGGGAGCACGGCGTGGTGCAGCCGGTCATCGTGAGGAGGACGGGCGCGGGCTACGAGCTCGTGGCGGGGGAGCGTCGGGTGCGCGCGTCGAAGATGGCGGGACGGGCGACGGTCCCGGCAGTGGTCCGCGATTACGACGACAGGAGCGCGGCACTAGTGGCGTTGGTGGAAAACCTACAGAGATCGGGGCTGCACCCGCTCGACGAGGCGGAGGCATATCGTAGGCTGATCGCGGAGTTCGGCCTGACGCAGGCCGAAATAGCTCGGATGGTCGGGCTGAGCCAGCCGGCGATCGCGAACAAGGTGAGGCTTCTCAAGCTGGCGGACGATGTCAAGGCGGCGTTGCGCGCGGGCTCGATCACGGAGAGACACGGTCGGGCCCTGCTGAGGAAGGAAGAGCCTGGGGAGCAGGTGCGACTTCTGCGGCTGGTGCTCGCCGAGGGACTGAGCGTTGAAGAGACCGAGAGGCTGGTCGCGGGCGGGAGGATCCGCACGCGTACCGGCGGGCGCACACAGCGTCGCTGCAGGGTGAAGGTGTTCAAGGATGTGAGGCTGTTCGTCAATTCGTTCAGGGAGGCCGTGAGCGCGCTGAGGCGCGGTGGGATCGACGCGAGGCTGGAGGAACGGATCACCGAGAGCGAGGTGGTGCTGACGATGAGAATTCCGCGGATCGGAGGGCGGGCCGAGGCGCGGCGGGTTTGAGGCGGGGAGAGAGGATGGCCGCAGTGTCCGGGGAGCGAGCGCGTTGCGCTCGCTCGTGGGTGTCGAGGGGTGTCGGAAAAGGAAGGGGTTGGATGGATTGTGACGAATACAGCGGAGGAGGCGGGGCAATGGCGAGGTGATTAAATGGGCAAGGTCATCGCCGTGGCCAACCAGAAGGGCGGGGTCGGAAAGACGACGACCGCGGTGAACCTCAGTGCCTGCATGGCGGAGATGGGTCGGAGGGTGTTGGTAGTTGACGTGGATCCTCAGGGAAACGCGACGAGCGGCCTGGGGATTGACAGGCGGAAGCT
>JANLGA010000035.1:0-12035 GCA_024653225.1 Bacillota bacterium | reverse complement strand
ATGTGGTGATCAACAGTGTCCCGATGCGTGACGTGATCGTTGGGTCGGGAATACGTGGGTTGGCCGTGGCGCCCTCGACGATGGACCTGGCGGGGGCGGAGATAGAGTTGGTGGGGATGGTGAACAGGGAGGGGCAGCTGAGGAGAGCCCTGGAGGGGGAGCGGGGAGGGTACGAATACGTGCTCGTGGACTGTCCGCCCTCCCTGGGGCTGTTGACTCTAAATGCGTTGACGGCGGCGGATTCGGTGATGGTACCCATTCAATGCGAGTACTACGCCCTGGAGGGGCTGGGGCAGCTCATGAAGACGATCGCTTTGATCCAGCAGCGATTGAACCCGGGCTTGAAGCTTGAGGGAGTCGTGTTGACGATGTTCGATGGGAGGACGAACCTGTCCATCCAGGTGGCCGAGGAGGTGAAGCGGTACTTCCGGACCAAGGTGTACCGGACGCTGATACCGAGGAGTGTACGGCTGAGCGAGGCGCCGAGCCACGGCAAACCGATTACGCTGTATGACGCGCGGTGCCGCGGAGCGGAAGTGTACAAGGAACTTGCGAAGGAAGTGATGAGTCGTGCCGAAGAGGGGACTGGGGAGGGGGCTTGAGGCCCTGATCCCCGAGGCGGGAGCGGAGGATGGTGACGAGCCCCTGGAGATCGCGGTGGCGGACATCATGCCGAATGCTCTGCAGCCTCGGAGGAGGTTCGACGACGAGAAGATGCAAGAGCTCGTGCAGTCAATAAGGGAGCACGGGGTCGTCCAGCCGGTGTTGGTCAGGCGGAGGGGGTACGAGCTGGTGGCGGGGGAGAGACGGTGGAGGGCGGCCCAGGCGGCCGGGCTCCGGTCCATACCCGCCGTCGTTCGGGAGCTGAGCGACGCCGACGCGATGCAGGTTGCGCTGATCGAGAACCTGCAGCGGGAGGACCTGAATCCGATGGAGGAAGCCGAGGCGTTCGACAGGCTGACGAGGGAGTTCAACCTGACGCAGGAGGAGATCGCGAACAGGGTTGGGAAGAGCCGACCCCATGTGGCCAACACCGTGAGGCTGCTGCAGTTGCACAAGTCGGTGCAGGACCTCGTGCGTTCCGGGGCGCTGGCGATGGGGCATGCGCGGGCTTTGTTGGGACTGCACGGGGCGGAGCAGGTGAAGGCCGCCCAGGTGGCGGTGGCGAAGGGATTGTCGGCCCGAGGAGTAGAGGCGCTCGTCCGACGGATGGCGGGAGCGGGCAGGACGAAGCGGACGGGCCCAACGGCAAGGGCGGCGGAGCTGGTGGAGGCGGAGGATAGGCTGAGAGAGGCGCTGGGAACTCGGGTTAGAATAGAGGGTAGCGAGAAGAAAGGGCGGATCGAGATCATGTTCTACGGTCCGGAGGATCTCCAGCGGATCGTGGAGGCGTTGGTTCGCCCGACCCGAGAGGCCGCGGCCGGGCGGGCCGAGTGAGTGTTTCACGTGGAACATCGCGACCCGGGACCCCCCACCGCGGGGCCGTCGAGCGGATTAGGTACCCGCGAGGCAGGGTTAGTGGTCGGGCGCACGGCGACGGCGCGGACCGGCGAGAGGTGGGGACGGAGCGGTCCCGAGCCTGGAGGAGGAGCTGCGGAAAGTGGCGCGCCTATCTGAGATACGTCCCGCCTGGATCGAGGTTGACCTCGACGCGATATCGTCGAACGCGTCGCTGATCAGTTCGATGGTGGGCGACCGGACGGCGGTCATGGCGGTGGTCAAGGCCAACGGCTACGGGCACGGGGCAGTCGAGGTGGCCGGGGCGTCGTTGGAGGGAGGAGCGTCGTGGCTGGGCGTCGCGGTCCTTTCGGAAGGGGTCGAGCTGAGGAGAGCCGGGATCCGCGCCCCTGTGCTCATCCTGGGGTATACACCGGATGAGCAGGCGCAGGAAGTAGTTGAGAACGGGCTGTCGCAGGCAGTATGGACTCCATCGGGCGTGGAGGCGTTGGTCCGCGCGGAGGACCGCGTAGGGAAACCCGCGCTCATACACCTGAAGATCGACACCGGCATGGCTCGCGTAGGAGCCCGCGCCGGAGAGGAACTCGAGGCGCTCATCCGGACACTGAACGAACTGGGGCGCCGACGCGTGGCCGGGACGTTCACTCATTTTGCCGCGGCGGACACCGATCCGGGATATACCGAACACCAGTTCGCTACCTTCATGTCGGTGGTTAGACGCATCGGGGACGCGGGCATAGACCCCGGGGTATTACATTGCTGCAACAGCGCGGGTCTCTTGCGGTATCCGGAGTACCGGTTGGACATGGTGAGGCCGGGCATCGCGCTGTACGGATATCCGCCCTGTCCGGCGAAGGGTTTCAGGATAGGGCTGTCGCTGTACGCGAGGTTGTCGCATGTCAAGGCGATCGAGGCCGGGACCACGGTGGGGTACGGGTGTGCGTACACGGCTCCCCGGGACATAGTGGTGGGAACGGTGCCCGCAGGGTACGCGGATGGGTACAGCCGGCACCTTTCCAACAGGGGAGAGGTGGGAGTCTGGGGCAGGCGCATCCCGGTCGTAGGTCGCGTATGCATGGATCAGTTCATGGTGGACGCGACGGCGGTACCATCACTCAAGGCCGGCGATACCGTGTCGCTGATTGCGGGAAACGGGGGCCCCACCGCTGAGGAGATCGCTGATAGCGTGGGGACTATCGTCAACGATGTGCTGACGGGCTTGAGCGCGAGGTTGCCGCGCGTCTATCGGAAGGCGGGCCGCTTGTACACCGTGGACCGGGAGGGGGACAGGATTCCTATGGAGGAGTGACGCGCAGGCCCCCGAGTACGCGTTCAACACTGGGGTTTGAATCCTTACTTGCCCGAGTAGGCGACACGGCTCCACGTCCCGAAACTCCACATACCGAAAAGTGAAGAAGAAAGATATGACACTGAAGGAAATCGGCCCCGCGCGTGGAACATATAACAAACCGGCATTATAGCTGGTTTATGTTGTGTTACGGAGATGGGTCCCGAGAGTCGGCACGCGCGGTGGTGAAGCAGTTGGCGGCCGGGTCCAAGAAGGGCAATAAATCGTTTACGGTCTTGGTCCTCCCGCATTCCGGCGAGAAATCCCTCTCGTTCCCGCTCAAGGTCTCGTGGCTGAAGGCGGCTGCAGCGATCCTCTTGGTCGCAACGTTCTCCCTGTTGGTATTCGGGATAAGGTACAGGCGGCTGAGCAGCGATGTGGCTGCGTACACGCTCGAGCTTAGGCAGCTGAGGGAAGAGAACACGACGCAGAAGGCGCTGCTCAGAGAATACGAAATCGAGGCCGGCGAAGTGCAGGAGCGCCTGGACCGCCTCGAAGCGCTGGACAATCAGATCAGGAATTTGATTGACAAGGATGCTTCGGTCTTCCCTGCCGGGGCGGTCTCCCAAGAGGCTAGGAACCGCGCTCGAGAACAACGCATGGCCCTCAGCGAAGTGTCGAGGAGCAGAGTGCCGAGGGGCAGACAGGGACTGTTCGACGGGCTCATAGAGGAAGCGTCCGTCCGGGAGGGGAGCCTGACGTCCCTCAGAGAACGGCTCGTGAATCTCATCGCTTACCTGAGGGCGAGGCCGTCGCTACGTCCGGTGGCGGGCCTGATCACCTCCCCGTACGGCTACCGGCGCTCGCCGGTGAGCCGAAGCCGGAGCGAGTTCCACGAGGGAATAGACATAGGCGCTCCGTACGGAACCCCTGTTTCTGCCGCCGGGGACGGCGTTGTCACCTTTGCCGGGTATCACGGCGGACTCGGGAGGACCGTGGTGATTGACCACGGCTACGGGATAAAGAGCTGGTATGGTCACTGCTCGAGGATCGAAGTCAGACAGGGCGATAAGGTGACCCGTGGGACCGTAATCGCACGAGTGGGCTCCAGTGGGTTCTCTACCGGGCCGCACCTTCATTACCAGGTCACGGTCGACGGGGCATACGTCGACCCCCAAAAATATTTCCAGGCGACTGGCGAGGAATAGAAAACTTCCTGGAGGGGTTGGGAAGCATGTTCGGCAAGAAGGATGGCCCGGAGAAGAGCGACAAGATCGAGACAATAGTGGGACAGGACACGGAATTTAAGGGTACTGTCTCATCGTCGGGGGGAGTGCGCGTAGACGGACGCATCGAGGGGGAGATCAACTGCAAGGGCGACGTCATAATCGGCGAAACCGCCACGGTACTCGCCAACATAAGGGGACGCAACGTGACAGTCGCCGGCGAAGTGAAGGGGAACATAGATACGGAGGGCAAGCTCGAGCTGACGGCGACCGCGAGGCTCACGGGTGATATCAAGGTGGCCAGCCTGACGGTGGATGATGGTGCGCTGTTCAGAGGGGCGAGCGAGATGAAGAAGGACGGCAAGGACCTGATGTCGAAGCCCCCGTTGCCCATTCCGAAGCCCTGAGAGCGGTCTCGATGCACACCTACCCAATCGCCCGATTGGGTAATTTTTTGTGCCGAGGTGATTCACACGAGGACCCTTTACATAGTCAATCCGGTCGCCGGCAGGGGCCGGTCCCTACGCGTATGGCGGGAGCTGGAAGCCAAG
This sequence comes from Bacillota bacterium, assembly GCA_024653225.1. GTDB lineage: Bacteria > Bacillota > Sulfobacillia > JABLXB01 > JABLXB01 > JANLGA01. Next base: position 7,512 of record JANLGA010000035.1, on the reverse strand, counting down.
CTTAAGGAGAAAGGTCTCCCGCCGGACCACAGGATGACCCCGGGTCCGTTGACGGTGACCGGGATAACGGAGGAATCGGTACGCCGGGGGTACGATAGGATAGTCGCCGTCGGGGGCGACGGCACCGTGCGCGAGATAGTGAGCGCGTTGGTCGGGTCGAACGTGGAGCTCGGGATCGTTCCGGCCGGTACGGGAAACGATTTCGCGAGGACGTTCGGACTCCCGAAAACTGTGGATGAAGTGATCCCGTTGCTCGCGGGGAACCACTGGACGGCGGCCGACGTGGGCCGGGTTAACGGCAATTACTTCGTGAACATCGCAGGTTGCGGCATAGATGCCGACATAGCGGAGGCGGTCAACAGAAGCCGGGTCATCGTCAACGGGACAGTGACCTACCTGCTGACCGCCGTCAAGACCGTCCTGGGCTATGCGTCCGCCTTCATGAGAATATCCATTGACGGCAAGATTATTGAAGGGCGTGTGCTGGTGTTGGCGGTGGCCAACGGCAAGTTCTACGGCGGGGGCATAATGATGGCGCCGGACGCAAGGGTGGACGACGGCAAATTCCACGTGATCGTCGCCAGGGACGTTAGTCGGTCGGAGGCTCTCAGGCTACTTCCGTTGACATACTCGGGCAGGCACATCCTGAACAGGAAGGTCCACGTTTACACCGGGTCGGAAGTGTCGGTCGAGGCCGACAGACCCCTCGCGATCCAGGCCGACGGCACGCTGGTCGGCAACGTCCCGACCACGTTCAGCCTGCTCCCCGGCGCGCTCAGGGTCCTGGCGCCCCCGGGTGACGGGAGGTGAGCGGTTGATTCTCAGGGACAGGGTTCAGGCCGGCCTTCTGCTGCTCGACGAAGTCCGGCGGTTGAATCTGGCGAGGCCGGTGGTCCTCGGCATCCCAAGGGGCGGGGTCATCGTGGCGGCCGAGGTGGCGAAAGGGCTGCGCGCCCCGCTGGATGTGATAATCCCCCGCAAGATAGGCGCACCGTTCAATCCCGAGTTGGCCGTCGGCGCGGTCACCCAGGATGGAACCCTGATCCTCGATGATTCGCTAAAGGCCGCCCTTCGCGTTGACGACAGATACATCCAGATGCGCGTGCGAGACGAAATCCGCGAGATAGAGCGCAGGCTCGAGGTCTTCAGGAGGGGACTCCCCCCCATGGACCTCGCCTCGGCTGACGTGGTGGTGGTGGATGACGGCATAGCGACGGGCCTAACGATTACCGCCGCCCTGCGATCCGTGAGCGCCCAATCCCCCTCTTCCACTGTGCTTGCGGTGCCGGTCGCCCCGACGGAAGCGCTCGAGAGACTGTCGGGGGAGGTCGATCACTTGGTATGCCTCGCCAGTCCGGAGCCGTTCTACGCCGTCGGACAGTGGTACGCGAGGTTCGACCAGGTTGAGGACGAAGAGGTGATAGCTGCGCTGCGCGAGTGCAGGTGACCGGTCGGAACCGGACGGGCGCCTGTGAAGAGCGGGCGGGGCAGCGGATAGGAGAGGGGGGAAGTGGGGAGACTTCCGGGTCGGAGGTGGTCCCGCGTGGGGAAGACGGTAGCCGTTGAGGGCGAGCTGTCCAATGTCGCCCGTGCTCTGCGAGATGCGGGATACGAGGTGATCGGCCTCGACGACCCTCGCTGGAAAGCGGCCGACGCCGTGGTGATCAAGGGCATGGATCGCGACTTCTTGAATGTGCAGGACACAGGCACGAGATCTCCCGTGATAGACGCGAGCGGTATGAAAGAAATGGAAGTGGTGCGGGTCGTCGCGGACAGGCTTCGCCTTCATGGCCCGGACTGATTGGCAAGTGCCGCGTCCGCGCGAGGAATCTTCGCTCCGGAAAGGGAGGCGATGGCCCAGTGCAGGCCGCACGCTATTACCTCGGCCATCGCAATAACCAACCCCAGGCGGGTGCTCTGAAGGACTAGGTATTCCATGAAGCCGCCGACATTCACAGTGCCGGTGACGAAAACGTCCCCCACTGCCGGGAGTGTCTTGTACAACCCCGCCCCCGGCCTCAGTGACCCCCTTCCCACGAGTACACTGCCCACGTGGTCGTGCGTCCCGAGGCATGCGTCCACGGCGATCTTCAGGGTGGACGGGTCCGTGAAGGGCGCGCCCGCGAGCTCGTGAACGAGGTTGCCGGCATGGAGGGGCTTCTCGAGATCCCCCAGGACCGTCACCCCCGGGAGACGGGCCTTCTTCAGCTCGGACCCGACCAGGGGTCCCAGCGAATCCCCCGTGGAACGGTCGCTGCCTATGCAGAGGACACATATCGGCCTCCTGCGCTCGGGTTCCAGCAGCCTGAGGAGGGCGGCGCAGAGGCGGCGGGAGGCGTCGGGGCGCCGCACGTCTATTCGGTCGTCGAAATCTCCGAGCACCGCTCCACCCCCCGGAAGCGCATGGCACGATAGAGTATATGGCCAGGATGCTGGGGGTATGCATCGAATCGAACCCCCGGTCCTCTGCCGGAGCGGAGGATACCCCGCGGGTTCAGCGAATACAAGATCGTACAGGTCAAAGGGCCGGAAATGGGACGGAACCTCCTGATGAGCGTACCCGCTGGAACAGGTATGGGCCGGCCGGAGTTGCGGGGCGTCGCCCTGAGAGCCCTGAGAAGAATCCTCGCGCTGGCTGCGGTTTTACTGGCCGTTGCCGTCGGGGTATCGGCGTTCAGGCTCGCGGCTTATGGGCGGCGCCGGCCCCCGGCTCGCCAATTCTCGGCGACCGCTCCACCCGGGTCCGTGGTGGTGCCCGGGGTGCGCGGGCTGCTGCTGGTATCTCGTTTCCCCGACTGTATCCGGGTCTCGAGGATCTCAGAGAAAGGCGTCGCAGTGGACGCGACGGGGCCGACGGGGGCCGCGATCAGCCGCGGCGACGGGACAGTTACAGTGGCCCGGCCGGACACCGGGGGAGTGAGGACGTTCGCTGCCGACGGTGTCCCCGCGCCGCCGATGCTCCCGAAAATGCCGGGCGTGATCATGGCCGCCTCGAATGCGGCTGATTCCGGTGCGGCCGTCGTAGTGGAGTCGTCGGAGCCCGGATGCTTCAAGGTGAGGCTGGTCGGCGCCCAGGGACGAGCCCGCTGGGACCATCAGGCGTCGGGAACACCGCTGTATCTCCGCGGCTGGGGCGGAGGGATATACACGATAACGGCGTTGCAGGCGAAGGATTACCCGTCAACCAGCATTCATATCGTCACGGACGCCGGCTGCAGGGAGACGGAGTCGGTCCCCGGTCTCGTGAGGTGCTTGTCGGTGAGCAAGGAGGCGGGAATCGTGGCCGCCGGATCGAGCACCTGCGTCTACGCATATGACCTGCAGGGACGGCTCCGGTGGTGTGCGGAACCCGGGGGCCGACCGGTGGACGTGTCCGCCGCGGAAGACGGGGTCATGGTGGCAGTCCGAAAAATCCCGGGTAATGGCCTCCGCTCGCTCTTTATGCGGGACTCTGTGGCAATGTATGATCTACGTGGGACGCGTTTGTGGAGGATTGACGTGGGCCGCGGTGTAACGAGGGTACGACGTTACGAGAGGGGCGTCGTCGTCGGCACGTCGTCCTCGGTGGTGGCCCTGTCGGCATCGGGCGAGGTTCTCTGGGAGCTTAGGACGGACTCTCCGGTGGCGGGCCTGGAGGTGTCGAGAGACGGGGACGTGCTTCACGTGAGTACGGAGGCGGGCGAGGTCTCCTCGTACGCGTTCAGATGAGGCCGACGAATGGTCCGACGGATGAGGTGCAGGTGGTGGGCGGGATCCGCGCGCACGACATAATTGCAATACTGGGCGGAGTGGTCTCGGGTGCGCTACTATGTACGTGGACCGCTGACGCGCGCCTGCCGGCGCTGGTCAGGACCGCGCTGGTATTCTCGTCAATGAAGGTCACCGGTGACGCGCTCAGGGTGATCTTGAACAGGGAAGAGACGTACTACCTCGAGGACATGCTCGGGGACATGGCGGCATACGCATGCCTGGCTGTCATCTCGTCCGGGGCAAGCTGGTTGGCCCAGCGTTACCTTGGCGGGATCGTAGAGCCCGTTTTCCCCGGCGCGGTCGCGCACGCGCTCATGACCGTGATGCCGGGTCGCGAAGAGCAAAAGAGGGCCGTTAGGGGGTAGTACTGTGAGCTGGGTGGATGCATTCATATGCGTGTATCTTCTCTATTGCGTGGTCTCGGGTTGGAGAAGGGGGCTGGCGGCATGCTTCTTTGGAATAGTCGCCGGACTCGCGTCAATAATAGGAGCCGTGCTGCTGTGTAAGCCGCTGATGAGCGTCCTCGATACGTATACCGGAGCCGGCGACATCGCCGCCGGATACATCAAGCGGGCCCTCAGCGCGTCCCTGCCGGCGGCGAGCGGCATAGACAGGGTCATACAGGCCATGAGGTTTCCCGCGTTCCTCGGGGTCAGGCTGGACATCGCGGGAGGAATGGAGATCGTCGCCGACTTTCTTGGGAGGGCCGCGCTGGCCGGGGTATGTTTCACGGTGTTGCTGGTAGTCCTCCGGATAGTCCTGGTCGGAATCAGCCGAATCATGGCCTTCCCGTTCCAACAGGGCCCGGCCGCGCTCGTCAACCGGGTCGCCGGCGCGGCGCTCGGCGGTGCGCTCGGATTCGCCAACGTCGCGGTCTTATGGGTGCTCATGATGCCGCTGGTTGGGGTGGGGGCCATAAGGCCGGCCGTCATCCAGGGGTCGTACTTCCTGGGCCTCGCTGCGGACCTGGTGGCCCGCGTCACGCCCTGGGTCATGGGATGGACGCGGATGGGGGGGTCATGATATGGAGAGGACGAAACCCGGCGCCGAGGAGAGCACCTCGGGCATGGCGGTCGAGCCCAAGCCGGAGCACTACTACCTCGAACTCCCAAAGATGGAGGCGTTGGAAGAGGGGGTAGGAGTGGCGATTCTGGTTCGGGGGCAATATCTCGGTGACGGATCGGGCGAGGCCGCGCGCGAGATCGGGTCCAGGCTTATGGGGATGTTCCTCGCGAGCCTTTGCGAGATGCCGCCGGTGGTGAAGACCCTCGTACTGGTAAACGACGCGATCCTGCTGGCTTGCGAGCAGTCGCCGGTGCTGAATGTGCTTGAGACCATAGAGAAGCAGGGCACCGAAGTCGTGTGCTGTTCCACGTCGTGCAACTACTTCCGAAGGGAACCAGTAGTCGGCTCGCGGGCCGGCATGTTTCACATAGTTGAGATGTTGCTGGCCGCGCGCAAGGTAATCACCGTATGAACGCGCCGTGGGCGGCCCTCGCCGGGAGGGCGTTTTCGGGCGCCGCGGGAATATTCGTGGCGAAACTGGCAACGGCCGCCGCGGCGGGGCACCTCACGGTCAGGCTCGGAAATGCCCTCATTGACCGATTAGCGCCCGCCCCGGGACGGGCAGGTGCCGGCGGCAGGGGGCGAACCCTGCGAGGGGTGTCGAAGAGCCTTCTCAGGTTCGTCGTTGACGCCCTGGTCGTGCTCGTAATGCTTGACATGCTGGGGATTGAGACGAGGACGCTGCTGGCGGGCGCGGGCGTGGTGGGAATCGTTGTGGGGTTGGGCGCGCAGAACCTGTTTCGCGACTTGGTGGCCGGCTTCGTCGTGCTCTATGACGACCAGTTCAACATCGGGGACCACATCGCCACTGCCGGGGTGGAGGGAACCGTCGAGGAGATGGGGCTGACGACCGTCAAGGTGAGGGATTTCGACGGCGGTCTCCACTTCGTTCGATACAGCACGATCGACCGCGTGACCAACTACTGCCGCGGCGCGGTGAGGGTGCGGGTGGACGTCCCCGTGGATTGCCGGGAATCGCCGGAGCGGGTCATCGGGGCGCTCGCCCGAGCGTGCGGGAGGGTCGGAACCCGGCTCGGCGAGACCGATCCCGGCGCGAGCGTCCTCGGCGTCTCCGAGATCAAGGGGAACCGGGCGGTGTACACCGTCGTGGCTAAGGCCGAGCCCGGCACTCAATGGGTCCTCGAGAGGGAAATCCGGAAGGCCGTGGTGGAGTCGCTGCAGGAATCGAACATACGATTCCCTGAAGTCTGCGTGCGGCCGGTCGGCGACGAGGTCGAGGACGGGGAGTCGCCGGGGCGAGTCGGTGGGAGTGGTGGACCGTGAACAGGTTCGCGCTCGGGGACATAGTCGTGCTCAAGAAGCAGCATCCGTGCGGTTCGAATACGTGGGAGATCACCCGCACGGGCATTGATTTCGGATTGAGGTGCCTCGGTTGTGGGAGGCGAGTGATGATCCCGCGAACCAGGTTCGAGAGGCTCGTCAGGAAAGTGACCAAAGCCGCGGCGCCGCCTGACGGGGGCCGGTGAGATGCCCATATCGTGCGGGCTTGTCGGACTGCCTAATGCCGGGAAATCCACGCTTTTCAACTGCCTCACCTCGGCCGGCGCCGCGACGGCGCCCTACGCGTTCACGACCGTCGAGCCCAACACCGGGACGGCGGCGGTGCCCGACGACAGGTTGGGGCGGCTCGCGCGCATCGTCAGGCCGAAGACAGTCGTCCCCGCCTTCCTCGAGGTGGTGGATATCGCGGGCCTGGTGAGGGGTGCCAGCAAGGGCGAGGGTCTCGGGAACCGCTTCCTGGGGCACATCCGGGAGGTGGACGCCGTAATCCACGTCGTGAGGTGCCACGCGGACCCGGGGGTGCCGCATCCCGAACCGGTAGTGAGCCCGTCCAGGGACTGCGAAATCGTCAACCTGGAGCTGATGCTCGCCGATCTTGAGACAGTGCAGAGAAGGCGGGAACGCATCGGAAAGGCGGCCAGGTACGGCGAGAGAAGGGAAGCCCAGGAGGATTCGGCCCTGTCGAGGGTTGAGGACGCCCTCAAGCGGGGCATCCCGGCGCGGAGGGCCGGCCTCGGGGCGGAAGAACGGGCGCTGGTGGCGGGCGTTTTCCTGATCACGATGAAGCCGGTGGTGTACGTCGGCAACGTGGCTGAGGGCACTGGCGATGCGGCGGTAAACGAACTCTACGCCGAGCTCGTCGAGACGGCTCGGCGGGACGGCTCCCCCGTGGTCCCGGTGTCCGCGCGCCTCGAAGCCGAAATCGCGGAACTGGCGGAGGCCGACAGGAGCGCTTTCCTTGAAGAGTTGGGGCTGGAGGAGCCGGGAAGCCGCAAGGTCATCCGGGCGGCGTACGAGGCACTCGACTACATCACGTTCTACACTTTCAACGAGAAGGAAGCCCGTGCGTGGCCGATACGCAGGGGGACTCGGGCTCCGCGCGCGGCCGGCAGGATTCACACGGACATGGAGAAAGGGTTCGCGAGAGCGGAAGTCGTCAGGTTGGCCGACCTGGAGGAGGCCGGATCTTTCCCCGCGGCGAGGGACAGGGGGCTGGTCAGGTCGGAGGGCAAGGACTACGAGGTCGAGGACGGCGACGTGATACTGTTCCGGTTCGCATGACGTGACGCAGTGTGCCTCGGGATTCGCCCCGGGACGGACGCATGGTCACAGCCTCCCGCGCCGTGTTGCCTCACGTAAGAATCTAAACGAAGGGGATTCGTTGCCTCAGATGTT
>JANLGA010000034.1:11701-20202 GCA_024653225.1 Bacillota bacterium | reverse complement strand
GGCCGGGTTCTCCCCGGCCCACCGGCGTTCGGGGGGACGCGCGGAAAGGAAAAAACTCCCTCCGCTAGAAGGATAAGCAAATGGGATCGTAGAACTACGGAACCATTGTCACTCAAGGGGGTCAGGGCCGTGGGACAGATCAGGGTGGCCATTGCCGACGACAATAGGGACTTCTGTGAGCTGCTGAAGAACCATATCCAGAACCAACCCGACATGGAAGTCGCCGGAATGGCCTACAACGGGGACGAGGCGCTCGAACTGATCAAGAAGGTCAGCCCCGACGTCTTAATCCTTGACATCATCATGCCGCACGTGGACGGCATAGCCGTACTCGAGAAGTTGGCGTCGGGGGAATTCGCCGTCCGCCCGCGCGTCATCATCTTAACTGCCTTCGGGCAGGAAAGCATCACTCACCGCGTGGTGGAATTGGGCGCCGACTACTACGTGCTCAAGCCATTCAATCTCGACATCCTGGTCAGTCGCATAAGGCAAATGTGCTCCGCCGCCCCCATCCCCCGAATACCCCAGGCACGTTCGAGGAGCATGGAATCCGAAGTAACGAACATCATCCACGAGATCGGGATTCCCGCTCACATAAAGGGATACCTATACATACGGGACGCGATAATCATGGTGACCAACAAGGTGGAGCTCCTGTCGGCCATCACGAAGGAGCTATACCCTACGATAGCGGCAAAGTACAGGACGACGCCGAGCAGGGTCGAGCGGGCCATCAGGCACGCGATAGAGGTGGCATGGAACAGGGGGAACATTGACCTCATAAACAACATGTTCGGACACACCGTGAGCCAGGAGAGGGGAAAGCCGACGAATTCGGAGTTCATCGCCATGGTCGCCGACAAGTTGAGGATGGACCTCAAAGCGTCGTGAAAGAACGAAGTCAGCGAGCCGCCCTCGGGCGGCTTTATAGTTTTCGAGACAGGATTTCGAGAACAGGATACGCGCAGCGTCGCGCAGAATAGTTGAACACGCAGACATCATGCTCGTGGCACAAGGCGTGGTGCGGCGCTCAAGTTGACGAACTCGTGCGAGGGTGAAGAGGATGGACGTTCTCAGCGTGGTGGCCCGTGCATACGAGGAGTTGCTCAGGAATCAGGCGTCCGCCATAGACCAGCTCCTCACTATCCTCGATTCGACCCACGACGGGATGATCGCCGTTGACAAATCCGGCGTGATCAGGCTGATGAACTCGGCGGCGGAGAAGCTCACGGGCCTGAACGCCCGCGACATCATCGGCAGACCGGCGGAAGAGGTGATACCGAATACGCGCCTCCATCTCGTGGTCCGCTCCGGGAAGGCCGAGCTGAACCAGCAGCAGGACATGGGGAAAACCGTCATCGTGACCAACAGGGTCCCCGTGAGGGATAAGGACGGCGGCATCGTCGGCGCCGTCGCTGTATTCAGGGACATCACCGAGGTGAAGAGCCTGGCCTCCGAGATAACGAACCTGAAGGAAGTCCAGAGCATGCTGGAGGCGATAATCAATTGTACCCAGGACGCCATCTCCGTGGTGGACGCCCGTGGTATGGGTATGCTCATCAACCCCGCATACACCAGGTTGACGGGGCTGACTGCCGAGGACGTGCTCGGTAAGCCGCCGACCGTGGACATCGCCGAAGGGGAAAGCATGCACCTCCAGGTGCTCCGTACGGGCCAGCCCGTGAAGGGCGTGCCGATGAAGGTCGGGCCCGGCAGGCGGGAGGTGGTCGTGGACGTGGCCCCGATCCTGGTGGAAGGGCACCTCAAGGGGAGCGTGGCGGTGATCCACGACACGTCCGAGATCATCAGGCTCACCGAGGAGCTCGATCGAATGAAACACCTGGTGAGGAGGCTCGAAGCGAAATACACTTTCGAGGATGTCATTGGAGAAAGCCAGGTAATTCGCGATGCCATCGAGCACGCGAAGAGGGCCGCGGAAACGCCGGCCACGGTCATATTGCGTGGGGAGAGCGGGACCGGCAAGGAACTGTTCGCCCACGCGATCCACAACCTGAGCCCGAGGCGCACGGGGCCCTTCGTTCGCGTCAACTGCGCGGCCATAGCCGAGACGCTGCTGGAGAGCGAGCTGTTCGGGTACGTTGAGGGGGCCTTCACGGGCGCGCGGAGAAGGGGGAGAAGAGGGTTATTCGAGGAAGACGGCGGGGGAACCTTGTTCCTCGACGAGATCGGCGTGATGAACCTGAACCTTCAGACCAAGGTGTTGAGGGTGCTCCAGGAAAAAGAGATAGTGAGGGTCGGCGACAATACACCGATAGGCGTGGACGTCAGGATAATCGCGGCGACGAACATTAACCTCGAGCAGGCCGTCGAGGCGGGCACTTTCCGCGAGGACCTGTACTACCGCCTCAACGTCGTTCCCATATTCATCCCACCGCTCAGGCAGAGGCGGGAGGACATCCCGCTGTTGGTTCATTACTTGATAAGGAAGTTCAACCAGCAGTACGGCAGGTGCGTCAAGTCGGCGTCTCCCGAGGTCATAAAGGTGTTCGAATCGTACGACTGGCCGGGGAACGTGCGCGAACTCGAGAACGTCCTGGGGCGGGCGATGATCAACATGAAGTACAGCGAGGACGTGATCCTCCCGGCCCACCTTCCGCCCCTCGGGCGGAAGCGTTCCGGGTTCGAGGGGGCGAGGTGGGCGTCCGCCCGACACTCCGCGGAGGGTGCGAACCTGTCCGAGGCCGTCCAGAGGATAGAGCGCGAGGTCATCTTACAGGCGCTCAAGCGAGCCAGGGGCAACAAGACCGAAGCCGCGCGCCGCCTCGGTATAGCCACAAGGAGCCTGTACTACAAGATCAAGCGGCTCAACATCGGAGACGAGCGCTGAGAGGCCGAGATAGGCTGGAACTTGCACGCAATCTCTTGCATATATGAATGGTTTTGCAGGGGCGCCTGCGGCGCGCCTTGCGGGAAACGGGCTGCAACACAAGGCCGGACGGGTGCTTGGGCGGCCCGATATTGTTGGCATGCAAGTTGCTTAACGGTAACGTGGAGTCCAAGCGGGGAGGGATGACGGTGGAGATATTCAAGGCGATGGCTGCGGACAGCCACGAACAGCTGATATTCTGCCGCGACCGGGCGTCCGGTCTCAAGGCAATAATCGGAATTCACGACACCAGTCTGGGGCCGGCGCTGGGCGGGTGTAGGATGTGGCCGTACGAGACGGAGGACGACGCGATCGTGGACGTCCTTCGGCTGTCGAAGGGGATGACCTACAAGTCGGCCGCAGCGGGCTCGAACTACGGCGGGGGCAAGATGGTGATCTGGGGCGACCCGCGGAAAGACAAGAGCGAGCAGATGTTCAGGGCGCTGGGAAGGTTCGTCGAGGGGCTGGGCGGCCGGTTCATAACCGACGTGGGAACGGTCCCGGGCGATTTCGTCTGGGCATCGTATGAAACCTCCCACGTCGTCGCGCTGCCGGAGGAGTTCGGCGGCAGCGGCGACTCGTCAATAATCACCGCCTTCGGCGTGTGGAAGGGTCTCAAGGCTTGTGCCCGGGAGGTTTTCGGGGACCCGAGCCTGAAGGGGCTCAAGGTGGTGGTACAGGGAGTTGGCAAAGTGGGATTCCACCTGGTGAGGCACCTACATGAGGAAGGGGCCTTGATAACCATCGCCGACCTCAATGACTCGTACGTTGAGAGAGTCACCGCCAAGTATCCCGTGACCGTCGTATCCCCCGAGGCGGTGTACGACGTCGAGTGCGACATATTCTCCCCGAACGCCCTCGGCGGGGTGATCAATGACGAGACGATACCGAGGCTTCGGTGCAAGATAGTCGCGGGTGCCGCGAACAACCAGCTCAAGGAGGATCGGCACGGGGACGAGCTGCACGCCCGAGGGATACTGTACGCACCCGACTACGTGATAAACGCCGGCGGGCTGATACAGGTGGCCGACGAACTGCTCGGGTACAACAAGGAGAGGGCGCTGAAGAAGGCGGCCTCGATTTATGATCTCCTGTCACGGATATTCGAGATCTCGAAGAGGGACAACATCCCGACTTTTCGAGCGGCGGACGTCATGGTGAATGAGAGGATAGAGGCGCTGTCGAGGGTCCGGCGATTGTACGTCAAGAAGTGAGACGGGGGAGGTCGAGGGCGTGGAAGTCTTCAGGGAGATGGAGAAGTACGGACACGAGCAGGTGGTGTACTGCCATGACAGGGTCTCCGGCCTCAAGTCAATCATAGCCATACACGACACGACGCTGGGGCCGGCCCTGGGCGGATGCAGGATGTGGCCGTACGACAGCGAGGAAGACGCACTCATTGATGTCCTTCGGCTGTCGAGGGGGATGACCTACAAGAACGCGGTCATGGGGCTGGACCTGGGCGGCGGGAAGGCGGTCATCATCGGCGACCCGAGGAAGGACAAGTCGGAGGAGCTTTTCAGGGCGTTCGGGAAATTCGTGCAGAGCCTCGGCGGGCGTTACATCACCGCCGAGGACGTGGGCATAGGGCCGTCCGACATCTCGATAGTGTCCAGCGAAACCGAGTTCGTCGCCGGACTCCCGGACACCAGCGGCGATCCGTCCCCCGCGACCGCTTTCGGCGTCTACCGCGGGATGAAGGCGTGCTGCAAGGTGGTGTTCGGCGACGAGTCTTTGAAGGGCCGCAAGGTGGCCGTGCAGGGCGTCGGGCACGTCGGCAGGCACGTAGTGAGGCACCTCGTTGAAGAGGGGGCGGACGTGACCGTCACGGACATTTTCGACGACATCCTGGAGCCGGTCGTCAAGGAGTACGGGGTCAAGTCCGTCGGACCTGAAGCGATATACGACGTGGAATGCGACATCTTCAGCCCGTGCGCCCTCGGCGCGATCATCAATGATGAGACAATCGGTAGGCTGAAGTGCAAGATCATTGCCGGGGCGGCCAACAACCAGTTGAAGGAACCGCGCCACGGGGTGCTCGTCGAGGAGAAAGGCATTCTCTACGCGCCCGATTTCGTCATAAACGGCGGGGGCGTGACGAACGTGGCCGACGAATTCAAACCGGGCGGGTACAAGAAGGAGCGAGCCTACGCGCAGGTCGCTCGGATATACGACAAGCTCCTGAGGGTGTTCGAGGTGGCGAGGTCAAGGCGTATTCCTACTTACCAGGCTGCCGACATAGTCGCCGAGGAGCGAATCAACAACATCGGCAGGATCAATAGGCTTTACCTGGGAAGGTAGGGTGCCATGTTCGCCGGTAGGCGGGTCGTCGCGTTCGTCGGCCCGTACGGCAGCGGCAAAACCGAGGTGTCCATAAACTTCGCCGTGTTCCTGCGCCGCACCCGCGACAACGTGGCAATCGTCGATCTCGACGTCGTTACCCCCTATTGTCGGACGAGAGAAGCGCGCGCGGAGCTCGAGGCGCTGGGCCTGAGGGTGGTCTACCCTCGGGAACCCATCTCGTACACCGACCTGCCCGTCATTCCCGCCGAGGCGAGGGGCCTCGTGGGGAACGATTCGTACAACGTGGTCCTGGACGTCGGTGGGGACCCGGCCGGTGCAAGGGCGTTCGGGTCGCTCGCCGACTGCGCGCCGGCGGACTCGATGGATCTGTTGTTCGTGGTTAACACCCGCCGTCCGTTCACGGGTCATCCAGACGGAATAGCGAGCTACCTCAGGGCGATAGAAGCCGCGGCGGGTCGGAAGTGCACTGGGCTGGTGTCCAACACACACCTCGGAAGTCTCACCACCGCCGAAGAGGTCCGGCGGGGCTACGAGGTGGCGTCGCAAGCGGGGAGAAAGGTCGGCCTGCCGGTCGTGTTCACCTGCGCGATGGAGTCACTGATGGATGACGACGACTTTCGCGAACTGGCTTCCGGCCTGGACATATTGCCCCTGAGGCTGTTCATGAGGCCGCCCTGGGGGGAACAGGCGGGCGCCGTGGGAGGGGTGTGACTTGAAGCGGGTGGTTTTCAACGAGGACAAGTGCAAGGCGTGCGAGCTGTGCGTGGTGACTTGCCCGCGGAAGATCATCAGGATGGCCGATAGGATAAACGCCCTGGGTTTCAGACCGGCCGAGGTGTCCGATCAGGAGAAGTGCACGAGCTGCACGCTCTGCGCGAGGATGTGCCCGCACGTAGTGATCGAAGTGTTCAGGTGAGGGGGTGACGGAGCTTGGGCGACCCGATGTTGATGAAGGGAAACGAGGCTGTCGGCGAAGCCGCGATAAGGGCGGGGTGCAGGTATTTTTTCGGATACCCGATCACTCCGCAGAACGAGATCCCCGAGTACATGTCGAGACGCCTCCCCGCGGTCGGCGGGGTATTCCTCCAAGCCGAGAGCGAACTCGCGGCGATCAACATGGTATACGGCGCCGCCGGGGCCGGCGCGAGGGTGATGACCTCCTCCTCCGGACCCGGGATCAGCCTGAAATCCGAGGGGATATCGTACATCGCCGGGGCGGAACTGCCGTGCGTGATAGTCAACATGGTGCGGGCGGGCCCCGGGCTCGGGGGGATTCAGCCGGCCCAATCCGATTACTTTCAGGCCACGAAGGGGGGCGGGCACGGCGACTACAGGGTGGTGGTGCTCGGCCCCGGGTCCGTACAGGAACTCGCCGACCTCGTGATGGACGCGTTCGACATCGCCGACAGGTACCGTAACCCGGTGATGATCATGGGGGACGGGATACTGGGCCAGATGATGGAACCGGTCGAGTTCAAGGAGAGGCCGCTGTCTTCGCCCGACCCCAAGCCATGGGCCACCACCGGCGCGAAGGGAAGAAAGCCGAACATCATCACCTCAATACACATAGACCCGGAGGTGCTTGACAGGCACAATTGGCATCTGCAGGAGAAGTACAGGGAGATAGTCGAACGGGAGGCCAGGTTCGAGATAGTTGACGCGGGCGACTCCGAGATATTCCTGGTGGCTTACGGGACCACGGCCAGGATATGCCGCGGCGTCGTGGAGAAGCTTCGGGAGCGCGGGCTCAAGATCGGACTGGTGAGGCCGATAACCCTGTGGCCGTTCCCCGCGAGGGCGTTCGACGAGGTGTGCCGCACCGGTCGGGCGTTCTTGACCGTGGAGATGAGCACCGGCCAGATGGTCGAGGACGTGAGGTTGGCCGTCGCCGGCCGCCGCCCCGTGTATTTCTACGGGAGAACGGGCGGCGCGCTTCCTTCGCCGAAAGCCATCATGGAACGGGTGCTTCAGATCGCCGACGGCAGGGAGCCGGATCCTCCGGGCGAGAGCATTCGCAAGCAGGGGGGTGCATGATCGTGGAGAGGATTTTCGGGCGCCCGCGCTGCATGAATGAGATGGTCATGCGCTACTGCCCGGGGTGCACGCACGGCATCGCCCACAGGCTCGTCGGGGAGATCATAGACGAACTCGACATCGCCGAGACGACGATTGGTATCGCCCCCGTAGGGTGCTCCGTATTCATGTACGACTACTTCAACATAGATTTTCACCAGGCCGCGCACGGAAGGGCCCCCGCGGTGGCGACGGGGATAAAGCGCGTCCTGCCCGACAGGGTGGTATTCACATACCAGGGCGACGGGGACCTCGCCTCCATCGGTACCGCGGAGGTCGTTCATGCCGCCATGCGGGGCGAAAAGATCACCGTCATATTCATAAACAACGCCGTCTACGGGATGACTTCGGGACAGATGGCGCCCACGACGCTGATCGGCCAGGTCACTACGACCACGCCGGGCGGGAGGGACCCGCAGAGGGCGGGTTACCCCATAAGGATGGCGGAGCTCCTTTCGACGCTCGACGGCGCCGCGTACGTCGCCCGCGTCTCGATGCACAACCCCGCGAATGTCGCCAAGGCGAGGAAGGCACTGCTCAAGGCGTTCAAGACGCAGATACAGGGGATAGGCTTTTCCATTGTCGAGTTGCTGTCGTCGTGCCCGACGAACTGGGGGAAGTCTCCCGCGGACGCCCTGCGGTGGATCGAGGAGAAGATGATACCGGTGTTCCCCCTGGGGGAGTTCAAATCCCCCAAGGAGGTGGAATAGGTGACGCACGAGATAATAATCGCGGGTTTCGGGGGACAGGGCGTCATGGTCATGGGGGCCCTGCTGGCCTACGCCGGGATGATACAGGGCAAGAAGGTGTCGTGGATACCGTCGTACGGCCCGGAGATGCGAGGTGGGACGGCGAACTGCTCCGTGGTCATTTCGGACCTGCCGATAGTGTCGCCCATCGTGACCGAGGCCAGCGCCGCCATCGTGATGAACCTCCCATCGTTCGACAAGTTCGAGCCGGTGGTGCGACCCGGCGGTGGTCAACACGTCGATGGTGAGCAGGAAGGCAAGGCGGACTGACATCGAGGTCATCGAGGTCCCGGCCAACGAGATCGCTTTCGAGCTGGGCTCCGATCAGGTGGCCAACATGGTCGCGCTAGGGGCGTTTCTCGGGGCGACGGGAGCGGTGGACGCCTCGCTCGTGGTCGAGTCGCTGAAGAAGGCGCTTCCGCCGCACAGGCATTCACTCATCCCACTCAACAAGGAAGCGCTGGAGCGGGGCGCGGCCCTGGTGAAAG
>JANLGA010000034.1:9764-11691 GCA_024653225.1 Bacillota bacterium | reverse complement strand
GTGAAAGGCGGTAACAAGACCGGGTGACGGGCGGGCTGCTTGTCGCTCCCTGTCATTTGTGCTAAGATATGGTTAAGTTTACCGCTTTTCCAAGTCGGGGGGTAATCTGGAATGCAAGATGCCCCGAGGCCTACCGTCACGGTAGACGAAATCGAGACGTTGCTGTCCAGGCTGCCCGGGGTATTGTCGTCCAGAGTCGTGGTAAACAATTGGGGCGCGATCGAGGAGATCCACATACTGTCGAACACGGAACGAAACCCGAAGCAGATGGTGAGGGACGTGGAGAGCTCGCTCGCCGCGAGGTGGGGCATAACGATTGACCACAAGAAGATAAGCGTGGCCCAGCTGGCGCCCCTCTCGACCAAGGCGGGGCCGAGCAGGGTGAAGCTCCTGAACGTCGTCCTGACCAACGACACGCAGAAGGGACGGCTGAGCGCAAAGGTAGTGCTGACGCGGCTCGACGAAGCGGGCACGATTTACGAGGGTTCGGCGGAGGGCAACAACTCCAGGTACCAGTCGTTCCGAGTGGTGTGCCAGGCGGCGATAGCCGCCCTGAACCAGGTGATTGAGCCCCAGAATGTATTCGTGCTCGAGGATGTGGGGGCGCTCTTCTTGTCCAAGCGGGAGGTGGCGGTCGTCGCGGTGTCGCTCGTCACCGCGAGGGGGAACGAGGAGCTCCTGGTGGGCGCCGCCCCCGTGAGGGGGGACGTGTTGGAGGCCGCCGTGAAAGCGACCCTCGACGCGGCCAACAGGCGGTTGGGTAACCTGCAGCCGAAGAGGCCGCCCGAGGAGGAGAGAACGGAGGCACCGGGGTAGGACAGGATTCTCCGCGCGCGGGGCGAAGGAGGGAGGGTAACCTCCCTCCCATGTTTTTCGGGGGGCTTATTCCGAGGCGGGTGACACCGTATGGAGGAACTTCGGGAGCGAACCCTCGCGAGCTCGACGGTATTCGAGGGCAGGATAATCAAGGTGAAGGTGGACAGGGTGGCCTTGCCTGACGGGCGCGAATCCGATCGCGAAGTCGTGCTTCACGGGGGGGCCGCGGCCGTCGTGGCCCTCGACGACGACCGCCGGGTGTTCGTTGTCGAGCAGTACAGGTACGCCGCCGGAGAAACGATTCTCGAGATTCCGGCGGGCAAGTTGGACCCGGGCGAGTCGCCCCTCGCCTGCGCCGAGCGGGAGTTGGAGGAAGAGGCGGGGGTCCGGGCACGGTCGTGGCTCCCCCTCGGTGCCTTCCTGACCAGCCCGGGGTTCTCGAACGAAGTCGTACACATCTTCCTTGCCACGGGGCTCGAGAGAGCGGCCGGGTGTCGGCCGCCGGACGACGACGAGTCGCTCACGGTGAGGAGGATCCCCCTTCAATCACTCAAACGGATGGTGGCCTCGGGGCTTGTGCGGGACGCGAAGACGGCGACCGGCATCCTGCTGGCGGCGGATGCCATGGAGACCGGAAAGCGCGGTGCTCCGGTTTGAACCGGTTCTTCGTTGACCTCCACATCCACCTCGGCCGCGACGGGGCGGGGAACCCCGTCAAGATTTCGGCCTCGCGCGACCTGACGGTCGCAGGGGTGATCGAGGAGTGCGCCCTCAGGAAGGGCGTGGACGTGGCGGGGGTGGTTGACTGCCATTCGCCCGGCGTGTTGGCGGACCTCAGGCGGCTGGTCGAATCGGGGGGCGCTGAGGAACTACCGGGCGGCGGGGTTCGGGCCCGAATCGAGGGACCGGCCCGACGGCACACAGAGGTGGTCCTTGTGGCTGCATCCGAGGTCGAGGTGGTCGTCAACGGCGGGCCGTGCCACCTGGTCGTGTACCTGCCGACCCTCGACTCCATGGAGAGGTTTTCCAGCTGGCTCGGACCCCTCGTGAGGAACATCCGGCTGTCGAGCCAGAGGTGTGACGCAGCCGCCGCAGACGTCGTGGAGCAGGC
>JANLGA010000034.1:826-9754 GCA_024653225.1 Bacillota bacterium | reverse complement strand
CCGGTCGACTCGGGGGATTCTGCGCACTCGCCCACGCCTTCACGCCGCACAAGGGCATCCTGGGCTCCTGCACCGACCGGTTGGGACGGGTGTTCGACCCCCGCACACTGGAGCGCTTGCCGGCGGTCGAGCTGGGGCTGAGTGCGGACACCGACATGGCCGACATGATCGACGAGCTCGCCGCCTTCACCCTGCTCTCGAACTCCGACGCTCACTCGAGGCGCAGCATAGCGAGGGAGTATAACGTGATCGAGATGGAATCCCCGGATTTCCGGGAGCTGTCCCTGGCACTGAGGCGGCTCGAGTGGAGGCGCGTCGTGCAGAATGTCGGCCTCGACCCGCGGCTGGGGAAGTACCACCGGTCTTTCTGCCTGTCTTGTGGGCGGGCGGCGTCGGGGGCTGCGGCAGTCGAGGTATGTCCTTGCTGCGGGAGCGGCCGGGTGGTGCGCGGCGTATGGGACAGGGCTCGGCAGATCGCTTCTCGCGACAAGCCGCTTCACCCGCCGCATCGTCCTCCGTACGTGCGGCAGGTTCCGCTCGCGTTCATCCCGGGGATCGGCCCCGCGATGCTGGACCGGCTCATTCGTCGCTTCGGCTCGGAGATGAACGTGGTCCATCGGGCGTCGGAGCGGGAGCTGGCTTCTGTCGCGGGCGAGCGCGTCGCGCGCGCGATAGTCGCCGCCCGCGAGGGGATGCTGTCGGTGACGACCGGAGCCGGTGGGTTCTACGGGTCCGTTGACTTTCCGTAGGCGCGTGGGGGGATGGACATACCCGTCGCTCCGGCCGCATACATGTGTACAGCTGTACTGCTGTACGGCTTCACGGCAGCGCGGAGGGGGCGGCGCCGGTGTGGGGAGGCGGCTTTCCCGGCGGGCGCGCGAGCGGGCACATGGTCGGTCGCGGGGCCTGCATCCTCGTGGCGATGCTTTTCCTGGCGGGAATCGTGTTCGGGGCGGTCGCGGTAAAGGCGCTCGGCGACGACCAGAAGGCCGAGCTGTTGAGTTACGTAGACGCCCTGATGAGAGGAGTGACGCGGTACACGGAGCCCGTGAAGCGCGGGGCCGTGCTCCAGGCTTCGGTGTTGAACAACCTGAAGACGGCCGCGGCCACCTGGTTTCTCGGCGTGACCGTGATCGGCATGCCCCTGGTGATGGCCATCGTATTCACGCGCGGCTTCGTCCTGGGGTTCACCGTGTCCTTTCTCGTCGAGGAGCTGGGTTACAGGGGGCTCCTTCTCTCGGCTGCCGCCGTCTTACCGCACAACCTCCTGGCCGTCCCCGCCCTGCTCTCGCTGGGAATGATGTCCCTCTCATTCTCGTTCACCCTGGTCGCATCCGCCGGCGCGCGGCGCGGGATCGACTTTCTCTCGCAGTTCACCCGGTACTCCCTGTGGGCTATGGTTCTCACCGCGGTGATTCTCCTCTCGAGCGGCATCGAGGCGATTGTGACCCCCTCCATACTGGGGGTCGTCGGCTCGAGGATGATGTAGCCCGCCTACGGCTCGGCGAGAGGACTTCCGCATGGGATGGAGAACGGTAGCATCTGGTGGTTGTCCATTTGCAGAAAAAGGGGTGCGTCAGAGTATGAGGATCGGGGTTCCGCGCGAGATAAAGGCCGATGAGAACAGGGTCGCCGTCACACCCGCGGGTGTGAGCAGTTTCGTCAAGGCCGGCCACCAGGTATTCATCGAGAGTTCGGCCGGAGCGGGCAGCGGCATTTCGGATGACGAGTACCGGGCCGCGGGCGCGACGATTCTCGAGAAGGCCGAGGACGTGTTTCGGGTCGCGGACATGGTGTTGAAGGTGAAGGAGCCGCTGGCCCCAGAATACGACCTACTTACCCCGGGGAAGGTGTTGTTCACCTACCTGCACCTTGCGGCCGAACCCGAGCTGACGAGGGCGTTGATGCGGAACAAGGTGATCGCCATCGCGTACGAGACGGTGCAGAAAGAAGACGGGTCCCTGCCCTTGCTGACCCCCATGAGCGAGGTCGCCGGCAAGATGGCCACGCAGATCGGCGCCCACCTGCTCGAGAAGAGGAGCGGCGGGCGAGGCATACTCCTCGGGGGCGTCGCGGGCGTTCCGCCGGCTAAGGTCGTCGTGGTCGGCGGCGGCACGGTCGGTACCGCCGCGACCAAGGTCGCCGTCGGCATGGGCGCCGACGTGACCGTGCTCGACCTCAACATCCAGAGGCTGCGGTACTTGGACGACATCTTCGGCGGCCGCGTCGTGACGATGGTCTCGAACCCCTTCAACATCGCCGAGGCCGTAAGGCAGGCGGACCTGTTGATAGGAGCCGTGTTGGTGCCGGGCGCGAAGGCCCCGAAGCTCGTCACGGAAGAAATGGTCAAGACGATGAAACCGGGATCCGTGATAGTGGATGTCGCGATAGACCAGGGTGGCTCAGTCGAGACAATTGACAGGGTGACCACGCACTCGAATCCGACCTACGTCAAGTTCGGCGTGGTGCACTATTCCGTCGCCAATATGCCGGGCGCCGTTCCCCGCACGTCCACGTTCGCCCTCACCAACGCCACTCTGCCATACGCGCTGAAGCTGGCGGGCATGGGTTACCTGGCGGCCGTGAAGGAGGACCTGTCGCTGGCACTCGGAGTGAATACGATCGACGGGGCGCTTGTCTACAAAGCCGTCGCCGAGGCGCACGGGCTTCCGTACACGCCGCTCAGCGAGGTGATCGGCTGAAAGACGCCCCCCTGCAGGGGGCTTGGGCGAAGAGAGGATCGAGGGTCCGAAGGGGCCCTCGATTTCGTTCATCCGGCGGACTCGGAATAGGGCGAGCCTCCTTGACATATTGATTGCATAAGTAGTGACGGGAGGAAAAGAATACCGGGAAGGGATGCAACGTGATAGTCATCTGCCTGACCAGGGTTCGACGGGGAATCGGGACGGCGGCCAAGATATTCATCTTGCTCTTCCTGGCGGGGTTCGGCATCCCGAAAGTCGTGGACGTGGTGACCAGGGTAGTGGTCCCGGCAGGAACTAGGGCGGCGGACAGACTGGGGATCGTGATTCAGAAGATGTTGCGGATAATCGGCGTCGGAGGCTGAAAGCTGGAAGGATTTTCTTGAAAAACCGTAGAATGATTCGCGTACGTGATACCTTTGAAGGGGTTGCATGGGCTTGAACAACCTCATAGGGGAATTCATGAATTACCTGAGTACTGAGCGCGGGCTCGCGATGAATACGCTTGAGTCCTACGGGCGGGACCTCCGCCAATACCTCGAGTACCTCGAATCGAGCGGGAAGGACGCGGTCGAGAAAGCCTCCCGCGCCACGGTGGTGGCGTACCTGCTGTTCCTGCAGAAGCAGGGAAAGGCCACGGCGACAATAGCCAGGCGACTCGCGGCGCTCCGCTCTTTCTACCAGTTCCTGCTCAGGGAGAAGTACGTTGACAAGGACCCCACCGCCAATCTCGAGTCCCCGAAGCTGGAGAAGCGCCTGCCGAAGGTCCTCACCATAAAGGAGGTCGAGACGCTCCTTAAGCAACCCAACCCCTCCACCGCGTCGGGGCTGAGGGACAAGGCGATGCTCGAACTGCTATACGCCACCGGCATCCGGGTTTCCGAGCTCATCTCGCTCGACATTGACGACATCAGCCTGGACATGGGATACATAAGGTGCTCGGGCAAGGGTTCGAAGGAGAGGATCGTCCCGGTGGGCTCGGTCGCAGTGAAGTGCGTCGCCGACTACCTGGGCTCCGGGAGGGGCAGGCTGGTGCCGGACCGCGGCGAGAAGGCCCTGTTCGTGAACCACCACGGCAAGAGACTGACTAGGCAGGGGTTCTGGAAGATCGTCAAGCGGTACGCCCACGACGCTAGGATCAGCAAGGAAATAACCCCCCACACCCTCCGTCACTCCTTCGCCACGCACTTGCTCGAGAACGGGGCCGACTTGAGGTCTGTCCAGGAGATGCTGGGGCACGCGGACATATCCACGACGCAGATCTACACGCACGTGACCAAGGGTCGCTTGAAGGAGGTTTATGCCCGGACGCACCCGAGGGCTTGAGCGCGGGCGGAGCAGATTGAAGAGACCATCCAGGGTATTCGTGATAGTGCTGGACAGCGTGGGCATCGGGGAAACCCCCGATGCCCACTTGTACGGCGACGAGGGTTCGAACACGCTTTCCAACACGGCCCTCGCGGTGGGGGGGCTCGAGCTGCCCAACATGTGCGACCTCGGTCTCGGGCTCATCCCCGGCGTCAAGTACGTGCGGGGCAGGTCCGGGAGGCGGGGCGCCGATCCCCCCCGCGGGGCTTACGGTAGGATGTCGCCCGAATCCCCGGGCAAGGACACCATGGGCGGCCACTGGGAATTGATGGGCCTCGTGCTGGATCGGCCGTTCAGGACTTACCCCGCGGGATTTCCCGCGGCGCTGATAAGGGAATTCGAGCGGAGGATCGGCCGGAGGGTGATCGGCAACGTCGCCGCCTCGGGGACAGAGATAATCGCCCGCCTGGGAGAGGAGCACATCAGGACCGGCATGCCCATCGTGTACACGTCGGCCGACAGCGTCTTCCAGGTCGCGGCGCATGAGGATGTCGTCCCGGTGGACGAGCTTTACCGCATCTGCGAGGTCGCAAGGGCGATGCTCGTGGGGGACAACATGGTCGGGCGCGTGATCGCCAGGCCTTTCGCCGGCAAGCCGGGGTGTTTCAGGAGGACGGAGCGGCGCCGCGATTTCACGGTGGAGCCCCCGGGCCCGACAGTGCTGGACTACCTAGCGGGGGCCGGCATCCGGGTCACCGCCGTGGGGAAGATAGAAGACATATTCAGTGGGCGCGGACTGTCGGAGTCGGTCCACACCGCCTCCAACGCGGAATCTTGCGCCGTGTTGGAGGATCTGGCGGCGAGCGGTGGAGAGGGGTTCATCTTCGCGAACCTCGTGGATTTCGACATGTTGTACGGCCACCGGAACGATCCCCGAGGGTACGCGCGGGCGTTGGCCGCCTTCGACGAATCCCTGGGCGGAATTCTGGCCCGCCTCGGACAGGGGGACCTGCTCATGGTGACCGCCGACCACGGCTGTGACCCGACCACCCCGAGCACCGACCATTCGCGCGAGCTCGTGCCGCTCCTCGTGGCCGGGCCACTAGTGCGCCGGGGAGCGGACATCGGACTCCGGGGCACTCTCGCGGACGTGGGCGCCACTGTCGCGGATGCCCTGGGCGTCGGGGGCAGCTTCCGCGGGGCGTCATTCCTGCGGGAGGTATGGGCCGGCTGAAAAAGGGCGACCTCATCTGGGCACCATAGGTCGCAGGAGGCGATGCCCAGGTGAGGAACGTGATAATCATCGCGGCGCTCGCGTGCGCCCTGATCTCGGCGGCGGGACCCGCGCGCGCCGAGCCGAATCCCCAACAGTCGGCGCAGCCGGCGGCCGAGGTGGCGAAGCCGCCGGATCTCGACGTGAATTCGCCGAGCTGCATTCTCCTGGACCATCTCACCGGCGAGGTCCTTTACGAGAAGAACGCGGACGAGAGGCGGTCCCCGGCGAGCCTGACCAAGATCATGACGCTCGTGCTGGCGCTGGAGGCGG
This sequence comes from Bacillota bacterium, assembly GCA_024653225.1. Classification (GTDB taxonomy): domain Bacteria; phylum Bacillota; class Sulfobacillia; order JABLXB01; family JABLXB01; genus JANLGA01. The sequence continues at coordinate 4,198 of JANLGA010000034.1, read as the reverse complement.
TGGCGGACGGAAGGATCAAGATGGACGACCGGGTGACGGCGAGCGAGGAGGCATGTACACTCGGGGGCAGCCAGGTGTGGACCGAGCCCGGCGAAACGCATCCACTTCGCGATTGGTTGGCGGCTGTAGCCGTGGGATCGGCGAACGACGCCAGCGTGGTGGTCGCCGAATACGTCGCCGGCTCGGAGGCGGCCTTCGTGGAACTCATGAACCGGAAGGCCGAGGAGCTCGGCATGAGCAACACCCGGTTCAAGAACAGCCATGGCCTCGACGAGGAAGGACACTTCACGACCGCCAGGGACACCGCGATCTTGAGCAGGTACGCCGCCAACATCCCGGGCCTACTGGATCTCACCAAGATATACAGGACGACTTTCAGGGGCGGCAAGTTCGGTCTGGACAACGCTAACAAGATGCTCGTATTCTACGACGGGTGCGATGGCCTGAAGACCGGCAGCACCAGCAAGGCGGGGTACTGCGTGGCCAACACCGCCCTCAGGGACGGCAAGCGGTTCATCGCCGTGGTCATGGGGGCCGAGGACACCAAGACGCGCTTCGCCGATTCGACCCGGCTGCTGAACTACGCCTTCGCCACGTACCACCCGATGCTCCTGGCGAAGCAGGGGGAGCGAGAGTACATGGTGAAGGTCTGGAAAGGCGAGACGGACTCAGTACACGCAGTCCCGGAGAAGGACCTTGCCGTGGTCGTCAAGAAGGGAGAACAGCAAGGCATAACCCAGGAAGTCGAACTACCCGGGGAGATCGTTGCCCCCGTGGTCAAGGGAGACCGCCTCGGCCGGGTGGCCGTGCTGAAAGACGGGAAGCCCGTCGCCGCCGTGAACCTCGTGGCGGCGGAGGGGGTCCGGAGGAAGGGAATCGCCTCGCACTTCATCTCGGTGCTGAAGGCGATGATCGCCTTCTAGGCCCCTCGGTCGCGGAGGTGTCCCGGGGCCATGCGCTGAAGGAAAAGCAGGGGCGACCGGAGAACTGACCCCGCAGGAAAAAAAAGGGAGGCGGGGGAGGTTCTCTGCAGTTGAAGTTGGAATTAGACACGGCGGGTCGCGTACTGATCGCGCGGATTGACGGCGAACTGGATCTCTCGACGGCGCCACAATTCAGAGCAGCCCTGGAGCAGGCTCTCGACCGGACGATGGCGAGGGACCTGGTCCTCAACATGAAGGGGGTCGGATTCGTTGACTCGTCGGGCCTCGGCGCAATCCTGGGCAGGTACAGGCGCGTGACCCAGGCCGGGGGCAAGATGGCCATCTGCGGTGTCTCCGGCAGGGTCAAGCCGATCCTCGAATTGTCGGGGATCCTGCGAATCGTGCCCCTCTTCGATTCTGAAACGGGGGCCCTGGCGTCCTTTTAGGAGGGCTGCCGATGGCTTCGGAAGCGGACGTTCGTAACAGGGTACACATCGAGGTGGATTCCGTCCCGGAGAACATCGGCCTGGTGCGCTTGGCAGTCGCCGGCATGGCCGCGCACGCCCGGTTCACCCTCGCCGAGGTCGAGGAGATAAAGGTCGCAGTCTCCGAGGCGGTGTCCAATTCGGTGATTCATGGTTACCGCGACGGGCGCGGGGTAATAAAGGTGACGGCCGTCCTTGAGCCCGGCGGGATGCGCGTGACCGTGCGGGACGAGGGCTCCGGGATGGCGGACGTGGAGGAGTGCAGGCGGGCGCGCGGCGGGGGCGACCCGGAACGTATGGGACTCGGCTTCATGTTCATGGAGTCCCTCATGGACAGCCTGGAAGTCGAGTCCAGCCCGGGCCGGGGCACGACCGTCAGGATGTTCAAGGCGTTTACCCGAGAGGCCGGACCCGGGGGGTGATCCCTTGGGAGGTATTCCCCGGGCGGAGTTCATCTTGTTACACGCCCGCTCGAGAGCAGGAGACCGGGCCGCGCGCGATGAGCTCGTCTCGCGGAACGCCGGCCTGGTGAGGGCGATAGCGACGAGATTCGGGCGCCCCGGAGACGCGGAATTCGAAGACGTCGAACAGGCGGCTTACGTGGGGCTGCTGAAGGCCCTCGACGGGTTCGACCCCGGGCGCGGTACGGAGTTCTCAACATACGCATTCCCGGTCATCGTGGGCGAGATAACCAGGTGTATCCGCGAGTCGCGCGCCTTCAAGACGACCGGACGGTTGCAGGAGACCGCGCGGCGCGCGGCCTCGGCAATACGGACGCTCGAAGCGCGGCTCGGGAGGAGCCCGACCATCGCGGAGGTGTCGGCGGAATCGGGCATAGACCCCGAGCGGATCGTGGAGGCGTTCGGCGCCGCCGGTCCGACACTGAGCCTGGATGACCGTGCCCTGAGCCGGACGAGTTCCGACGCGGGGGATGAGGGGGGGTTGCTCGAGACGGTGAGCCTGCGCCAGGCCCTCGGGGCGCTGAGGCCGCGCGAGAGGGCCGTGATCGTCCTGAGATTCGTGGCGGGCTTCACCCAGTCGGAGGTAGCGCACAGGCTGGGCATTTCCCAGCCCCAGGTCTCGCGAGAAGAGAGATCGGCGATCGGCAAGCTTCGCCGGATGATGTCGTGAGTCACCCCCACCAGCCGCGGGATTCGGGCACTGACCGCGGAGCATAATACACTCGGTGTCCGGGGATCCCCATATGATGCCGTCCCCGGCGAGGAGGAGGGTGACCTCGATGGCGGTAGTGAGGGTGCTCGAGCTCGTGGGCGAATCCACGAGGGGCTGGGAAGAGGCGGCCTCGAACGCTATAGCCGAGGCGAGTAAGACGGTGGATAAGGTCGTCGGCGCCGAGATAGTGAATTGGACTGCGAACGTGAACGACGGGCGGATCACGGAGTACAAGGCCAACGTGAAGGTGGCATACTTGGGTGGTGGCGACGGCGCCTGAGCGATGCCCGCGGTGGGATGCCGTCGCGGGCGGGGCCGAGGGTGCCGTCGGAGGAGGGCTTGATGGGGACTCGTCAGCCCGATGGGGACGGGGTCGCATCCAGGGGTTCCGCGCTGGGATTCGTGCTCCTGCTGGGAGTCGTCAGCCTCTTTGCCGACGCGACGTACGAGGGCGCGAGAAGCATCGTCGGGGCGTACCTCAATCTGCTCGGGGCCTCGGCCGCGGCGGTGGGGTTTGTGGCCGGACTGGGCGAGTTTCTCGGCTACGCGCTTCGCCTCGTGTCCGGGTATGCCGGTGACAGGACGGGGCGCTATTGGGCTATCGCGCTGACCGGGTACGTCGTGAACCTCTTTGCCGTCCCCGCGCTGGCCTTGGCGGGGCGCTGGGAAACTGCGGCGGCGCTGGTGATCGCCGAGAGGATCGGAAAGGCGCTGCGTACGCCGGCAAGGGATGCGATGCTGTCTCACGCTGCGGGGCAGATGGGACGAGGCTGGGCATTCGGGGTCCACGA
>JANLGA010000034.1:0-816 GCA_024653225.1 Bacillota bacterium | reverse complement strand
GCGATGGACCAGGTGGGGGCGGCCCTGGGGCCGCTCATCCTGTCGGTGGTCCTCGTCAGGGGCGGGAGTTACAGGCAAGGATTCTCGATCCTGCTCGTCCCGGCGCTCGCGGCCATTTCATTCTTGCTGGTTGCGCGAAGGCTCTTTCCGCGCCCCCGAGGCTTCGAGACGGGTTCAGCGAGGATCGAGTCGGGGCGACCGGAAGGGCGGTTCTGGATCTACCTGGCGGCCGTTGCGGCCATAGCCGCCGGATACGTGGATTTTCCGCTCATCGCGTATCACTTGAAGAGGACCGCGGTGACGGGCGACGCCGCGATCCCCCTCCTGTACGCCCTGGCGATGGGAATTGACGCCATCGCGGCACTCGTCCTCGGGCGCCTCTACGACACTGCGGGTGTCCGAGTCCTCGTGTCCTCGTCTCTCGTGTCGCTGCTCTCGGCGCCGCTCGTCTTTCTCGGGGGGGTCCGCTCGATTGGGGTCGGGATGGTCGCTTGGGGAATCGGCATGGGGGCGCAGGAATCGGTCCTGAGGGCAGTCGTGGCGGACATGGTTCCGGCTGACAGGCGGGGTTCGGCCTACGGGGTTTTCTACTGCACCTACGGCCTGTCGTGGTTTCTCGGCAGCCTCGTTGCGGGCCTACTGTACGATATCTCCCTTCCCGGCCTGGCGGTCGTCTCGATGGGGCTGCAAGCCTTGTCCATCCCGCTGTTGCTGCGGGCCGGCCGCGTGCCGCGAAGCCGCGGTTCGGAGATCTGACCTGCCGTGTTGCCTCACGTAAGAATCTAAACGAAGGGGATTCGTTGCCTCAGATGTTTT
>JANLGA010000033.1:20081-20314 GCA_024653225.1 Bacillota bacterium | reverse complement strand
CTGTCGAAATCGGATGACGCCCTCCGTTCGCTCGCCTCCAGGAGGCGGGAAGCGGAGGCACAGAGAGCGGAGGCGCAGTCGCTTCTATCCGAGGCCCGGTCGAAAACGGCCGAGATGGATGCGCGGAAGCAGGAACTGGACGGGAGGCTGCAGGAGTGCCGCGAATCCCTGAGCGGCCTGGAGTCCCAGGTGAAATTGCTGGAGGAAATGGGCGCCTCTTACGAGGGGTACAA
>JANLGA010000033.1:0-20071 GCA_024653225.1 Bacillota bacterium | reverse complement strand
CCGAGGACCGTACTGGCCGCGGCGAAGGAAGTGAGTGAGGGAGAGGGCGTTCCCGGGGTCACCGGCGCCGTGGCCGATCTGATCAGGGTGCCGAGGGGATACGAGACGGCCGTCGAGGCCGCTCTCGGGGACGCGCTCGAGTATATCGTGACCCGCGGCGAACCCGACGCGTTAAAGGGCATTGATTTCCTCGTCCGGCGGAAGGCGGGCCGTGCGACCTTCGTTCCCCTCGGCACTGTCAGGCCGGGTGCGTTGACGCCCGAGGAAATCGAAGTTGTGGCGAGGAGCGGGTTCGCCAAGCCGGCGCTCGAACTCGTCGAGTGCGAGCCGAGGTTCCTCCCGGCCGTTTCGCACGTCCTCGGAAGGGTCGTCATAGTTGACACTATTGAGAACGGTCTCCTGCTGGCAAAGAGGACCGCGTGGCGGCTTAAGGTCGTGACGATGGACGGGAAGGTGTTGAACCCGGGAGGGAGCCTGACCGGAGGCGCGGCCCCCGCCGGTAAGCCGGACATCCTCGGTCGTCCGTCGGAAATCCGGGCGCTGAAGGAGAGGGCGTCGCTGCTCGCGGTGGAGATGGCCGCGCTCAAGGAGAGGGCGGCCAGGGTGCTCACCGAGCGGGAGATACTGGCCGGTCACGTGAGGATACTGGAGCAGCAGATATGGGCCGCCGATTCCCAGGTCGGAGAGGTGGACAAGGAGGAAGGACGCCTCCGGGACGAACGGGAGCGCCTGCAGGAGAGGATGGCGGCGGTCGAGGTGGAGATCGAGCGCTGCGAGGCGGCCCTGAGGGAGGGCGAGGGGAAGATCGCCGCCGCCGGCGAGGCGATGGAAAGGCTGCAAGCGGCTGAGGCGGCGCTGCGAGCCGGCATTGCCGAGATGCAAGAGGCGGTCAGATCGGCGAGGGAAGGGCGCGAGGCCGCCCAGCTCGAGGTGACCAGGCTGAGGGTTTCGGTGGCTACCCTCACCAACGCGAGGGCCGGGATCGGCGAGTCCCTGGCCCGCGTCGAGGGGCAGTTGGCTGACGCGACGCGGAGGTACGAGTCATTGGTGGCCGAGATCGAGCGGCTGGAGTCAGCCCGAGGCCGCCTGGAGGAAGACCTGGCGTCGGGAAAGCGACGCCAGGTTGAGTGCTCCGAGGAGAGCCGGCGCGCGGACCTCGCCCTGAAGGAGGCGACCGCCGCCAGGGACGGACTCATCGAGAAGAGGGCGGCGCTCGAGGGCCGGGTTCACCAGGTCAGGAGGCGTGCACAGGAGCTGCAGGAGAGGATTCACGAAGCCGACCTGCGCCGCGCGCGGGCCGAGGTCGAGATCTCTTCCCTCAGGGAGAGGTTGCAGACCGAGTGGGGCGTCTCGGAGGAGCGGTACGGCGACTTCGAGGTGGTGGATTCCTCAGCGGTGCAGCCCGAGATAGCCCGCATTCGGGGCGAAATGGATGCCCTGGGCATCGTGAACCTAGGGGCGATCGAGGAATACAAAGCGACGCTGGAGAGGCATGATTTTCTCCAGCGCCAGGTGAAGGACATGCGGGAAGCGAGGGAGTCGCTGCAGGAGATCATCAGGGAAGTGGATCGGAAGATGTCGGAGGTTTTCGCCGAGTCGTTCGAGAGGGTCAGGCAGAACTTCCGGGAAGTGTTCAGGGACGTGTTTGGAGGCGGGACGGCCGACCTCGTACTGACGGACGCGGATAATCCGCTGGAGGCGGGAGTGGAGATAAGGGCCCAGCCACCGGGCAGGAAGATCCAGAACCTCAACCTGTTGTCCGGCGGGGAGAAGGCGATGACGGCGATAGCCCTGCTGTTTGCCATACTGATGACCAGGCCGAGCCCGTTTTGCGTCCTCGATGAGATAGACGCGGCGCTCGACGACACCAACGTGGAGCGATTCGGGCGACTCCTCAGGACCTTTGCGGAGAAGACCCAGTTCATAGTGATAACGCACCAGAAAGGCACGATGGAACTCGCGGATACGCTTTACGGGCTCACAATGGAGGAACCCGGCGTGTCCAAGCTGATTTCCGTCAGGCTCGTCGAGAAGGCAGGTTGACCCGAGCAGCGTGAGCGAGTTCATGTCACGCCTTAGGGCCGGGCTGGCGCGGACGAGGCAGACCCTGGCGACGCACGTCCAGGGCGCGGTCTCCCCGGGGCGCACGGCGGACGAGGCGTTTGAGCGAATCGAAGAGGGGTTGATCGCCTGCGACGTCGGTGTCCGGGCGGCGGGGGAGATCGTCGCGGAGCTCCGGAGGAGGGCGCGCGCCTCAGGGGTTCGCGACAGCGGCGAGATGGTCCGGATGCTTCGCTCGATCGTCCGCGAGATACTGCAGCCGGTGGAAGGGCGGTTGGCGCTCCCCGACGGTGTGGCGGTGATCCTGGTCGTCGGCGTCAACGGCGTGGGGAAGACCACGACCGTGGCGAAGCTCGCACACAGACTGCAAGCCCGCGGGCGGAGCGTGATACTCGCGGCGTGCGACACGTTTCGGGCCGCGGCGGTAGAACAGCTCGAGATACTGGGGAGGCGGGTCGGGGTCGAGACCATCCGGCACAGGCAAGGGGGCGATCCCGCCGCCGTGGCGTACGACGCCGTCCGGGCATGCGCTGCGCGGGGCCTGGATACGGTCATAGTGGACACCGCGGGCAGGCTGCACACCAGGGCGAACCTCATGGAAGAGCTCAAGAAGGTGCGGCGCGTGGTAACCCGCGCGGTGGAGCGACCCCCGGACGAGGTGTTACTGGTCCTGGACGCCACGACGGGCCAGAACGCACTTCAGCAAGCCGGGGTGTTCAAGGAATCGGTTGGGGTGACGGGGATCGTGCTGACGAAGCTGGACGGGACATCGAAGGGCGGCGTGATAATCCCGATAGCGAGGGAGATCGGCATACCCATCAAGTTCGTCGGGGTCGGAGAAGACGTGGAGGATCTCAGGGATTTCTCCGCAGCGGAATTCGCCGACGCTTTGCTGTAAAGGGAGAAGACTTGACAGCATGGCAGCGCGGGAGTAGGATCGTGCGCGGGATGCGGGAACGGGTCGGTGTCGCGAGGCGGCGGGGAGGAGGGTGTCATTGGACGAGTTCGTCAGGATGGCCGTACTCGCGGACGTGTACGGTCCGCTGCTGACGGACAACCAGCGGAAGGTCGTGGAGCTCCACTACGGTGAGGACCTGTCCCTCGGAGAGATAGCCGAGCAGTTCGGGATATCCAGGGCGGCCGTCCACGACACTCTCAGGAGGGCCCAGCACGCGCTGGAGGAATACGAGGCCGCGATCGGCTTCGTATCCAGGGAGGAGGCCCTTCGTGAAGCCGTGCGCAGCGCCCTGGATGCCCTCTCGGAGGCGGAGTCGGGGAGGTCCACCGCGGACGAGGCGATTTCAAGGGTGAGGCGGATCCTGGAGAGGATGTTCGATTGATAAGAGTTCGAGGATCCGGCACGGGGGCGCGATCGGATGTTTGAATCGTTGTCGGAGAAAGTACAGCTCGCGATTCGCAGGCTCACGGGAAAGGGACGCCTGGGAGAAGCGGACGTTTCCGAAGCATTGAGGGAGATCAGGGTCGCGCTCCTGGAGGCCGATGTCAACTACAAGGTGGTAAAGGAGTTCGCGGCAAGGGTCCGGGATCGTGCCGTCGGCCGCGAAGTCATGGGCAGCCTCAGCCCCGCACGGCAGGTTGCCAGGATCGTCCACGAGGAAATGTCGGCTATAATGGGCGGCGCAGACCAGCGGTTGGTGCTGTCGCCGAGACCGCCGTCCGTCATCATGCTCGTGGGCCTGGAAGGGTCGGGGAAGACGACGACCGCGGGCAAGCTCGGCATCTATCTCAAGAAGCAGGGGAGGCGCGTCATCCTCGTCGCCGCGGACGTGTACCGCCCCGCGGCGGGCGAACAGCTCAAGGTGGTAGGCGGGCAGGCCGGATTGCCCGTGTACGCGGGCGCCGCAGGCGAGGACCCGGTCACCACGGTCAGGAACGCCGTGCTGCGGGCGGCAAGGGAGATGGGGGAGGTCCTGATCGTAGATACCGCCGGGAGGCTGCACGTTGACGAGCCGATGATGGTCGAGCTGGAGGAGATCAAGAAGGTGGCGAATCCCTGCGAGATACTCCTCGTGGCGGACGCCATGACCGGGCAGGAAGCGGTGAACGTAGCCTCCGCCTTCAACGCCCGGCTGGGACTGACCGGCGTAGTGCTGACGAAGCTGGACGGGGACGCGCGGGGCGGCGCTGCGCTCTCTATTCGCGCGGCAACCGGCGTTCCGGTCAAGTTCGTCGGGACGGGCGAGAGGCTCGACGGCCTGGAGGCGTTTCACCCGGAGCGTATGGCGTCCCGGATACTTGGCATGGGCGACGTGCTCACGCTGGTCGAAAGAGCGGAAGAAGCCTTCGACGCCGAGAAGTCGAAGGAGATCGAGCGCAAGGTACGGAAGGCCGAATTCGGGCTCGACGACTTTCTCGAGCAGTTGAGGGGAGTCCGCAAGATGGGGCCTCTCGACCAAGTACTGGCGATGATACCGGGGCTCGCCCGGCAGGCCAAGAAAGTGCAGGACGCCGGCTGCGACGAAAGGGAGCTCGCAAGGATCGAGGCGATCATAAACTCCATGACGAAAGCGGAGAGGGCGAGTCCGTCCCTCATAGACGCGAGCAGAAAGAGGCGGATAGCAGCCGGGAGCGGTACCACGGTCCAAGATGTGAACAGGCTCCTTAAGCAATTCGAACAGGTGAAGTTGATGGTTAGGCAGATCCAGGCGTTCGAGAAGGGCAGGGGCGGCGCGAAACAGTTCCGCGGCCCGCTCGGCCCCCTGGGACGGATGTGACGACCGTCGTCGCCGGGGATATCGAAGGGGTGAGGAGAGTGGCGGTAAGGATCAGGTTGAAAAGGGTCGGAGGGAAAAAGGCACCGTTCTACAGGATAGTGGTGGCGGACTCGAGGTCTCCCAGGGACGGCAGGTTCATCGAGGAGATCGGGTTCTACGATCCCAGGGCGAACCCGAGCGTGGTGAGGGTCGAGGAGGAGAAGGCGCTCTTGTGGATGGGACGCGGGGCGAAGCCCTCCGAAACCGTCAGGGCGCTTTTCTCCAGGGCGGGCATCATGAAGAAGTGGCACGAGGCCCGGACTTCACAGAAATGATCCCCGGGGGGCAGTGTTCATGAGGGAGTTGGTTGAGGTACTGACGAAGGCGCTCGTTGACCACCCGGAAATGGTCGAGGTGCGGGAGGTGGAAGGCGAGACGTCCGTCGTCATCGAGATAAAGGTCGCGCCCGACGACGTCGGCAAGGTGGTGGGGAGGCAGGGCCGGATCGCCCGGGCGCTGCGCTCGGTCGTCAGGGCGCTTGCGGCGCGCGAAGCGAAGAGGGCGTCGGTGGAGATCCTGTCGTGAGCGGCGACGAACCCGGGCGGGGCGCGGAGCGCGCGGGGGGTCCGGAAGGGGCACCCGGGAGCGCCAAGCGGATAACGATCAACAGGCCCGTACAGGTGAGGGCCAGGGTGACGGACAAGCTGAAGAGGCAGCTCGCCGCGGAGATACAAGAGACCATCAGGCGCCTCGACCTCGAGCTTCAACAGATAGAGTTCCAGGCCAGGCGAGTCGCGGATGCCGACAAGTCCGGCGGACAGCAGTCGCAGGCGGTTCGCCAGCATCTCGAGTTGGAGCGGCAGAAGCGATTGGAGCGGAAGGGCTCACTGGTGGAAAGGCTGAAGGAAATAGCCAAGCTCGAGATCGGTTCGGAGATCCTCCAGGGAACGGCCGAAGGACCCGTGAACGTGAGCCCGGGGGACAGGTGGGACGACATCTCGCAGGCCGCGATCATCCTGGAAGACGGGATAGTGGTGGATATAAGGTGTCGGGCGACCCCGGAAAGCTCATAGCCATAGCGTACATCCTCGGGCCGTACGGAACGAGGGGGCACGTGAAGATCCAGTCACTCACCGACGCACCGCGTCGGTTCGTCCCCGGCCTCGAGGTAGTGGTGGACCCGCCCCACGCGGGGAGTGAGGTTCCGTCGCGCTGTCGAATCGAAGGGGTGCTCGAGCGCGACAGGGGCCCGGCGGTCAAACTGTCCGGCGTTGACGACCGGGACGCGGCGGAGGCCCTGCGCGGGAAGTACCTGAAGGTAGAGAAGTCCGCGGTCGCCCCGTTGCCGGAGGGCCGCCACTACGTGTTCGAGATAATAGGGCTCGACGTGTATTCGACAGGCGGTGAACTGCTCGGTCGGGTGTCGGACGTGCTCAGGACGGGGGCGAACGACGTATATGTCGTCACTCCGCGCGCGGGCAGGAAAGAGATACTGATCCCGGCGCTCAAGACGGTGGTGAAGGCCATTGACCTCGAGTCCCGGAAGATGGTCGTGGAACCCCCGGAGGGACTCATCGAGGGGGGATCGGCATGAAGATTGACATCTTGACGATCTTCCCCGAGATGTTCTTCGGCCCGTTGAGCGCGAGTATCCTCGGGAGGGCCGCTCAGGCCGGGGTCCTCCGGTTCGAAGTGATAAACATAAGGGACTACGCCGAGGGCAAGCACAAGGTGACGGACGACTACCCGTACGGCGGCGGCACCGGCATGGTGATGAAGCCCGAACCGGTTTACGCCGCACTGGACTCAATAATCGCGCGAGCGCCCGAGCGACCCTGGATCGTGCTGATGACCCCGCAGGGGGATGTGTTCAACCAGCGCGTCGCCCGGGACCTGTCGAAGAAGGGTCACCTGGTCATCGTGTGCGGTCACTACGAAGGGGTGGACGAGAGGATAAGATTCGCGGTTGACCAGGAGATCTCCATCGGGGACTATGTGCTCACGGGAGGCGAGATTCCCGCCCTGGCAGTCATAGATGCAGTGTCCAGGCTGGTGCCCGGCGTCCTCGGGGACGAGGCATCGGCGCTGACCGATTCGTTCGCCGACGGCATACTCGAAGGACCGCAGTACACCCGGCCGCGGGAGTTCCGCGGGATGGAGGTGCCCGAGGTGCTGCTGTCGGGGGACCACGAGAGGGTGCGATTGTGGAGAAGGCGTGAAGCCCTCAAGCGGACCCTGACCAGGCGCCCGGACCTCCTGGACAAGGCGAATCTAAGCGAGGAAGACAGGGGGCTGCTTCGGGAGGTGAAGCGCGAGCTCGGGGGCGGCGGAGAGCCGGCCGATCACCAGGGCCCGTGACTTGATTGCCAGTGAATGGGCTGCGTGCTATAATGGTTCCGTTGGTGTCCGGACGACTGTGGAACGCATCGGAGGAGTGCTTTCGTGTATGAATACCATCGAACTCCTTGAGCAACAGCAACTCAGGAAGGACATTACGCCCTTTTCCCCGGGGGACGTCGTGAGGGTCCAGGTGAAGGTGCTCGAGGGCGGCCGCGAGAGGATACAGGCATTCGAGGGAACCGTAATCGCCAGGTCCGGCAGCGGACCGCGCGAGACGTTCACGGTCAGGAGGGTCTCCTACGGGGTGGGCGTAGAGCGCATTTTCCCCCTGCATTCCCCCAGGATAGACAGGATCGAGCTGGTCCGGAGGGGGCGCGTCAGGCGAGCCAAGCTGTACTACCTGCGGGGGCTCAAAGGGAAGGCGGCGAGGATAAAGCGGAAGTCACAATAAAAGGGCCGGACCGGCCCTTTTTGTTTTTCGGGAGATCCGAGGGAGCGGGCGGATGAAATACAGGCAGGCTTTGAGGGAAGCACTGGAGATCGTCGTAACGGCGCTGGTACTGGCGTACCTCATCCAGGGCTTCGTCGTACAGTCCTGGATAGTGGACGGGCCTAGCATGGAACCCACCCTTCAGAACGGGGAGAGGCTGTTCATCAACAAGTTCGTGTACAGAGTGGGCCAACCGAAGCGCGGAGACATTGTGGTCTTTCACCTGCCGAGGCGCGGGGACAGGGACTTCATCAAGCGCGTGATCGGCCTGCCGGGAGAGACGCTGGAGATCCGGCTCGGAAGGGTGTACATAAACCAGCAACCGATAGACGAGCCCTACATCCGCCAGGACGTCTTAGGGGAACACCCGAAGATAACCATCCCCCCGGGGCAGGTGTTCGTCATCGGGGATAACCGGCCCAACAGCCACGACAGCCGGGCATTCGGACCGGTTCCCATCAACCTCATTCGGGGGAGGGCATTCGTGGTTTACTGGCCGCCCGGCCGCATCCGGCTCGTCAGGTGAGGTGGCCGGTGTGAGGGGACCGTCTTACCCGGGGCACATGGCGTCCGCCGTCCGGGCGATGAGGGAGAACGCCCGGCTGGTGGACGTCGTGATAGAGGTGGTTGACGCGCGCGCGCCGTCGGCCAGCCGTAACCCGGGCCTTTTCCGCCTGGTTAAGAAGCCGACGGTGATCGCCATGGCGAAGGCCGACCTCGCCGACCGCGGGACGACCGATTCCTGGCGCACCGAGTTCGAATCCCGCGGGACGCTGGTCTTTCCGGTGAACTGCCGTACGGGCGAGGGAGTCAGCGACCTTCTCAGGGGATGCAGGCAGGTCGCGGAGGCCTCACCGCGCGGCCCCGGTCGGCTGGTCGCCGGCGGGGGCCGAAAGAGGCCCCTGAGGGCGATGGTGGTGGGGCTGCCGAACGTCGGGAAGTCGTCGCTGGTCAACAAGATAGCATCGTCCGCCGCGGCGAGGACCGGGGCCCGCCCGGGGGTGACGAGGGGGAAGCAGTGGGTGCGGACGGGCGAGGGGGTGGAGGTGCTCGACCTTCCCGGGGTGGTCATGCCCGGCAGATCGGACCCGCGTTCCGTCGTGGTGCTCGCCCTCCTCGGGATCGTAGAAGAGTCTTCGTACGACCCCGTCGAGGTGGCCGCGCGCGCCCTCAGGATCCTCCGCGCGCGTTCACCCTCGGTGTTGAAAGCAATCGGGGTAGGCGTCGCGACGGAGCCAACCGAGGAAGCCTATGACGGAATCCGGGAGTTGGGGAAGCGGCTCGGCTTTGTGTCCAAGGGCGGCGAGGTTGACATAGTCAGGGCCTCATCGTGGCTCATTCGCCAGGTTCGGGATGGAAAGATCGGGAGGTTGAGCCTTGAGTCGCCACCGGGGGAAGAGAGGGACGCCTGACGAAGCCGGGAGGTCCGGGAAGTCCGGGAAGGAGTTCATCCACCGGATTGAGTCGGCGCTCCGCGTCGGGGACGTCGCGCTCGCGACCTCGCTGCTCTCAGAGTTGCGGGAAATCGTTCGGCGCGACCGGGCGGCGGCGTTACGTGCGCTCGAGCGGAGGGCTCGCGCGCTGATCGAGGACCGGGAGCGATTCGACCGCCGGGCGGAGTTCGAGAGGCCGGTCAGGCAGAAAGGCTACTCGGCGATCGCCGGCGTGGACGAGGCGGGGCGCGGCCCGTTGGCCGGACCGGTGGTGGCCGCGGCCGTGATACTTCCCCCGGGCGTGTACGTACCCGGGCTGGACGACTCGAAGAGGCTCACACCGGGCGCGCGGGAGCGCGCGTTCGGCCTCGTGCTGGAGAACGCGGTCGGCTGGGCAATCGGGGTCTGTACGGTGGAGGAGATAGACCGCCACAACATATACCGCGCGACGATCATCGCGATGCGCAAGGCCATCCTCGCGCTCGGGGTCAAGCCGGATTACGTCATAAGCGATGCGGTCCGGATCCCGGACATCCCCGTCCCGCAATGGCCGGTAGTGAAGGGGGACGCGCTCAGCAACTGCGTGGCGGCGGCGTCGGTGGTGGCGAAGGTGACGAGGGACCGGATGATGATGGAGATAGACCGGGAGTTCCCGGCGTACGGATTCCGGAGGCACAAGGGCTATGCCACCCCTGAGCACCTCGGCGCCCTTCGGCGGTTCGGGCCGTGCCCGTACCACCGGTCGTCGTTCGACTGGGGACGCGACGCGGCAAACGTCCAGATGGAATTGCCGTGTGAAGGTGAAGGGGATCCGGGGTGCTTGCCAAGAACAGGAGGGGAGTGAGCGGCCCCGCGGTTCGGCGCCCAGCCGCGGACCGCGCCGTCGGCCGCGCCGGCGAGGACGCGGCGGCCGAGGAGCTCACGCGCCGTGGATACGTCATACTCGAGAGGAATTGGCGGTGCCGATTCGGCGAGATAGACATGGTGGCCGAGCACCGGGGAACCCTCGTGTTCGTCGAGGTGAAATCGCGCGGCTCGGTGAGGTTCGGCTCGGGGGCGGAGGCCGTGGACGCCCGGAAGCAGCGCCGCCTGGTCCGGCTGGCGCGCGCCTACCTCTGTGGACGCGGGCGGGCAGGCCTGGACACCCCGTGCAGGTTCGACGTGGTCGCCGTGGACATGAGCCGTCCCGGTAGGCCCGGCATTGACGTGATCGAGGACGCGTTTGCGGTCTCGTGACCCCCACACGCGGCGCCTTTCCCCGGGCCGCCGGGGGAAGCCGGGGGTGTTGCGCTTTGCCATCAAAGCTCATCGCCCTTCCGTGGCTGACGGCGCGGGGGTGGTGAGACCGCGCCGCGTTGTGCGGGGCGCATGGTGGCAGGAGACCGGGTCGGTGGCGGGGAATAGTACGGAGTCGGGGCGCCGGTGATGGAGGGGAATCCACACCGGTGATTGTTTCTTTGAGCTCCTCCGCGGTGCGCGGGATAGACGGGTATATTGTCAGGGTCGAGGTGGACGCGTCGAACGGGCTTCCGTGCTGCTCGATAGTGGGGTTGCCGGACCCGGCGGTGCGGGAGGCGACGGAGAGGGTCAGGTCGGCCATAAGGAACTCGGGGTACGACTTTCCGTCGCGGCGGATAACCGTGAACCTGGCGCCCGCGAACACGCGGAAGGAGGGCTCCGGTTTCGACCTGGCAATCGCGGTGGGCATTCTCGCCGCTTCGGGGCAGTTGGCGTTGGACGAGAGTGTACGGGAGTACATCCTGCTGGGCGAACTGTCACTCGACGGGCGCGTCATGGCCGTGAGGGGCGTTCTGCCCTGCGCGGTGGCGGCGAGGGAGAACGGGTTCCGCGGTATCGTGGTGCCCGCCGCGAACGCGCAGGAGGCGGGGTACGTGCACGGCCTGCGCGTGATCCCGGCGACCGACCTGGGGGGTATCGCCCGGCGTCTTGCCGTCGGAGGCCTGGAGAACGCTTGCGCCGAGGGGGAACCCGCAGCGGGGCCGGAATCGAGCCATGAAGCCGGAGGACTGGACACCACCTCGGGATCGGGACGAGGCGCGGGCCCCGCGGCGAGGTGGCCGGAGGACTTGGCGGATGTGGCGGGCCAGGCGGCGGCCAAGCGCGCGCTGGAGATAGCGGCGGCCGGCGGGCACAACCTGCTGATGATCGGTCCTCCGGGGGCCGGGAAGACGATGCTGGCGCGAAGGCTGAGGGGGATTCTCCCGCCGCTCACGTGGGACGAGGCGCTGGAGGTCACTCGGATATACAGCGTGTGCGGGATGTTGCCGCCCGGCGGCGGGATGGTCACGCAGAGACCCTTCAGGGCCCCGCACCACACCATATCGTACGCGGCGCTCGTGGGCGGCGGCATGGCGGACCCGAGGCCGGGCGAGGTGACGCTGGCCCACAACGGCGTGCTATTCCTCGATGAGGCGACGGAATTCCGCCGCGACGCCCTCGAGGCGTTGCGGCAGCCCCTCGATGAAGGGCACATCCGGATAGTGCGGTCGTCCGGCGCCGTGCTCTTCCCCGCGGGCTTCACGCTCGTGATGGCGGCGAACCCATGCCCGTGCGGCTACTTCGGGGACCCGGTGAGGCCCTGTACGTGTCCGCCCGGAAGGGTGTCGTCGTATCTGAACAGGCTGTCCGGCCCCCTGCTGGACCGCATAGACCTCCACGTGGAAGTCGAGCGTCCCAGGTTCGGAGACATCCAGGGCCGGGCGGGCTCGGTCACATCTTCGGCGGTGTTGAAGAGAGTAACGGCGGCGCGCGAGTTCGCCCGGGAGCGCCTGGCCGCCTTGGGTGTACCCAGCAACGCGCGGATGGGTCGAGAGCACATCCGCCGCGCAGTGCGATTGAGTCCCAGGTGCCGAGAGCTGCTGGCACACGTGTTCGACCAGTTGCAGCTGAGCATGAGGGCGTACGACCGCATTCTCAAGGTGGCGAGGACGATAGCCGACCTGGATGCCTCCACGGAAGTGGGCGAGGAACACATCGCCGAGGCGGTCCAGTACAGGGGCCTCGACCGCTCGCCGGTGCCGGTGCGTGTGCCCGATGACGAGGGGAGCCGGCCGACCTCGCGGCAACCTGCCAGGCCGATGCGGGACTAAGGCGCGGGCGGCGGTCCGGCTCCGCCGTGGACCGGCCGGGCCGCGGATGGCGGGTCACACCCGGGTGGCCGGGTCGGATTGACAGAAATGAAATGCGAATGGTAAGCTAAGTCGGCATCGCCGTGCGCGTTCACCTGCGCATATCTCACGGGCGTTGCCCTCTTGATGTCGTCCTCGCCGCGGAAACACTTCAGGGAAGGGCGGGTGCTCGATGAAGGTCATCGTGTGTATCAAGCAAGTCCCCGACACCACCGAGGTCAAGATCAACCCCGAAACGGGGACGCTCATGCGCGAAGGAGTGCCGGCGATAATCAACCCCTTCGACCAGTACGCCCTTGAGGAAGGGATACTCACGCGGGAGCGGCATGGCGGCACGGTTACGGCGATAAGCATGGGGCCGCCGCAGGCGAGGGAGGCCCTCAGGGACGCCGTTGCGATGGGGGTGGACGACGCCGTCCTGCTGTGCGACCAGCGATTCGCCGGCGCGGACACCCTGGCCACCGCCTACACCCTGGCGAGGGCGATCGAGAGGCTCGGCGGAGCGGACCTCATAATATGCGGCAAGCAGGCGATAGACGGCGACACCGCCCAGGTGGGGCCGGGCGTAGCGGAGGAGCTCGACATACCACACATTTCCTACGTGAAGAAGGTCGTGTCCATCGGTGACGGTCGGATAAAGGTCGAGCGCATGGTCGAGGGCGGGGTCGAGGTAATCGAGTCGAGCATGCCGGTGCTCATCACAGTCATGAAGGACATCAACCAGCCCAGGCTCCCCACCCTGAAGGGGATCATGAGGGCGAAGCGCACCGAGATAAAGGTGTGGGGGCTGGAGGACATAGGGGCGGAGGAAGGAAGGGTCGGCCTGACGGGCTCGCCCACGGAAGTAATCAGGGTATTCACTCCGGAACTCAGGAAGCGGGGCCAGGTGATAGAGGTTCCCACCGAAGAGGCAGTGGCCGCAGTCGTCCGCAAGCTCCGCGAACTGAGGGCGGTGTAGGGGGTGCTCGCGTGACCGGGATCAGGATTCGGGAAGACGTTTGCACTCGGTGCGGCGAATGCGTGGCCGCTTGCCCGTTCGGGGCAATCGAGATCACGGGCGGAACCGGGGCGACCTCGGGCCTGCCGAGGGTGAACGATTCGTGCACTCTTTGCGGCGCCTGCACCGACTCGTGCCCCGTGGGGGCGATCGAGATAGCGAGGGATTCGGGCGCGGGCCCCGCCCCCGACCACAAGGACGTCTGGGTGTTCGCTGAGCAGCGCGGGGGACGGATCGCCGGAGTGGTGTTCGAGCTGCTCGGCGAGGGGCGAAAGCTCGCGGACTCGCTGGGCCAGCGGCTCGGAGCGGCCCTGCTGGGAAGCGGCGTACGGGGACTCGCGCCGGAGCTCATCGCCCACGGGGCGGACGTGGTCTATGTCGCGGACGACCCGTGCCTGGATCGTTTCAGGGACGAGCCTTACGCGTTGGTACTGGAGGGCATGGTCAACAAGTACAGCCCGAACATTATCCTCTTCGGAGCCACGTCAACCGGTAGGTCGCTCGCGCCCCGGCTGGCCGGGAAGCTCAGGACGGGCCTGACGGCGGACTGCACCGGCCTGGAGATAGACACCGAAACGGGACTGCTGAGGCAGACCAGGCCCGCGTTCGGCGGGAACATCATGGCCACGATATTGTGCCGGAAGGCGAGACCGCAGATGGCCACGGTAAGGCCGAGGGTCATGAAGCGCGCCGGCGCGGACCCGGGCAGGGCGGGCGAGGTGATCCCGTTCGCGGTGGACTCCGGCCGGATGAGGATTCGGACCGATGTCCTCGAGTTCGTGGAGGAGGTCACCGACACCGTCAGCATAGAGGACGCGGATATCATAGTCTCCGGCGGCCGCGGCCTCGGCGAGGCGCGAAACTTCTCGCTGATACAAGACCTGGCACGCGCCATGAAGGCGGCGGTCGGGGCATCCAGGGCGGCCGTGGATTCGGGGTGGATCGCGTACTCGCACCAGGTGGGGCAGACCGGCAAGACGGTGTGCCCGAAGATATACATCGCGGTTGGGATATCCGGCGCCGTGCAACACCTCGCGGGCATGCAGGGTTCGGAGGTCATCATCGCCATAAACAAGGACCCGGAGGCCCCCATTTTCAAGGTGGCGACCCTCGGGATCGTCGGCGACCTGTTCGAGGTGGTGCCGGCGTTAACGAAGGAGCTGAGGAAGGCTTCCGGCGCGGACTGACTGCCCGTCCGGGCCGGGGGCGCAAGGTCGAGCAGCGGGGCGAAGAGGGCAGTTCGCGGGAGTTAACTTCATGAATTGACCCGTCGCGGCGAATAGCGCAGGTTGTCCGAGGCAGACAAGCCATTGTATTCTAGTTATGTCAAGCATCGGCAACCGAGGATGCACCTACCTGGGGGTCCGCGATGGGTTCATTTGTTCGGCGGTCGTGCCGCAAGGCGATGGCCGCGGTGTTTCTGGCGGCTTGCCTGGTTATGGTTGACGCGGTCGTGCGGCCCGGCTTCGAGGGCGTCGGGTCGTTCGGCTCGGTCGTGGGCGCGTGCGCTCCGGGCCGCCGCGCGTACGCGGCCGCGGCTTCGCAGTCGTACAGGGTGAGGAGCGGAGACACGCTCTGGTCCATAGCCCGGCGGTTCGGGACGACGGTCAAGCAGCTCCAGGTGTGGAACGGCCTGAAGGGAACATTGATCAGGGTCGGCCAGACCCTGCGCGTATCTGCCTCCGCGGCGACGGCCGGGGCGGGGTATGACCGCCGGCTGTTGCATCGCGTGTCGCAGGGGGAGACGCTCGAGCTCCTCGCGGCTCGGTACGGGGTGACCCCGTCGGAGATCGTCGCGGCGAACCCCGGGAAGGCGATAGTCCCCGGGTCCGTGTTGGTCATGCCGTATCCCAGCCTTCCCGTCACACCCATGGCGCATGACCCCGGGTTGCCCGACAGGCTCGTGTCGGGGTACTACGCGAAATCCACTCTCGAGGACACCCTGGCACTGGCGACGGTGAGAGACCGCGGCGAATCCCTGGACCTGCTCGTATTCGCGTCGCACAGGGTGCGCGCTGACGGGTCGGTGGACGGGACCATCCATTCGGACCAGGTGGAGGCGGCGGGCCGAATGGGCGGGCGCTTCCTCCTCATGTTCACGAACCAGAACGGGGGGCGGTTCGACCGCGACGTCGTGCACGCCCTCCTCAGGGACCCGGCGAGCCGAATGAGGGCCGTGGCCGGCATCCGGGACGTGCTGAGAGGCCACGGCGCGCTCGGCGTCAACGTGGATTTCGAGAACGTTCCGCCGGAGGACAGGAGGTACCTCTCGCAGTTCTTGCGGGAACTCGCGGACGGATTGCACCCCGAGGGGTTCTTGGTGAGCGTCTCCGTTCCGGCGAAGCTGCGCGAAGACCCATTGCAGGCGTGGTCCGGCGCGTTCGATTATCCCCTCATCGCCCGGATATGCGACCTGGTGTTCGTCATGGCGTACGACCAGCACTACGCCACGGGCTACGCCGGACCGGTGGCCGGGATTGACTGGGTCAGGGCGGTGGTGGATTACGGGGTCACCGCCATCCCTGCGGAGAAATTCATCCTCGGGACCCCGGCCTACGGATACGACTGGCGCGTCGGGTACCGCGGCGCGCGCGCAGTGCCGGCGTTCAAAGCGCTCGAGATGGCGTCCTCCCTGGGCCTATCCATAGGCAGACACCCTGAGGGGCAGGTCCCGTTCTTCAAGTACAAGGAACGCGGGGTGAACCGCGTGGTCTACTTCGAAGACGCGGAGAGCCTGGCACTCAAGATTGACCTGGTGAAGAGCATCGGCTTGCGCGGTATCGCGCTCTGGCGGCTCGGGTACGAGGACCCGGCGGTCTGGGGCGTGGTCGCGGACGTGGCGCCTGCGCGGTCGGGCTGAGAGCGACCCCCGCTGGAAGGATCCGGATTGCGGCCGTAGAAAGTTCGTCGCATTCGGTCCGTCTTTCGGCGAGGGGGAATCGGTCGGGTGGATGATTGGCGCTACTGGCTGGCGCTGTCCAGGGCCAGGGGCGTGGGGCCGCGGAAGTTCCTGAGGCTGATAGAGACGTTGGGCTCCCCGGAACGCGTGTTTTCCCGCACGTGCGGCGAAGTCGCGGCGGCCATATCGGTCACGCTGGAGACTGCGAAGGGTATCCTCGAGAACCGGCCGGGGCGGTTCGAAGACGAGCAGATGGAAGCGATGGCCCGCACGGGTACGAGGCTGGTCACGTTCCTCTCGGACGAATATCCCCCCCTCTTGAGAACCATCTACGACCCTCCCCCGTTCCTTTTCGCGAGGGGCCGATGCCTCCTCGAATTATTCAGGATCGAGGGCGTCCCCGGGGCCGATAGACCCTGGGTGGCCGTCGTCGGCAGCAGGAAGGCGACCGCCTACGGGAGGGCCGTGGCCCGCGAGATCTCGTTCGGTCTCGCCCGGGCCGGCGCGGTCGTCGTCAGCGGAATGGCGCAGGGGATAGACTCGTGCGCGCACCGCGGCGCCCTGGACGCCGGTGGGGATACGGTGGCCGTGCTCGGAACCGGTGTGGACGTCGCGTACCCCGCGTCCAACCGCGGGCTAATCGCGGAGGCGTGTCGCTCGGGCGCAGTGCTGTCCGAGTTCCCGATGGGCGAGGGGCCCGAGCCGTGGCATTTCCCTATGCGAAACAGGGTGATAAGCGGCATGTGCCGGGCGACGGTGGTCATCGAGGCGGGCGAGACGAGCGGGGCGCTCATCACGGCGGATTTGGCCCTCGACCAGGGAAGGGACGTCATGGCCGTGCCCGGCCCCGCCGGCGCGCCGATGAGCCGCGGGACCAACAGGCTCATACGGCAGGGTGCGGCCTTGGTGGAGTCGGCGGGGGATGTGCTGGCCGCGCTCGGCATCGAGGCGCGTGCCGTCCACAGGGAGGCGCCGCGCGAGCAGGGTGTACCCGATGGTCCGGCCGTCATGTCGTTCCTGGACGCGGGACCCGCCACGGTTGACCAGATTTGCGAAGGGACGGGGTTCGACGCGGGCAGGGTGATGTCTTGTTTGACGGTGCTGGAGCTCGAGGGGCTGGTCGAAAAGGGGCAAGGCGCGGTATACTGCAAGCGGCGCATGGCAGAATAACGAGCCGAGAGGAATGAGGAGGACCGCATGGGAAAGCCGCTCATAATAGTCGAATCACCCGCCAAGGCCAGGACGATACGCAACCTGCTCGGCCGGCGTTATGAAGTGAAGGCGTCCATGGGACACGTCAGGGATCTCCCGAAGAGCCAATTCGGGGTGGACGTTGAGAAGGGGTTTTCGCCGAAGTACATCACGATCCGCGGCAAGGGAAACGTGGTTAAAGACCTGCGGGAAGGCGCCAAGAAGGCATCGAGAGTGCTTCTGGCGACGGACCCCGACCGCGAGGGAGAAGCCATTTCCTGGCACCTTGCGCACTTGCTCGACCTGGACGGCTCGAATCCGAACAGGGTGGAGTTCCACGAGATCACCAGGCGGGTCGTCGAGGACGCCGTGAACAGCCCGAGGACGATTGACATGAACCTGGTGAACGCCCAGCAAGCCAGGCGGATTCTCGACAGGGTCGTCGGCTACAAGCTCAGCCCGTTGCTCTGGCGCAAGGTGGGACCGGGCCTCAGCGCGGGCAGGGTCCAATCGGTGGCCGTGAGACTCATATGCGATAGGGAGGAAGAGATCGAGCGGTTCGTCCAGGCGGAATACTGGAGCCTCACAGGCACATGGCGCAAGCGGTCGGGCGACCCCGCCACATTCAAGGCGAAGTACTTCGGCGCCGGGTCTGAGAAACGCGAGATCCGCTCGGCGGACGAGGCGAGGAACCTGGCGTCCGAACTGAAGGCGCTCGAGTACTCGGTCTCCTCGGTCAGGCGGAAGGAGAGGCGGAGGATACAGCCCCTTCCGTTTACGACTAGTACACTGCAGCAGGAGGCGTCGAGGAAACTGGGGTTCACCGTGCGCAGGACGATGAGGGTCGCCCAGGAGCTTTACGAGGGCCTGAGTATCGGGACCGGTGGGACCGTGGGCCTGGTCACATACATCAGGACCGACTCGACGCGCGTCGGGGAGGCGCCCAGGAAAGAGGCTGTCGAGTACATCGCGTCCAGGTACGGTCGTGAGTACGTGGGGTTCGCGAGGAAGGAATCGGGTCCCAAGCCCTTCGTTCAAGGGGCTCACGAGTGTATCCGTCCCACCTCGATCAACAGGGAACCCGACTCCTTGAAGGGCCGGCTCACTCGCGATCAGTACAGGCTTTACCGGCTCATCTGGGAGAGGTTCGCCGCGAGCCAGATGAGCCCGGCGGTGTACGACACCGTCACCGTTGACATCACCGGCGGCCCGCACGTGTTCAGGGCGACCGGTTCCATTCTAAGATTCCCCGGCTTCACGGAGGTCTACGTCGAGGGGATGGACGAGGAAGAAAAGGACGGGGAGGAGGCGCTGCCCGACCTGGTTGAGGGGGAAGCCCTTGACCTCGTCGTGTTGAAGGGGAAACAGCATTTCACCCAACCCCCTCCGAGGTTCACGGAGGCGATGCTGGTCAAAACGCTTGAAGAGAGGGGAATCGGGCGGCCGAGCACCTACGCCCCGATCATAGAGACGATTCAGGAGCGCGGTTACGTGGTCAGGGAGAAGAAGCGTTTCAAGCCGACACCTCTCGGCACCACGGTGGTCGCACTGTTGCGGAGGCATTTTCCCGATATCATAGACGTGGATTTCACGGCCGAGATGGAGAAGGCCCTTGACCAGGTGGAGCAGGGCAGGCGGGACTGGCTGGAACTCCTGAGCGAGTTCTACGGGCCGTTCTCGTCCATGCTCGAGTCCGCGGAGAAAGCGATCGAACGGGTGGACCTGCCCGAGGAAACGTCGTCGGAGCGGTGCGAGTTGTGCGGCAGGCAGATGGTGGTGAAGCGGGGCAGGTACGGCAAGTTCCTTGCTTGCCCGGGCTTTCCCGAGTGCAAGAACACGCGGCCGATCACGGAGTCGACCGGCGCGAAATGCCCCGACTGCGGACGCGAAATCGTGGTGAGGAAGTCGAAAAAGGGCCGCGTGTTTTACGGGTGCAGTGGTTACCCCGAGTGCAGGTTCGTATCGTGGGACAAGCCGGCGCCCGCCGCGTGCCCGGATTGCGGGGCGTTCCTCGTGGAAAAGCGGCGGAAGGGTAGGCTTGTCGAGTACCGGTGCTCCAGGAACGGCTGCGCGTACGCGAGCAGGCCGGTCGGGGGCGTCCGGCGGGACAGGGCGACGACGGACCCGGTCGCGGGGGTGGAGGCGCCGCAGGAGAGCGGGGTGGAGGTGGAGTACTAGCACGGAATCTTCTGACTTCGATGAGCCGCTACATATTGCAGCGGGGGTCGGGGGCGTGCTAGTATTGAGTAAGCTGGTGGGCGGACGAAGGGGTCGTCGAGCGTGGCGGGCAGCCTGGCGGAAGAATTCGTGACATACCTGGTGGCGGACAGGAAGCTGTCACCGAAGACTATAGAGAGCTACAGCCACGACCTGGCGCAATTCGGTGAATTCCTGAGTTCCAAGGGTCGGGACATCGAGAAGCCCGGTGAGATAGACTACCTCGCGATCCGTGATTTCATGACCTACCTGGCCTCGCGCGGGTACTCCAGGCGATCAATAGCGAGGAAACAAGCCTGTCTCCGCACGTTCTTCAAGTACCTGTGCAGCGGGGAGGTTCTGTCCGCGAATCCGGCGGCCGAAGTGGCGACTCCGAAGCTCGAAAAGAAGCTGCCCCAGTTCCTGGAGGAACGCGAGATCGGGGTGCTCTTGCAGCAGCCGGATGCGAGTTCGACCCTCGGTATGCGCGACAGGGCCATACTCGAGACCATTTACGCGACGGGGCTGCGGGTCGGGGAGCTCGCCTCCCTGGACGTCTCCGACATAGACTACTCGGTCGGCTACGTAGTGATAATGGGGA
>JANLGA010000032.1:14081-20809 GCA_024653225.1 Bacillota bacterium | reverse complement strand
CAGGCTTGTCATTTATCGCGGCGGGACAATGGAATCCGGACACCTGCTCGTACTCATCCAGCATCCAAGCTTGAGTTTGGTAGTTGGTCCCGATGTCCGCGCCGGGCACATCAGCCCACGGACCCCTCGGGTTCAAGCGCCTAATGAACGCCCTTACCAGTCGCTCCAACTCCCACTTGCTTAACGCGGCGGGATCCGCTGCAATTCCGCCCTTACCGCCTCCCGCCGGAATGTCGGCAATCGCATGCTTGACGGTCATGAAGGTGGCCAGTGCCTTTACCTCGTCCAGCGTCAGGTCGGGCCTGATTCGAACGCCGTCCCTCGTCGGTCCGAGGGCATCGTTGTGCCGGACCCTGTAGGCCGTGAATACTCTGTGTCGCCCGTCGTCCATCCTCAGAGGGATCTGGTACTCCGATACATGCATCGGTCTCGACAGGATATCCACGATGCTTTCCTCGAGTCCCAGGATCTCTCCGGCGCTCCGCAAACGCAATTGCGCGGACTCCCAAACATTGTCCACGCGGCCCCCACTCCTTTCGCCCGCCCTCGCCGCACTCATCACTCGCGACACCGACCACTCGGACATCTCCAAGCGTCAGCTAAATTCTACAACAGCAGTGGCGGCTGGAGAATAGTCATATTGTACAGAGATGACATGTCGGCGGCATACACCTTGACGGACACTGGGGGTCGTCCACCGGCCCCGGGAAGGGGTCAGCTGCCAGGAACGCAGACAACTTCCGCTGTGGGGCGAGCGGCGTCAGGCGCCGACTCTGAGCGCCTCGGCCAGCCCGCGGGGAAGTCCCTTCTCCAAGATGTCCCGGGCCACGGACTCGAGGTCGTAGCGCACCCGCACGAATTTCAGGGCCGCCACGGAGCCCGGGCAACCGCCATGTGACCGTGACAGCGACACGACCGCGTAGCAGGGCCTGGGGTCGCCGTCTCGCGGCCGACCGCAACTGCCCGCGTTCAGGAACACTCTCCCGTCATCCCACATGACGGACGGCCTATGAGTGTGGCCGAAGCAGTAGACGTCGGCCGGGCATTCGTCCCGGAGGCGTCGCCTGTTCGCTTCGACTCCGGTCTCCCAGTACTCCTCGTCGGACCACGGGGTGGAGTGGAACACGGCGAAGCGCACGCCCAGCCTCACCTCGGTTGCGATGGACGGCAGGCCGCGCAGCAGCGCGTTCTGCCGTTCGCTCAGTTGTGTCTTGGTCCACCGGAGCGCTTCCCTCTCGACCGCGGGATCGCGCCCCGCCGGGACGAACATGGCCGCCTCGTCTACGTCGTTGCCGACCTCCCGATCCCGGTTTCCCATTACCACGACCGACGCGCTCCGCACGGCCATGTCCACCGCCTCCGACGGCCGCGGCCCGTGGTTCACGAGGTCCCCCGCGCAAAGCCACTCGTCAACTCCCCTTCTGCGCCCGTCCTCCAGGACCGCCTCCAAGGCCTCCGCGTTTCCGTGGACATCCGAAAACACGCCGATCCTGTACACACCCACCACGGATCACCCCGACCATTCGTCGCCGCCGTCCGACGGGCCGCCCGAGCGGCCTGTCGGGATCCCTCGGCCACTCGGATCATACATCCGACCCGGGTCGGTCAACAACCGTCCGTAGTGCGAATACTTGTCGGCGCACCGGCGTCGTCATCGGTGCAACATCGCGTGCGCACCGTTGTTGACACAAGTCAGCCCGTTCCTGTAAGCTCGATGGCGTCGGACCGAGTAACGACGAATCCCGGCCTTCAGCCCGAGGAGGTGGACGCCGTGCATTTTACCGTGGCGTTGTGGCTCGCGGCTGGCGTGGCTCTGGCGTGGTCGCGCGCAAGGGATCCCGGGAAGACTCGGCTCGCCCTCGCCAAGTGCTGGAGGTCGTTCGAGGGTATTCTGCCCCAATTTGCGGGCGTATTGCTGCTGATCGGAACGGCACTCACCGTCTTGTCCCCTTCGACCATATCAGCACTGGTGGGCCGGAGGACCGGGATTCCCGGCATGCTCCTGACTTCGGCCGTGGGCGCGATAACGCTGATTCCGGGGTTCATTGCCTTCCCGCTGGCGAAGACCTTGCTCGACATGGGGGCCGGGGTACAACAGGTGGCGGTGTTCATCTCCACCTTGATGATGGTCGGCGTGGCGACTGCGCCGATGGAGGCGCGATACTTTGGCAAGAAGGCCACGTTGCTACGAAACACGCTGGCCTATATCCTCTCCTTCGTTACGGCCTCCATCGTCGGGATGGTGGCGGGGAGATGAGCCCGCTGGCGCGCTACCGGTTCCCCATCGCGATGGCGGCACTCGCTGCGGCGGTCGCCCTCGTGATGCCTGCCAAGGCCCCGCTACTCGTGAGAAACACGGTTGCAAACTTCGCAGAGATGCTGTCGGTGCTGCCGCCCATATTCGTCCTGCTGGGACTCATGGATGTGTGGGTCCCGCGGGAGGCGTTCGTGAAGTACATGGGCGACGGGTCGGGGGTGGTAGGCGCGCTCCTGGCAATCATCATAGGCTCCCTTGCCGGAGGACCGCTGTATGCAGCCTTTCCGGTTGCCTCCATGATGCTGAGGAAGGGTGCCTCCTTCTATAACGCCATGGTCCTGCTGGGAGCCTGGTCAACGCTAAAGATCCCCATGTTCCTGTTCGAGACGGCGTCGCTCGGGGCGCGGTTCTCCATCAGTCGCTGGGCAGCCAACCTCCCGGTGATCCTGGGAATGTCTTGGCTCATGATCCGCCTGCTGGGGCCGGCCGAGCGCACGGCAATCGTCGAACGCCAGCATGGGCTGGACACACAGTTCGCGGCACACCCGGAAGGGCGGACCCGGCGGAGCCATGCCGGGTATGTGGGCAGGCGCCAGTGAATCGCGGGGCATCCTTGGCGTCGGTGCGGGTGCCTCGGCTCGACCTCGGGGTCCGTCAGACCTCCATTATCACGGGCAGGATGACGGGGCTCCTTCCCACCCTTTCATGGAAGAACGCCGAAAGTGAGCCCCTGACGGCGGACTTGATCGCGGCCCAGTCTCGGGTACCGGACTCAATGCAGGCGCCCACCGCGGCCTTCGCCGTCCGCCTTGCGTCCTCCATGAGCTCCTCCGATTCCCGGATGTACACGAAGCCTCGCGACACCACGTCCGGCCCCGCCAGTATCTCCAGCGTTTGCTTGTCCACGGCGACCACGACCATGAGAATGCCGTCTTCGGCGAGCTGCTTCCTGTCGCGAAGGACGACACTTCCCACGTCGCCGACGCTCAGCCCGTCCACCATGATATTCCCCGAAGCCACCCTCTCCCCGAATCTCGCCCGCTCGCGACAGAACTCGAACACGCTTCCGTTCTCACCGATGAGGATGCGCTCCCGGGGAATTCCGACGTGCTCGGCGAGCTCCGCGTGGTGGACCAGGTGCCTGTACTCGCCGTGGATTGGAACGAAGTACCTCGGCCTGACCAGGTTAAGCATGAGCTTCAGTTCTTCCTGGCTCGCGTGTCCGGACACGTGGACGCCTGCGGACGCTTCGTAAATGACCCTCGCACCGCGCCTGAATAGGTTGTCAATCGTCCTGGTAACGTAAGTCTCGTTGCCAGGAACCGGCGACGCCGCGATGACGACCACATCCCCGGGCACGATGTCAATCTTCTTGTGATCGGCGGTGGACATCCTGGCCAACGCCGACATCGGTTCGCCCTGGCTGCCCGTTGTCAGTATCGCGACCTTTTCCGGGGGCATCCTCGACGCCTCTTCGATGTCCACGAGGGTATTCTCGGGCACATCCAGGTAGCCGAGCTCGAGGGCGACCTCGACCACGTTTTCCATGCTCCGGCCTACGACAGTCACCTTCCTGCCGAATTCCGCGGCGGCGGAAATGACCTGCTGTATCCTCAGCACGTGGCTGGCGAAGCTCGCCACCAGGATCCTCGACCTCTCGGAAGCGAAGAGCTCCCGCAGGCTCTTCCCGACCATGCGTTCCGACGGCGTGTAGCCGGGCCTGTCGGCGTTCGTGCTGTCGGACAAAAGGGCCAGCACCCCGCCGTCTCCCAGCTCGGCCAGTCTCCGAAAATCGGCCACTTCCCCGTCAACCGGCGTCTGGTCGAACTTAAAGTCGCCGCTGTGGACGATCGTCCCCGACGGGGTGTGAATCGCGAGCCCGACGCAATCCGCTATGCTATGATTGACCCTGAAGGACTCGACCTTGAACGGACCGATGACCACCTGCTGCCTCGGGCGGATCTCCCTGAGCTCGACGTCGTCCAGCCCGTGCTCGCGGAGCTTTCGCTTGACGAGTCCGAGGGTGAGTCTCGTCCCGCACACGGGCGTCTTCAGCTGCCTCAGCACGTACGGGAGGGCGCCGACGTGGTCTTCGTGACCGTGCGTGAGCACAATGGCCCTCACCATATCCCTGTTTTCGAGCAGGTAGGTGATGTCGGGTATGACTATGTCCACGCCGAGCATCTGCTCTTCCGGAAAAGCCAGGCCGCAGTCCACCACGATGATGTCCTTGCGGTACCTCAGGGCCATCATGTTCTTGCCGATCTCGCCGAAGCCCCCGAGGGCCACGACGCTCACCGTGTTCGAGTCCCGACTGCGCATTACCACACCCCTGCATTCAACGGCTGACGAGCCTCAGTAAATTATACTCAACGCAATGGGCCCGCACAAGGTCGGCATGACTGCACGACACCGGGACCCCGCCCCTCAACTGACGGGGGGCCCGCCGTCGGGCCCCCGAATTCTCCCGGTCTGGTCCAAGTCGCATCACGCCAATCCGAGCGACTCGAGGCAGGACCTAACCGCCTGCTCTTCCCTTGGCTCCATGGCCCACAGGGGCTGTCTCACCCCGCCCACGCCGAAGCCGACCATCGCCAGGGCCGCCTTGACCGGCACGGGGTTGGTCGTGATGAAAAGGGTCTTGAAGAGGGGCAACAGCCTCAGATGTATCCGCTTTGCCTCGGCCGTGTCTCCCACCGCGAACGCCTCGATCATCCTCTTCATCTCTCTCCCGGCGACGTGGGACGCCACGCTCACCACGCCGACGGCACCCACCGCCATCATCGGCAAGGTCAGAGAATCGTCCCCGCTGTAGACGGCGAATGAATCCGGCGCCCTGGAGACGATCTCCCCGACCTGGTCCAGGCTGCCGCTCGCCTCTTTGAGCGCGACGATGTTTTTCGTCTCCAGCAGCCTGAGGACGGTGGCCGCCGTCATATTGACAGACGTCCTCCCGGGGACGTTGTACATCATGACGGGCAGATCGGTCGCCTCGGCCACCGACTTGAAGTGCCTATAGAGACCCTCCTGCGAGGGCTTGTTGTAGTACGGCGTCACAAGCATCACGCCCGACACGCCCGTCTCGCGGATCTTCCGCGTGAGCTCGATGCTCGCCTCCGTCGAATTGGAGCCGGTCCCGGCCAGGACGGGGACGCGCTTGCCCACGGCCGCCGCCACGACCCTCGCCAGCTCCACCTTCTCTTCCGTTCGAAGGGTTGGAGACTCTCCCGTCGTTCCGCCGACCACGATCCCGTCGGAGCCGGAATCCACCAGCCGAGCCGCGAGTTCTTCCGCTCGACCGTAATCAACGTTCAGGTCATCGTCGAACGGGGTCACCATGGCCGTCAAGAGCCTGCCGAACATTCGCCCTTCCCCCCGAGTTCGAATTTGTCGTGAAGCGCTCGCACGGCCCCTTCGAGGTCGGCCGCCGGCACGAGGCACGATATCGTCGTATGCGAATCGGCCGTCTGGATTATCTCGACACCCGCTTCCGCCAGGGCCTCCGCCACCTTCGCCATGACGCCGGGTCGGCCGGTCATCCCGTGCCCCACCACGGATACCTTGGCGCACTGCCTCCGGACTTCGGGATCCAGCCCCGCGGCCCGAAGAGTCGCGAGCGCCTTTTCCGCCATCTTTTCGGCGACAGTGAAGCACCTCTCCCGCGGGGTCACGGAGATCATGTCCACGCTTATGCCCGCGTCCGCCAGCCGCCTGAACAGGGCGAGCACTCCCGATCCGGTCGCCCATTCCCCTAAGGCGGTCAGTCTGAATTGCGTGACCGGGGAGATGTGCGCCACCGCTGTAACCGGCTTGGCAGCGGCCAGTTCCGGCCACTTGTCCCCCTCCTCGAGGAACCCTGCCACGAGGGTCCCGGGGGAATCGTCGAACGTCGATCTTATCCTGAGAGGAACGTTCGCCCTCATGCATATCTCCACCGCGCGCGGGTGGACCACCCTACCGCCCTGTACGGCAATTTGCGCCACCTCGTCGTAGGTCATCTGGGAGATCGTCCTCGCCCCGGGGACGATCTTCGGGTCCGCGGTCTTAACCCCGTCCACGTCGGTGAACACGTCAACCACCGCCGCGTTCAGCGCGGCGCCCAGGGCGGCGGCGGTGGTGTCCGACCCTCCCCGACCGAGTGTGGTTATGTCTCCGCTTTCCGTCACGCCCTGAAAGCCCGCGACAACCACTATCTTCCCTTCGTTGATGTGGCGGACCAGGTGGTCCGGCTCAACCCGCATGATGATGGCGTTCGTGAAGTTCGAATCCGTGATTATCCCGGCCTGCCCGCCGGTGAGCACCATCGCATCAAGCCCGCGCTTCCGCAGCGTGTTGGCCACGATGACCGACGAGATGACCTCCCCGCAGGAAACCAGCAGGTCCATCTCCCTCGCCGCCGTGTCCTCGTACACGGTTTTCGCGAGGTTGATGAGCAGGCGGCTGTCGTCGAACTGCCCGTCATGATACAGCA
>JANLGA010000032.1:0-14071 GCA_024653225.1 Bacillota bacterium | reverse complement strand
ATATGGTGGCGGACAAGGTCGTGCGCGCGGTGAACGAGGGGTACACACCGGTGGCATACGGGTCGCCGTCCCGCCCCATGGCGGACACCACCACCACCGGTGTGTACCCCTCGTTCACCGCGCGCACGACCTTGTCCGCCACCATATCGCGGTACCCGGGCGTGGCCACCGACGTGCCGCCGAACTTCTGTATCACTATCTTCTTCCGATCCATCGCGAAGCCTCCGAATTCACCTTCCGGCAATGCATTCGGCGATCTGAACCGCGTTCGTAGCCGCCCCCTTCCTGAGGTTGTCGGCAACCACCCACATGCTCAGGCCGTTCTCAAGGCAGGGGTCCTGCCTAACGCGGGAGACGAATACCTCGTCGCGTCCCGCACACTCGGCGGGGGTGTGATAACCGCTCTCCCCCCTCGACAGCCGGACGCCGGGGGCCTTTTCGAGCTGTTCCAGCACTTCGTTCGCATCGAGCGGGTCCCGCGTCTCAAGTATGACGGCCTCCGAATGGCAGTGAAACACCGGCACGCGCACGCACGTCGCCGTGATCTTGATACCCTCGTCTCCCATGATCTTTCTGGTCTCGCGCACCAGCTTCATTTCCTCCCCGGTGAAGCCGGAGGGCTCGAACGCGTCAATCTGGGGGATGACGTTGAACGCGATCCGACGCGGGTACACGCTCCCGGACGCCTCGGCGCCTTCGAGCGCCGCCCGCGACTGTCGGGACAGTTCATCCACCCCGTCGAGCCCCGTGCCGGACACGGCCTGGTACGTCGCGACCACCATGCGCCTGACGGGCGACATAAGGTGGATCGGGTTAACGGCCACGACGACCTGTATCGTCGAACAGTTCGGGCTCGATATTATGCCCGCGTGGTGCCTTAGAGCCTCCGCATTCACTTCGGGGACGATCAGTGGGACTCCCGGATCCATCCTGAAGTGGCTGGACTTGTCAATAACCACTGTGCCCCTTGAGGCCAGCCTCGGTGCCAGCCTCCGGCTCACCTCGGCAGTGGCGCAAAAGAAGGCGAACTCCGTGCCGTCGAGCTCTCCTTCGTCCAGTCTCCGGACTTCCAGGAGCTCATTTCCGAAACGGATGCCGGTGCCGACCGATCGTTCAGTGGCGTACAACTTCAAGTCGGAGACGGGAAACGACCTCTCCGCCAGCACCTGCACGAGGGTTCTCCCGACGGCGCCGGTAGCCCCCACCACGGCCACCCTGTACCCCGCCAATGAAGCCTTCCTCCTTCGCCGGCTCAGCTACGTCCCTTGCCTCTGTACTAGGATAGGCTGACTCTGCTTTCCTTGCAAGGCGTTCTTCACCGTCTCCGCTATGAGAGAATGGTCCGACTCGAGCGAGGCGGGTTTCTCGAACGGTTTGTCCTGTCCGAAAGGGACGAAGTACACGTTCCTGACGCACAGCAGGGTCGCAAGGTTCCTCGCGCCGAGCCCGAGCAGATCGTTCGAACTCACACTCAACACGACGGGTCGCGAGTTTCTCAGCGTGGACTTCACGGCCATCGCGACAGGACCGTCGGTTATCCCGTTCGCTATCTTGGCCAGCGTGTTGCCCGTGCACGGCGCGACGATCAAGAGGTCCAACGACTTCTGCGGTCCGAGCGGCTCGACCTCGGGAATGGTCCTGAGGGGCCTCTTCCCGGTGCATTCCTCGATTTCTCCCAGCACCTCCGCCGCCGCTCCGAACTTCGTATCCAAGTTGGCGACCGACCACGATACGATCGGCGTCAGGTCGGCGCCCTCCTCCCTGAGGCGCCTGAACTCCCCGAGCACCTTCCGTATGTTGTGGAAGGACCCGGTGACGCAAACCCCCAGCCTCTTCCCCTCCAGGAACATGTCACACTACCCCCCGTAGATACCGGGCGGTCGAACGCGAACGCCCTTTGCCAGTATATTCAACGGGACGGGGTGCGGTCCTGGTGAACCGCACCCCGCCGCTGGACAAGATTCGCGCGCTCGTCAGTGTGTCTCGACATCGGAGGCACCGTTTCGCCTCATTATCTGGGCGGCTTCTTCGACCTTCCTTTCGTCGGCCTTGACGGCAACCACTATGTCACCCTCCCGGACGCGTCCCTCGTAATACCTTCCCCGCTCCTCGGGGATCCCGAGGTCCACCAATCCCCCCGCGACTCCCCCCGTCAACGCCCCGGTCAGGCCCGCGGCGACCGGGCCCGCGGCCACAATGGGCCCTATACCGGGCACGGCAAGCGCACCCACGCCGGCCAGGATGCCGGCGAGGCCCCCTAGGGCTCCACCCGTGGCGACGCCCGAGCGAAGCCTCTCACCGCCTACGCCGGAGACCAGGGAACCCCGCTCGCCCCCGCCCTCTCCACCGCGCGCCTTCTCCTCGCGGGCGACCACGCTTATGTCCCTCTCGCTGATGCCTTTCGTCCTGAACTCGTCCACGGCCTTGTCCGCCTGGCCCCTGGACTTGAACACGCCTATTACCGTCCTGTTCATCCTGCAGCCCTCCCGACGTGATGCTTTCCGCCCTTATTCTGCTCAGTGCGCTGCGAGGTATTCGGCATTCACCGCCCGAAGAGCGGCTGTACGATAGTGAGCAGAAGGGCGAGCGCGGGAACCGGGTTGATGCGGATCCCCCCGGGCAAACTCACATCGGGGATTCTCAAGCCGAGGAAAGACGCCGTCGCGGAGAGGGCGACATAGATGCCGGCCGCGGTGGCCAAAGCCTCCTCGAGCGCCTTAGAAAGGGGAGAGGCTTGCGGCTGCACCTCCCCGGGGGCCCTCAGGTCGAGGGTACGGCGGATCTGAGCGGCTCTCGCGAACACGGAGACCGCGGCGCACCCGACGACGACGCCCAGGAACAACCCCGCTGCCATGGAGACCCCTCCCGTCCTGCATCACCATTGTATATGGCGGTGCGGACGGCTTGATGAGTCACTCCTCGGGGTCACCCCGGAGAGAGGACCCAGTAGGGGCACAGTATTCCCGCCTCTCGGACCGGCCGTCCTGCCTGCGGAAATTCTCGCTGTTCTTCTTCACGTATTCGCGATACAGCGATTCGGCGTCGAGGCCGGCCCTGATGCACGCCGCGACCAGGAAGTGGAGTATATCCACGAGCTCCTCTCTGATCCTCGCGAGGTCTATGGGCCTCGGATTCTTCCACCACTTGAAGTTGACCTCTTCGAGGAGCTCCCCGATCTCGGCCGTCATGGCCATCGCCTCCTTCTGCATCCACTCCTCGAAACTGAATGACAGTCCCCGGGAACGCGCCAGGTCCGCGTCGAACTTCCCCTGCAGGCGGAATATCTCATCCAGTTTGTCCGTCTCGACCCCCTCCTTTCCCCGCGCCGGGGGCAATCCATGCCACGGAGGACCGATTCGGGATGAGCGTCCGCCGGGCGACCTCCGTAACCAGCGCGAGGGTGACACCCTCGACCGAAGCCAGGGCCTCATCCACCGTAACGGGACGCCCCAGCGTCATTTCGGACTTGCCCAACCGGTCCATTCTGGCCGACACGCTCTCGAGGCTCATCAGCAGAGCCGCTCTCGCCTGCATCTTGGCGGACGACAGCTCTCTTGCCGTCGGCCCCCGCTCGGCGACACGCTCGTATTCGCGGAAGATCCCGGTTTCGAGCTCGGGGGCACTCGACGGGCTTGTCCCCGCGTACGTGATGAGCAGGCCGCAGTCGCTGTACCCCAAATGGTACGTGTAGATCGAGTAGGCCAAGCCCCGATCCTCCCTGACGGCTTGGAAAAGGCGGGAGCCGGACCCGCCTCCCAGGATCATCGCCAGCAGATGCAGCGCGTAGGAATCCGGGGAACCCGCGTCGGCCCCCGGCGACACCACGCAAAGATGCGCCTGCTCGGTGCGCCGGGTCTGTACCAGCGTCCGCGCGCACACCTCGGGACGAACGACCGCGGGTAGGAACCGCCCCCGGGGCACATCTTGAAACCACCTCTCGACCGCGGAAATGACACTCTCGTGCGAGCAGTTGCCCGCGGCGACTACCGCCATGTTCCCCGCGACGTACCGCGCGCGAAACGCTTCGATGATCGCGTCCCGGTCGAGCCCGCGAACGCCCCGGACAGTGCCGAGAGTGTCGCGGCCGATGGGATTCTCCGGCCAGGCCGCGCGCACCCCCAGCTCGTGGACATTCTCCTCGGGAACGTCCTCGGAGGACCTGATCTCCTCTATAACGACCCGCTTCTCCTTCTCGATGTCAGGGGGCGCGAACGTCGGTCGGCTCACCATGTCCGACAGTACATCCAGCGCGACCTCCAGGTCGTCGCCCAGGACCCTGGCATCCAGGCACGTGCACTCCCTGGTCGTGACCGCATTGAGCTGACCGCCCCGCGACTCGATGGTGTCGGCTATCTCCTTGGCCGAACGACCTTTCGTCCCCTTGAAGAGCATGTGCTCGATGAAGTGCGACACGCCGTGCAGGTCCGACGGCTCGTGTCGCGAGCCCGCTCCAACCCACACGCCGACAGACACGGACTTTGCGGACGGTACCTCGTCCACGATCACGCGGAGACCGCTCGGCAGCACCACTCTCACGGGTTCCTGCATGTGCGTCACGGGCCGAGGAATCGCGCCATCAGCCTCCGTCCATCAAGACTCACCCTCAACATTACCGGGTGGTCCGTCGGATTGAGAATCTTGAGATCGAGGCCCCACGAGGCCACAACGGCATCCATCCCCTCGGGAACGTACGAAACCGGCTTCGTGTGGCGGTGCCGCTCCACCACTGCAAGTCCGCTTTCCAGCGCCGCGTTGTAGATGGTTGTCGCGACCTGGCACACCCCTCCGCCGGGGCCGGGTACGAACTCCTCGCCGACTATCACGGGCGCATCAACGAACCCGCGCTCGTGCGTCGTCGGTCCGAGCGTTTCGAGGAAGGAGAATATCTCGCCGGGCGCGATGAGGCTTCGGTCGAGGTTGCGCGTCGCCAGCCTTATGTTCTCCCGGCGTTCAGGGGAACCCGCGACTGTGGTCGCATATGACCCCAGGGGCCTGGTCAGACGGGGTACATCCTCCGCGGAAATGCGCGGGCGCACCCTGGTGGTGCGGGGCATCACTGTCTCGCCCTCGCCCGCGCCCATGACTGCGGCGCGGGTAAGCTCCACGTCAAGCGTCGCTCCATCCCGCCCCGGCTCAATTCGACCGCTCCGGCGATCGATTGACGCGTTCTTGGGCGGAAGCCTCAACGTCCCCTGGAGCGACCACACGAGGGATTCCACTTCTTCGAAGGTCATGCCCGACACCGGGCGCCCGGCTATGCTGGCGCGTGCGGGTGCCCCCCACAACAGCCTGCCCGCAACCGTTCGGTCCCCGTGCGGGGTGGCACGCACGACACCGGCACCGGCGAAGATCAGCACAAGGAGGACGGCTCCGGCCGCCGTCATGACGAACGCAGGCCGCGAAGCACCTCGAGATTCGCCGCGTTTGACCGGTCGTCCTCCACGGGTGTCTCGATGACCCCGGGCAATCCCCGAAAGGCCTCGTGGTTCACTATCGCCTTGAACCCGGCCAGACCAATCGCGCCGCGGCCGATGTGCTCGTGCCTGTCGCGACGGCTCCCCATCGCCCACTTCGAGTCGTTGAGGTGTACCAGGAACACCCTGTGCAACCCCACCGCGCGGTCGATTTCCCGCACGAACTCGGAGACTGCACGGTCGCTCCCCAAGTCATACCCCCAAGCGAGTGCGTGACACGTGTCGATGCATACCCCGGTGCGGTCGGGAACGCCGACCATCTCGAGGATTCGCGCTACTTCATCGAGGTCTGCTCCGACCTCGTGTCCCTGCCCCGACGTGTTCTCGATCAGAATGCGCTCGCCGCCGGCGGCGGAAAGGCAGGCCCTCCGCAGGGCAGTGGCGAGCCGTTGGAGCCCGCTCGATTCCCCCGCATCCCCGTGCCCGGGGTGGACCACCAGGAACGAAGCCCCCAGCGCCGCCGCCCTCTCCACGTCCTCGAGGAGGACCTGCACGCTGTATTCGTACGTGCGGGGGTCGGGCGAGCACAGGTTCACGTAATAGGGCACGTGCACCGCCAGAGGGCGGATGCCGGCACTCTCAAGGGAAC
This sequence comes from Bacillota bacterium, assembly GCA_024653225.1. GTDB lineage: Bacteria > Bacillota > Sulfobacillia > JABLXB01 > JABLXB01 > JANLGA01. Next base: position 8,008 of record JANLGA010000032.1, on the reverse strand, counting down.
CCTTCATGAGGGACACGTCCTCCTCGGCAATCGGCTTGGCCTTGCCTCCCCTTGGGCTCCTGGAGAACACCTGCATCGCTTCGCACCCCAGGGCGACCGCTTCCGCCGCGGCCGCGGCGAACCCCCGTCCGATTGACACGTGGGCGCCCAGCTTCACGCGTCTACGCTCTCCCTCCGCGCTCCGTCCCCCGTTCCGCGCCCCGCCGGAAGCCCGGGTTGTCCCCGTGGTCCCAGCGCCTGCCTCTCCTCGGTTCGTTCCTCGGTCGCCTGTGATCGTCGCGGTTGTCGCCGCGGTCGCCATCCTTCTGGGCCATGGCCGCCCTGCGGGACAGGTTGATGCGCCCGAGGCGGTCAATCTCGGTCACTTTGACCAGGACCTCGTCCCCGACGTTCAAAACGTCCTCCACGCGCCTGATCCGTTCGTCCGAGATCTCCGACAGCCTGACAAGCCCCTCTTTCCCGGGCAGTATCTCGATGAAAGCCCCGAAGTTGGTTATCCTCGTCACCTTCCCGAGGTACTCGGCGCCGACCTCTACGTCCCGGGTGAGAGCCCTGATCATCTTGACCGCCTTCTCGCCGCCCGCGGAGTCCGCGGCGGCGATGTACACCTTTCCATCCTGCTCGATATCTATCTTTGCATTGGTTTCCGCGATTATCTTGTTGATCACTTTGCCGCCCGGTCCTATTACGTCGCGGATCTTCTCGGGGTCTATCTCGATGACGACTATCCTCGGCGCATAGGGCGAGAGTTCCGGCCTCGGGGCCGGTATCGCCTCCAGCATCTTCTTCATGATGGCCAGCCTGGCCTCGCGGGCACGGTGGAGCGCCGTCTCGAGGATCGCACGGTCAACACCCGCTATCTTGATGTCCATCTGGAGCGCCGTGACCCCCTTCTGGGTGCCCGCCACCTTGAAATCCATGTCGCCCAGGGCATCCTCCATCCCCTGGATGTCCGTGAGGACCACCACCGATTCGCCTTCCTTCACGAGCCCCATGGCCACCCCCGACACCGGCGCCCTGATGGGAACGCCCGCGTCCATCAGCGCCAGGGTGCTTCCGCACACCGACGCCATCGAGGTGGAACCGTTGGACGACAACACTTCCGAGACGACCCTTATCGTGTAGGGGAACTCGTCGTCCGGAGGCAGCACGGCCAACAGGGCCCGCTCCGCCAAGGCACCGTGGCCGATCTCGCGGCGCCCCGGGCCGCGTAGGGGCCTGGTTTCACCGGTGCTGTAAGGCGGGAAGTTGTAGTGGTGAATGTACTTCTTGAACTCCTCTTCCGATATGGTGTCCAGTTCCTGGACGTCCGAGACCGCGCCAAGCGTCGCGACGCTGAGCACCTGGGTTTGCCCCCTGGTGAACAGGCCCGAACCGTGGGTCCGGGGGAGCAGGGCCACTTCGCACGACACCGGGCGGATATCATCGGGTCCCCTTCCATCCGGCCGCACTCCCCGCTCCGTTACCATCTTACGGACTTCTTCCCTCAGGACCCTGCGCAGAACCGCCTCGACGTCGGCCCCCTTCTCGGGGAACACCTCTTCGAAGTGCGCCTTCGCCTCCGCCTGGATGTTGTCGAGGGCCGCCTCCCTCTCCGACTTATCCGCAATGACGATCGCGTCGCGGATCCGCTGCGTCACGTACTCCCTGACCTGCCGGTCCACGGACGCGTCGGGTTCGAATAGCTGTACCTCCCTCTTGGGTTTCCCGACACTCTCCCTGATCCGCTCCTGGAACTCGACGAGCGACTTGATCTCCCGATGGCCCGCCATGATGGCCTCGATGATGTCCTCCTCGGGCACTTCCTTCGCCCCGGCCTCCACCATCAGCACCGCGTCCCTGGTGCCGGCCACGATGAGGCTCAAATCGCTCCTCGACGACTCTTCGCTGGTGGGATTGATCACGATGCGCCCGTCAACCCTTCCGACCTCCACCGCACCGATCGGCCCCGAAAACGGGATGTCCGACACGACCAGGGCCACGGACGCACCGATCATGCCCGCCACCTCGGGAGAGTGGTCGTGATCCACCGATAGGACCGTTACGACTACCTGCACGTCGTTCCTGAAGCCCTCGGGAAACAGGGGTCTGATCGGACGGTCGGTGAGGCGCGCCATCAGGATCGCCTTCTCGGGCGGCCTCCCCTCTCTGCGCCCCCAACTTCCCGGTATCCTGCCGACGGCGTACAATCTTTCCTCCACGTCCACCGTCAGCGGGAAGAAATCCACGCCCTCCCTCGGCTCGGCTGAGGCCGTGGCCGTCACGAGTACCACCGTGTCTCCGTAACGGACGATGCATGCCCCGTTGGCCTGCTGAGCCACCTTCCCGATCTCTATGGAAAACGGCCGGCCCGCGAGGTTCGTCTCGAACACGTGGGTTTGCCGCTCCGGCACGCTCGTCGGCCGTTCCTCATGCTGCACCGTCATTTGCACTCCCTGCAGTCCCCCTTTGCACCTTGTACAGACGCATGAAGCTCGCTCGGCCGCCCGGATCCCGGCAAGACCGCCGCCGGTCTCGACCAGAAAGGAGCGGGTCCCCGCTCCTTACCTTCTGAGTCCGAGTTTGTCCAGAATTGCCCTGTATCTCTCGATATCGCTGTCTCTCAGGTAGTTCAGGAGAGCCCGCCTCTGTCCGACCATCTTGAGCAGTCCACGCCTGCTGTGGTGGTCCTTCTTGTGTTCCTTCAGGTGCTCCGTCAGGTAGTTGATCCGCTCTGTGAGGATCGCCACCTGAACTTCCGGCGAGCCCGTGTCCTTCTCGTGCCTCTTGTATTGCTCGATAATGCCCTTTTTCTTCTCGGCGTTCAGCGACACCCCGCCACCTCCTTATGGGCCCATCCCCACCCTCCAAGAATGCCGCCGGAGAGCTCGGCAAACCTAGAGCGTGGTTCACCAATGGGATTCCATCTGATTCTAGCATAACCAGTTTACCTTGTAAATTGCGCCAAAGCTTCGCGCCGCTCCACGGAACGCCGTCGGGCCCGCCGCCGAGCGGGCCCGACCGATCTGGCGGGCTCGGGGCTCACCTGAACCTGATCGTGAACTTGAGGGCCCCGCCGGTCTCGCCCGGGCGAATTGTCTCCAGCGTATACTCGGAAGCGTCGCCCAGGGCGAGCTCCAGGCTGGTGCGAGGCGCCGTTTCCAGGGATGCGATGTCCCTCAGCTTCAGCCCGTAAGGGAATCCCTGCGAGAAAAGCTCGAGATCCTGGGACGCGGGTTTGCCATGGGGCTCGGAGCGGACGCTAAGCTGGACGACCGGGATCTGTCGGCCGACCCTCGGGGTCACTGACAGTCCGTCTCTCAGCGTTTTCACTCGCTCCCCGGGTTCCACCCCGTACAACGTGAGGAGCATCGCCTTCTTGCCTTCGACGCGCCTCACGGTCGTGAGGGGCCTGTTGTGGGCCCCGGCGAGCACTTGCCCCTCGGCGGGGGTCAGATCGAGCACGATCGCCCCGTCATCCAGGCGGACGTCGGAGAGCACCTGCCGCCACCCGTTCTTTCCCAGGGCGACGGCCTGGTCCAACGGCAGGTAGGCGTATTCCCTCGAGGTCCGGCCGGTGTGCAGTTCGTATCTGAGGGTGTAGGGAAAATCGAAGTTCTGCGTGTCGTCCCCGCCCCTGCCCATGAATACCATCTCTTCCCCCTCGATGCCCTTGAACCTGGCGCTCTCAACGACTCCCACAATGCAGTCCACGCGCCGCGCTTCGGCTTCATAGAGGAAGAAAGCCGTGTCGTCCCCGCGCACATGCTCCAGGAGGACCAACCCCGGGCCCACTGCCCAGGTTCGCCCGAGCTCCTCCTTCGGGAACGGCAGCAACTCCTCGAGACCCTCCGACGGATGCGGCTGCGTCACAGGACCCGTGTCCCGCGCCCGGTTCGATTCCGCACCCGCTGAAGGCGGGCCGGGGTTCTTCGCCGGCAAGCCCGGCACACCGCACCCGGCCGTCGCGATCAACACCAGTACCGCCAGTCCCGTCCGGCAAAGGGATTTCATCGGCACACCCCCGTTCAGTGGCACTACTGCTCCGGCTCAAGAGACGGGCGGAAGAGTTGAAAGTTCCCGCGCCCATCGGATCCGGGGCCGGACTGTCGGGTGTCGGCCGGATCGCATGAATACCCAGAGGGCGATCCACTGCGGGCTCTCAGCGCCCGGCCGGGCGCGGCCGGAGCGAGAATCGGTGTGGCAGCAACCCGGCGACCGAGCCCCTGATCACTCGCCCTTCCGATCCGGCCATCAGTATCACGGCGTCGGGGGAGAACTCGGCGATGACCTGGCGGCACGCACCGCACGGGGCCGCCGGCTCAGGATCGCTCCCCACGACTGCCACCGTCGTGAACTGACGGACCCCCGACGACACCGCATTGAATACCGCCACTCTCTCCGCGCACACGGTCAGTCCGTACGACGCGTTCTCGACATTGCAGCCCGCGTACGTCATTCCCTCGGCCGAACTGACGGCGGCCCCGACCTTGAAGCCCGAGTAGGGGGCGTAAGCCAGTTCCCTGGCCGCGGCGGCAGCCTCGAGCAGGCGACATTCGTCCTCTCGGAGAGCCGGACCCGTTCCAGCATTGACCCACCGCACGGTCATCCCCCCGTACCGTAGGCTTCCACTCCATGCGCCGACACCACGGCGTGGATCAGCCTGTACCCCGCCCGTATTTCCGGCGCAATGGCGTACGCCGACCGTACCGCGTCAATTCCCGATTCCGCCGACGAGTCATCGCGTGCGTGACACCATGCCAGGACGTCTCCCGCCCGGACGCGGTCGCCGACCTTCTTCTCCAGCACGATGCCGACCGAATGGTCTATCGCCGCCCCCTTGACCTCCCTGCCCGCGCCCAGGCCCATGGCCGCCCTGCCGATCGTCAGAGCGTCAACGGAGCGTACGTACCCGGTGGACGCGGCGGTCACGGGCCTCACGACTGCGGCCTTCGGCAAGATCGAGTAGTCATCCACGACCGACGCATCCCCCCCTTGTGCCTCCACCATTTCCCTGAACTTGTCCAAGCACTGCCCGGAGCGAAGCCGCTCCTCCAGCAGCCTGCGGCCGGATTCCGCGTCATCGGCTTTTCCGGCCAGCCAGAGCATCCGGGAGCCGATCTCGAGGCATAGTTCGCGAAGGTCATCCGGACCCCGGCCCTTCAGTGTTTCGAGCGCTTCGCGCACCTCGAGCGCGTTCCCGACCGCGCGACCGAGCGGCTGCTCCATGCAGGAGATGACAGCGACAGTCCGGCGGCCTACCGACGCGCCGATGTCCACCATCGATCGGGCGAGCTCGAGCGCGCTCTCAAACGTCTTCATGAACGCCCCGCTCCCGAACTTCACGTCGAGGACTATGCCGTCTGCGCCGCCGGCAATCTTCTTCGACATGATGCTGGAGGCGATGAGCGGGATGCTGTCCACGGTGGCGGTCACGTCTCGAAGCGCGTACATCTTGCCGTCCGCCGGGACGAGCCGAGCCGTTTGACCGACGATCGCGATGCCTATCCTCCGGACGTTGGACAGGAACTCCTCGAGTGACAGTGAGACCCGGAGCCCGGGTATTGACTCCAGCTTGTCGAGCGTGCCCCCGGTGTGCCCGAGACCCCTGCCCGACATCTTGGGAACGACCACGCCGGCGCTCGCCACCATCGGTCCGAGGACGAGGCTCGTCTTGTCTCCGACTCCGCCCGTGCTGTGTTTGTCCACCTTGGGCCCCGGAATCGAGGAAAGGTCCACGAGGTCGCCCGATTCGGCCATCGCCGTCGTCAGCTCGGCGGTCTCGACCGGCGTCATCCCGCGGAAGTACACGGCCATCAGGAATGCGGCCATCTGGTAGTCGGGGATCCCGCCCTCGACAAACCCACGCACTATGAAGCGAATCTCGTCGCGAGTGAGGGGCAGCCCGTTCCGCTTTTTCATGATTACTTCGCAAGCTGTCATACGGCGCACCTCCATTCATGCGTCCCCTTGGTCCACCGCACTCCGGGCCCCGACGATCTCCCGCGCGAGTCGGGCGTCGGCGGCCACCTGTTCCCTCAACGCCTCCCCACTGTGGAAACGCATCTCGTCCCTCAGCCGCTGCAAGAAGGTGACCTCGATCGGGCGGCCATAGATATCGCCGCAGAAGTCCAGGATGTGTGTCTCCACGGTCCTCCGGGCCGAGGGGTACGTCGGCCTCAATCCGACGTTGGTGACCGCGGGGTAGCGCCCGCCTTCAATCGCCGCGGTCCCGGCATAGACACCGTCCGCCGGGAGGAGGCGGCCCTGCGGAATCCGTATGTTGGCTGTCGGTATTCCCAGGGATCTCCCGCGGCCGTCGCCCTTCGCCACCACGCCGGAAAGTGAGTACGGCCTCCCGAGCATCCGCGCGGCCCGGCGCGCTTCACCTGCAGCGAGCGCACCGCGTATGGCGCTGCTCGATACCGGCTCGCCGTCAACGATGACCGGACTGCGAACGCGCACTTCGAACCCCAGCGCGGAACCGAGCCTCACCAGCTCCTCCGACGTCCCCGTCGCTCCCCTGCCGAACGTGTAGTTGTACCCCACGGCGACGATGCGCGCCCCGAGGGCGTCCTTCAGCACGGACGATGCGAATTCACGCGGCGTAAGAAGGGAGAATTCACGGGTGAAAGGGGCCACCACGCACAGCTCGATTCCCAGCGACTCCAGCATGCCCAGCTTCTCGTCCAGGCTCGTCAGAAGCTTCGGCTCGTCGCGTCCTTCCCCGAGGATGGCGCAGGGGTGTGGGTCTAATGTCAGGCATGTCGCCACGAGACCCGAGGCCCGTGACGCGTTCACCAGGTCCGAGATCAACAAGCGGTGGCCGAGGTGCACACCGTCGAAGAACCCGAGCGCCACCGCCGTCTCGCCGGTCCGGCCGGCGACCGACTCTATGGACCTCGCGACTCTCATGGTCACAGGAATACCTTCTCCAGCGAGAATTCTACGCGGCCGCACGAGGTCGTCGCGCGCGCAACGGCCGCGAGGCCGCCTTCCGGGCGGAGGAGCCTGACAAGCTCGCCTCGTTCCGGGTCGGACGAACTCTCAAGCCGCGCGGTATCAGATCCCGCGGCCGGCGACACAGACGGTTCCATAACCTTTATTATGTCGCCATTCTCCGGGGCGCGGCCCTGGGACACCTTCCTCAGCCCCGAGCGATCGATCTCAAACCCCTTGAGGAACCCCAGTGCCCGGTCACTTCCCACCACGAGTTCGCACAGGCGACCGCCGGACGCGGCCGCCCCCAGCTCCTCAAGCGTCATGGCGTCCTCGATGGCGAACGGTCCCGTGCGCGTCCTCAGCAGGAATGACATGTGCGCTCCGCAACCAAGTGCCTGTCCAATATCTGAGCATAGGGCCCTGATGTACGTTCCGGCGGAACAGGCCACGTCCAGGACGGCCGTCGCCCGCCGCCCCGCCCTGAATTCCACGACGTCTATCCTCTCGACGTACACTGCGGTCGTGCGCTCCGGGGGTACTCCCCCCGAACGCACGATGTCGTACGACCGCATGCCCGCGAATTTCTTCGCCGAGAGCGCCGGGACGCGCTGGATGATCCGGCCCGTGAACCGCCCCACGGCTTTCCGGAGATCATCGAAAGACAGCGCGGATGCGTCCTCCTCCCTCGTCGTGTACCCAGTGGCGTCGCCGGTCGAGGTCGTCTCTCCGAGCGCGATTTCGACGCGGTACTCCTTGCCGCAGGCGCTGAGGTACTCGGCGATTCTCGTCGCCCGCCCGACGCAGACCGCCAACACCCCTGCGGCCGCTCGGTCGAGCGTACCCGAGTGGCCCGCCCGCCTTCTTCCCCCGATCTTCCTGATGAAGTCCACTACGTCGTGGGAACTCATGCCGGGAGGTTTCAGCACGTTAAGTACCCCTTCGAGCCCGCCCGGCGCCTCCGCGGACCGGTCAGGCGCCGCAGTCACCGTGGCGACCCCCTCGTCGCACCGCCTTCTCGACCTCAGGAATGACCGCCCCCACCGCGTCGGCGAGGGTTCCCGCCACCTCGCACCCGGCGGCGCGCGGG
>JANLGA010000031.1 GCA_024653225.1 Bacillota bacterium | reverse complement strand
ATGAGACCCACGAGCTCCCCGTCCTCCATGGAGAGGTTGAAATCGGACACGGCGGCGAGGCCGCCGAACTTCTTGCTCACCCCGGACAGCTGCAGCAACGTCATGGCAGGCCTCCCCCGTCTCTCGCGCCGCCCCGGGGACCCGCGTCGGCGCGCACTGCGTCCCCCTCGGCAGCCCTGTGGGAGGGGCTTCCGGCGAGGCGGCGCCCGGCGAGGCGGCGCCTCAGCCCCGCGACGCTGAACTCGTACGAACCCAGCAGGCCCTGTGGCCTGAGAACGATGGTGCTCACCAGGGCGAGGCCGTAGAACACCATCCTCCACAGGTAGAAAGGCCTGAAGAGCTCCGGGATCGCGGTGAGTATGATGCAGGCGAGGACCGAACCGGTCAGGCTTCCCAACCCGCCAAACACGACGGTGGAAGCCAGTTCCGTGGATTTGTTGATGTCGAACATCACCGGCTGCAGGTACATGAGGTAGTGGGCGAACATCGAGCCGGCGACCCCGGCGTACGCGGCGCTTATCGCCAGAGACAAGATCCTGAACCTCGCCGTGTCTATGCCCATGGCCTCCGCCGCCAACCTGTCTTCCCTGATGGCGAGGAAGGACCTGCCGAACCGGGAGCCGATGATATTGCGCATGACTAGCACGCCGACGGCCACGATGACAGCCGCGATGAGCAGGGTTGTGTGCCTCGGGACGCCCACGAACCCCCTCGGCCCGCCGGTGAAGTCGCCGCCGTTGTCCAGGAGAAGCCTCGTGGCCTCCCCGAAGCCGAGGGCCGCAATCGCGAAGTAGTCACCCACGAGTCGGAGGGTGGGGTAACCGATGATGAGGCTGGCGGCCGTTGCCACCAGTGCCGCGGCGATCAACCCGACGACGAACGGCATGCCGAACCTGCCTACCACTATGGCCGAGGTGTACGCCCCGATCGCCATGTACGCCGCGTGCCCGAAGCTGAATATCCCGGTAAACCCCGTGAGGAGGGAGACGCCGAGCACCCCCATCAAGTTCACGCATATGATTATCGCCACTCCCTCGAAGTAGGCCACGCTCTCCCCCCTTACACCTTCTCCTCCACGGACTTCCCCATGAGACCGCTGGGCCTGATGAGCAGTACCGCTATGAGTAGAATGAATACAACCACGTCTCTCAACTGGGACGATATGAATGCCGCGACGAAGGTCTCCAGGAGTCCGAGCGCGATCGAACCCACGATGGCCCCGGGAAGGCTGCCGAGGCCGCCGAATATCGCGCCCACGAACGCCTTCGTGGTGAGGTACCCGAGCTGCGGATAGACCGCGTACTTCATGCCCAGGAAGACGCCCGACAGCCCCGCGAGGACGCCCGCGATCAGGAAGACGAAGCCGACCAGGGAGTTCACGTTGACCCCCATGAGGCCCGCCGCCTGGAGGTCGAATGACGCCGCCTGTATGGCGAACCCGGTCTTAGTCCGCGAGAGAAAGTACTGCATGACGGACAGCGACAGGCACGCCATGAGCGCCGCGACCACGTCCATGATGCCGACCGTCGTCTTTCCCAGGTCCACGCTCACGATCTGCAGGACTCGGGGATAAGTGCGGAACTTCGGACCGATGGTCGCTATGATGGTCTGCTCGCAGAAGATGGCGATGCCCATGGAGGCGATGATGAAGTACAGCGTCGGGCTGTTCCTTTCGCGTATCGGCCTGTACGCGAGTCGCTCGGTGACGACGGCGGCCCCGCCCGCAGTGAGCATCGCCAGCAACACGGCGGGCACGAACGGGGCCGACGCCGCCGTGACCAGGAAAAACCCCGAATACGCGCCGACGACCAGGAAGCTGGCGTGCGCGAAATTCGAGAACCGGAGGATACTGTATATGAGCGAATACCCCACCGCGATCAACGCGTATATGAACCCGATCGAGACCCCGTTCACCAGCTGTTGGAGCACGCGCACCGACAGCACCTGTCGTCCCCCTTCTCAGGCGGATGGGAGGCCCGGACCCCGCCGGGCGAGAGTGCGCCCGAATCCTCGGCGCGCGCCTTCAGCGGGGCCCGGACCACGTGACTCGTCTACTTCATGGGGGCGTAGGTCTCCACCCACCTGATTTCCTTGCCCTCGACCTTCAGCACGGCCGCCGACTTGTTCAGCGGGTTGTGGGTCTTGGGATCCATCGTGATGGTCGCGTGGGTCAACTTCACGTCCTTCGCGCTCTCAATCGCGTCGCGGATGGCGGGACCCTCGGCCTTGCCCGCCCGCTTTATGCAGTCCGCCACGAAGTAGATGAGGTCGTAGCCCATGCCGGCGTTGACCTCGGGGTTCTTGTCCCCGTACTTGGCGACGTACTTCTCGAGGAACTTCGCCATCTCCGGGTCTTCATAGGAGAAGTGCGTGACCCAGAAGCTCCCCTGCAGCTCCTGGCCCGCCATGTCCAGCATGGCGTTGGCGTAGCCGTCTCCCCCTATGATCGTCACGTCGTTCATCCCGAGTTCCCTGGTCTGCTTGGCGATGATCGCTATGTCCTTGTACATGGCGAGCGGCAGCATCAGCACCTCGGGGTTCTTTTGCTTGATCTCGCTGAGCTGCGGCCTGAACTCGACGTCGCCCGTCTTGAAGGCTTGCTTCGCCACCACTTCTCCGCCCAGGGACTTGACCTTATTTTCGAAATACTCGGTGACGCCGACCGAGTAGTCCGAAGTCACTTCGTACAGGACCGCGGCCCTCTTCTTGCCGAGCTTGTTGACCGCGTAGTCGGCGAGCACGCTGCCGAGGTACGGGTCAATGAAGCAGATCCTGAACGAGTACGGTCTGACGTTCCCTTTCTCGTCCACCGTCACTTTCGGATTGGTCGAGAACGATCCGATTTGGGGCACTTTCAACGATTCGCAGATCGGGCCGGTCGCAATGTTGATCCCGCTGAAGTTACTCCCGATGACGCAGACCACCTTGTCCTGCTCGATCAATTTCTTTACCGCGTTCACGCCGTCGGTGGCGTTCCCGCGGGCGTCGCCGACCACGTACTCGATCTGCTTGCCGAGGATGCCGCCGGCCTTGTTGATCTCTTCAACGGCCAGCTTGGCGCCGTTGGTTTCGGCAAGGCCCCAGGGGGCTGCGTCCCCGCTCACGTTCGCGAGGTGGCCTATCTTTATGGTCTTCGGCCCTGCGCTCCCTCCGCAACCGGCGACGACGAGACCGACTGTCGCGGCGACCAGTGCTGTAGCTATGGCCCTCTTCAATGCGATCCCCTCCGTCCTGTCTCTGAGTCCGACCGCGATGCTGGAAACCAGAGACCCGCAGACGCACTCGTCCGGCGCACTCCCACCTCCCCGGGGCCGCGATGAGCGGCGCTACTCCATGTCCGAAGCCTTCCACCTGATCTCCCCGCCGACTACGGTCATCATGACGCGCACGGCGGGGATGTCCATGGGGTCGCTCTTCAGCAGGTCCTCCGAGAGGACCGTCATGTCAGCGAGGAATCCCTCCCTGATGATTCCCTTCTCGTTCTCCGCGAACTCCGCGTAAGCACCGTTCGCGGTGAACATGCATAGGGCCTCCGCCGCGGACACCCTTTCGGACGGGTTCCATCCCCCCGGCGGTCGTCCGTCGAATCCCGTCCTCGCGACCGCGCCGAAGATGCCTGTCATTGGGTTCGCCTTGTGAACCGGGGCATCCGACCCCGCCGTGCAACGCACGCCCGCTTCCATGAGGGTCCTGACGCGATAGGTGACGGCGTCCCTGGACGGACCCATGCGGCGGGGCATCCACTCGTGTTCGTGCGGCATGAACGCCGGTTGCAGGTCCGCGACCACACCGAGGGAAACCATGCGGCGCAGGACCCCCTGGTCTACCAGGCCGCAATGGGCGATGCGGGGTCGCTTCGCCCCGATCCTGACGGCCTCCTCGATGGCGTCCAGCGTGACGTCCATCGCCCTGTCCCCGAGAGCGTGGACCATCACCTGCCTGCCGACCCGCGTCGCGGTGGTCACCAAGCGCTTCAAGACGTGAGGCTCGTGCACGAGCAGCCCGGTATTGCCGGGGTCGTCGGCGTAGGGCTCCCTCAGCGCGGCTGTGCGGGGCCCGAAAGCGCCGTCCGCCCAGAACTTGACGGCGCCGGTCCTCAGCCATTCGTCCCCGTGACCGGTTCGGCGCGTGACGAGGCGGATTTCCTCTTCCGAGGTCAGAGGCTCGCTCAAATACACCCTCACGGGCATGACCCCGCTCGACCTGATCCCATGAAACACGTCCCACAAGCCCGAGTCTATTGAGTGGACGGTGGTCATCCCCTGGGATGCCACGTGGTTCATCGCCGCGAGCAAGATTTCGGCCTTTCCGCGCTCGTCCGGCTCCGGCACTCGGCCCGACACGAGTTGCATCGCCGTTTCGTGGAGCAGTCCGGTCGGACGCCCCTCCGGATCGCGCACTATCTTTCCCCCCGGCGGGTCCGGGGTGAAGGAGCGGATCTCCGCTTCGCGTAAGGCGGCGGAATTCACGAGGGCGGTGTGCGTGCAGGATCTGACCAGGTACAGGGGATTGAGCGGGGTGATATCGTCCACGTCGGCCAGGCCGGGGTCTCTGCGCTCCCTGAACCTCTCCTGATGCCATCCCCAGCCCAATACCCACGCTCCGGGCGGGATCTTCTCGACCCGCCGCGATATGAGGCGCCTCATCTCTTCGATTGAACGGCAGTCGGAAAGGTCGAGTTGGGCGAGGCTCTGACCCAGCCAGTACAGGTGCACGTGGCTCTCTATCAACCCCGGCACCACCGTCAATCCGCGGAGGTCCACCACCTCGGTCGCTGTCGCCCGGGCCGATCCGGCCGCGGACAGGCCCGTTGACCGCAGCGCCAGGATCTCTTCGTTTGAACCGACAGCCGCGAACCTTCCGTCGCTGACCGCGACGGCGCGGGCGGTGGGCCTGTCGCCGTCCATGGTCCTGATGAGGCCGTTCACGAACAGGGTGAGTGGTTCGCCAGGCATGTGACGCGTTGCCCCTCCTGCTTCCGACATCATTGACGCCCATGAATACTGTTACAAGCTGCTGCAACTGGCGATAGACAAATCCAAGGCCGATGCGCTCAAGCCCCGCGGGTTTATGCATCTACTTCGACCGACCGTCGGGAACTCCTCCGCGATCTCGTCAATGTGTTTCGCTTTGGACGCGGAATCGCGAGCGAATTCAGCTGGCATAGCGCCTGACACAGCCTCAATGGCCGCCGGGCGCGCGCTCCCGCCGCTGTTTCTTGAGGTATGCCCGCCAGGTTATCGCCCACCTGTCCGGGTCGTCGAACGGGGCGGACGGGATCCTGCGTACGACGCTGTTGTACGGCGCATTCCTTACCTTCTCGGGCTCCATCTGCGCCTCGTGGACGATGTGTCTCAGGATGTTCAGGAATTCGTCCAACTCGGCTTTCGAGTACGATTCGGTCGGCTCGACCGTCATCGGTTCGGGCACCACGAACGGGTGATGGCTGGTCCAGTAGTGAACACCGAAGTCGAATGCGCGGCGCTGGATGTCGTCGGTGGTCACCCCGGTCAATTCCCTGAGCCTTTCCCAGCTGTACCGCACCTGCTCCAGACGGTATCTTCCCCGCCCATACGGTGCGGAGGCCCCCGGCATCTCGAGCACCTTCTTCATGACGTAGTTGTTGTTCAGCACTGCGATCCTCGCGACTTCCTTCAGGCCTTCGTCCCCGAGGGCCACAATCCAGGAGTAGGCCTTGAGATGCACCGGCGGAACCCCGTACCAGGTGCGCACCTTGCCTATGCTGTCCGGCCTGTCGTAATCGAGGTAGTATTTCCGGCCGTCGAACGAGACGATAGGCACCGGCAGGAACCTTGCCAACTCGCGACTCACCCCGAGTGCGGCCGAGGCGGGACCGCCGCACCCGTGCGGGGTCGAAAAGGACTTGTGCAGGTTGAAGAAGCACATGTCGAACCCCGCTTCCCTCGCGCGAGTGATGCCCAACATGCCGTTGGCGTTGGCCTGGTCGTACGCGCACAGGCCGCCCGCGTCGTGCACCATCCGCGTGACCCTGTCTATGTCGGGGTTGAATATGCCGGTATCCTCGGGGTTGGTGATCATCAGCCCCGCCGTCCGGTCGGATATCGCCTTCTCAAACGCTTCGAGGTCGGGGTAGCCGTTCTTTCCGGGCGGGACCGTTATCACCTTGAAACCGGCGACGGCCGCGGCCGCTGCGTCCGAAGGATGAGAGAAGATGGTGGTCAGCATCTCGTCGCGGTTCTTGTCGCCCCGGGACTCATGGTATGCCCGGATCATGCAGGCCCTGTTGGCCATGGCCTGCGAACCGCCGCCCGGCTGGAGGCTGAACTGGTCCATGCCGGAGATCTCGCGCATGAAGAGGTCGAGATTGTACATGATTTCGAGGATGCCCTGCACTGTGGCCTCGTCTTGGAGCGGGTGGAGTTCGGTGATCTCGGGCATCCCGGCCAGCTGGTCGTTGACCTTAGGGCTGTACTTCATCGTGCAGGTCCCCTGGCCGACGTCAACGTTGAGGTCGGCCCCGAGGGTCTCCTGCGACAGCCGGAGGTAATGCCTCAACACCCTGGCCTGTGAGAGCTCGGGGAGGGCGGGCGGTCGCTTGCGCCGCATGGACTCGGGGAGGGAAGAGACGCCGTCGCCCACCTCGTCGGCGATTTCCTTTTCCACCTCGGGCGGCAGGACGCCTCGCTCTCCCGCGGTGCTCAACTCAAAGATCACGGGCTCGTCCCACTTTGCCTCGTGGAACCGCCTCAGCACGTCCCTGTCGCCTTTCTTCACGTCGGTCTCATCCCTTTCCGGTCGGGTTTCTCTCACTGCACGGCGGCATTCAGGGCCGATACGAGCGCGTCAATGTCGGCCTTGGTGTGTACTTCGGTCACGCAGTACAGCGCGCTCTGCCCGAGTTCGGGGAAATCCCGCGACAGGTCCCTGCCGCCGAATATCTTGCGCTCGAAGAGGCTGCGGTTCACCTGTTCGACCGTCCTTCCCGTGCCATCGAAGTTCACTACGAACTCCTTGAAGCTGGGGGCCGCGAACTGGAGCTTAACGCCGCGGATTGCGGCGATGCGCTTCATGGCGTACTGTGTCCTCTGCATGATCGTCCGGCCCAGCTCGGCGATCCCTCGCGGCCCGAGCAGCGCCAGGTACACTCCGGCCGTTATTCCCCACAGCGCCGCGTGTGTTCCCACGAATTCCTTGCCCTTCTCCCTCACGGCGAAGGAGGTGCGCTCGTAAGCGACGTCCCCGAACACCCACTCGCCTTCGGCGTTGGTCGCTATGCCGAAAAGCCGCGACGGGTACTCCTTCACGAACCGCACCTCGTCGCGCGTGGCTATGAACCCGCCGTGCCCTCCCCCGTAGTTCATGTGCATCCCCAACGGCTGGATGTCACCGCAGACGATGTCCGCCCCGTACTCGGGCGGCGGCGCCAGGACGCCGAGGGATATCGGATCCACGTACACAACCGACAGGGCGCCGGAATCGTGGGCGACGCGGGAGATCTCGTCCCCGCGCGTCTCGACAAAGCCCAGGTACGAGGGGTTCTCGAAGAAGACGGCCGCGGTCTCGCCGGACGCCTTCCGCCTGAGGTCGCCGAGGTCCAGTTCCCCCGTGGCGGGGTCGTAGTCGAGGAGGCGGATCGCGATGTCGGGCCTGCAGTAGTTCTTTATGACGGCCAGCCTCTCGGGGCTCATGGTCCTGGGCAGGAGCGCCTCTTTCCGCCCCGTGATCCTCGACGCCATCCGGATGGACGTCGCCGCCGCCTGCGCGCCGTCGTAGGTCGGGACGTTAACGACGTCCATGTCCACCAGTTCGGCCATCATGCTCTCGTATTCGAACAGCGCCTGGAAGCGGCCGTGGTCTTCGTAGGGCTCTCCGCCGTAGGCCGTGAGGAATTCCGCCCGCCTGTTTATCTCGTCGCACACGGCGGGAACGTAATGCTGCCAGCAGCCCGCCCCGAGGAAGCTGAGATACGCGCGGCATGTCTTGTTCTTGAGGAGGATGCTCTCGACGTGTCTTTTGAGCTCGCACTCGGAGCGCAACGGCCCCGGTATGCCCATCTTTCCCTTGAACCTCAGGCGTTCGGGGATCTGCTCGAAGAGGTCCTCGATGTCTTCCGCGCCGATCTCATCTAGCATCCGGCGCTTGACCTCGGGGACGGAGTTGGGAATGTAGGGATGCACGAAGGGTTCTCTGTCCGCCATTTGAAAGCCCTCCAACCTCGTTCAAATTGCCACTCGGTCGCCGGCGGGCCGGCCGCGCCGCGGCCTACGCCATCCCGCCTCCGTCCACGAGCAACACCGCTCCCGACACCCACCTCGACATGTCGGATGCCAGGTAAAGCACAGCGTCCGCGATGTCAAGCGGCGTGCCCAGCCGCTTGATGGGCCGGTCCGCCGACGACGCCAGGAACTCGGCCTCATCAACGCCGAGCTGCCTCGCCTCGTCCCTCAACATCGGGGTGTCCACGTCGCCCGGGCAAACGCAGTTGACGCGGATGTTGTCCTTCCCGAAGTCAATCGCCATGGCACGGGTGAGGAGCACCACGCCGCCCTTGGCGGCGCAGTACGCCGCCGCCCTCGGGCCGCCCTTCAACCCCCACCCCGAGCCGGTGTTGATGATGCAGCCGCCTCCCTGGGCGCGCATGACGGGGACCACGTACTTGGACATCAGGTAAACGCCCTTGAGCGTCACGGAGATGACGCGGTCCCACTCGTCTTCCTCGAGTTCGAGAATCGTCCGACGCCTCATGATGCCGGCGTTGTTGAACAAAATGTCAATTCGTCCAAAGCGCTCGACGACGCCCGCGACCGCCGTCCGGCAAGCCTCGGCGGAGCTCACGTCACACAGGAAGAACTCGGCCTTTCCCCCGGCGTCGCGGATCTCCTTCGCCGCGGCCTCGCCTTCTGGTCCCTTTATGTCCAGCAGCGCGACCGCCGCACCGGCCTCGGCCAATCGCCTCGCCGTCCCCAGGCCGATGCCGGAGGCCGCCCCCGTCACTACCGCGACCTTGCCTTTCAGGGACAATACGTCGGAGATGCTATACTGGTTCACGTTCCTTCCCTCCAACCGGCTAGGCGGTCTCCCCGCCGTCTATCGCATAGTACTGCCCCGTGATGTACGCCGCCTGCGACGATGCGAGGAACGCGAAGAGCGCCGCCACTTCCGAGGGGTCGGCGTGTCGCCGCATGGGGATGCCCCTGTTCACCTCGTCAATCATCTCGGGCGTGTACTCCGCCATTTGCATTGGCGTCAGCACGTAGCCGGGGCACACCGCGTTGACGCGGATCCACGGCGCGAACTCCAGCGCCATCGTCTTGGCGAGGAGGATCACCCCGGCCTTTGAAGCGTTGTAATCGGCGTAAAGGGGATGGCCCTGCATCCCGTTGGTCGAGGCCGTGAGCAAGATGACGCCCGACTTCTGCGGAAGCATCCTCTTGAGGGCCTCCTTCGAACAAAGGAACATGCCGCCGAGGTTCACCGCGAGGACCCTCGACCACTGTTCGTACTCGATGTCCATGAAGGGCTTCCGAATGCTGATGCCCGCGTTCGAGATGAGGATGTCTACGCCGCCGAGCAGTTGGTCAATTTCCTCGAAGGCCCTCCTGACCTGGTCCGGAGAGCTGACGTCGGCCACGACGCCCCCTGCGAGCCCCGGCTTCTCGGCCAGCACTCGTTCGAGTGCGGCCCCGTCGCAGTCAAGGGCCGCCACCCGGGCACCTTCCCCGAGGAACCGCTCGGCGGTCGCGAGCCCTATGCCGCTTGCGGCGCCGGTGATTACCACCCTCTTGCCCCGCAGGTCTTCGTACATTCCCATCTCGACCGACCCCTCCCGCCCGGTTTCTCTCTTCCCAAAAGGTATGGCTGTGCAAGAGGTATACCCAACGGCGGACCCGGCTCCCGGGCGGCTCGACGCGAATCTAAGGCGCGTGTACACAGTTCCTGATGACACGGTCTGCCCGGATCGGCCCTCGGCGAGTTGCCAGATCCGGCACCGGATTTGTCAGCCACGTCAGCGCGGCTGTATAATCAGGGTTAACGGGGGGTTCTTCACGATGACGTCACTCGAGGTGGCCCGGCCCACCATCCAGCGTCTCGTCTCCGTGTTGTCGAAGGCCCTGGGCGTGGAAGTCGCTGTCATTGACGAACAGTGTCACCTCGTGGCGAGCACGGGTACGTACGTGGAACGAAAGGGCAGGGACGTACACGCCCCGTTCGTTCGCGAGGTACTGGTCCGCGGCGAAGTGATCGCCTCGGAACCCGGTCGCATGAACTTGTGCGTGGGCTGCCGCTTCCAGGAACGCTGCCCCGCGACGGTCGAAATCTCGAGCTGCATCCGCGGCGAACACACGTCACCGCTGGGAGTGCTCTCGCTCACATCCTTCACGGATGAGGGCCGCAGGCGTCTCAACCGGCATAGGGATGTATTCCAGGACCTACTCAACGAATTGTCCGGGCTGATCGCTGCCATAGCCGAGCAGACGCGGGCGGAGACGGCGATCGCGGGCGCCGAGCGCGCGTCATCCCTCCGGAGGGTACCGAGAAGGCCGGATGCCGTGACCGTGGTTACTCTCGACGACATAAAGGGCGAGAGCCCAGCCATCAGGTCGGTCAAGGAATCGGTCGGGAGGGTCGCCCGCGGGACCTCGACGATCCTTTTGATGGGGGAGACGGGAACTGGAAAGGAGATGTTCGCGAGGGCCATTCACCACCTCAGCGACCGACGGGCCTTCCCGTTCGTCGCCGTGAACTGTGCAGGTTTCCCCGAGACGCTGCTCGAAAGCGAGCTTTTCGGGTATGAAGAGGGGGCATTTACGGGCGCGAGGAAAGGGGGGAAACCCGGCCGATTCGAGCTCGCCGACGGGGGGACCCTTTTCCTCGACGAAATAGGGGATATGCCCTTACACCTTCAATCGAAAATCCTGAGAGTACTGCAAAACCTTCTCGTGGAGAGGATAGGCGGCACGACTCCGGTCCCGGTTGACGTGCGCGTGATCGCCGCCACGAACGTGGACCTGGCCGAGATGGTCGAAAACAGGACCTTCAGGCAGGACCTGTACTACAGGCTGAACGTCGTCCCGATCGAAATACCGCCGCTGCGCGAGCGCAAGGGCGACGTGGACATCCTGGCATCGCATTTTCTGGAGAGATTCCGTCGGAAGGCGTTCAGGCGGGTGACGGGCTTCTCGACCGAGGCGATGCGGCTGATCAGGGAGTATCCTTGGCCGGGAAACGTGAGGGAACTCGAGAACGCCGTGGAGTACGCGGTGAACATGGAGCCGGGGGAGGTCATCCAGGCGGGCAGCCTGCCGCCGCGCGTGAGGGCCGAAGCGCGGTCGAGTCCCGCGCCGTCGTTGCACCAGGCGGTGCGCCGATTTGAGCAAGAGCTGCTCGAGAACACGCTGAACGCCACCGGGTGGGACCTGAACGGCAAGAAGCAAGCCGCCGCCGAACTGGGGATAGGCCTCAGGACGCTGTATCGCAGGTTGAAGGCTCTCAACCTGGATAGACCGCGGGCCGGCCGCCGAACGGGCGTCGGCTGACCCGATCCTCACATCCGTTCGTTCCCGGGCAGACCGCGCGCCTTGTGCGGCAGCGCGGCATGGGTCTTGCTTTGAAGCGACCTTGCAGGCTCGACGATACTGTCGGCGATACTGTCGTGGAAGGGGATTGCTGAAATGAGGGACTTCCGAAGGATCCCGCTCTGGAGGGACGTGGCGGAATCGGAATGGAACGACTGGCGGTGGCAGGTCCGGAACAGGATTACGACGGTCGAGCAGCTCAAGCAGGTCGTAACGCTGAGCGATGAAGAGGAAGAGGGGGTACGAAAGACTCTCAAGGTTTTCCGCATGGCGATCACGCCGTATTACGCCACCCTGATGGACGAGAGCGACCCGAATTGCCCGATACGCAGGCAGGCTATCCCGACCATCAGGGAGACTGAATTCGCCGCGGTTGACGAAGCGGACCCACTCGACGAGGACGTGGACGCCCCCGTGCCCGGCTTGACGCACCGATACCCGAACAGGGTGCTGTTCCTCATCACGGACCAGTGCTCCATGTATTGCAGGCATTGCACTAGGAGGCGACTTGTCGGCGAGACGGACGCGGCCGCTCCGGACGAGAGGATCGAGAGGGCGCTGGACTACCTGAGGAACACGCCGCAAGTCCGCGATGTGCTGCTGAGTGGTGGTGACGGCCTGCTCGTCCCCGACGAGAGGCTGGAGTACATCATCCAACAGCTCAGGAATATGCCGCACATCGAGATCGTGAGGATCGGCTCGAGGGCTCCGGTGGTGCTCCCTCAGCGCATCACGGCGGATCTGTGTCGCATGCTCCGCAAGTACCATCCGATCTGGCTGAACACTCACTTCAACCATCCGAAGGAGATCACGCCCGAGTCAAGGAGGGCGTGCGAGATGCTGGTTGACGCCGGGATTCCCGTGGGGAACCAGAGCGTTCTGCTGCGGGGGGTGAACGATTGCCCGTACGTGATGAGGCAGCTCGTGCACGGCCTGGTGAAGATGCGCGTGAGACCGTATTACATATTCCAGTGCGACCTGAGCCCCGGTATCGAGCACTTCAGGACCAAGATCGCCAAGGGCATAGAGATCATGGAGTCACTCCGGGGTCACACTTCCGGGATGTGCGTTCCTCAATTCGTGTGCGACGGTCCCCACGGGGGCGGCAAGATCCCGCTCATGCCGAACTACATCGTGTCCATGTCGGACGGCAGAGTCGTGATGAGGAATTACGAGGGCGCGATATTCGTGTACCAGGAACCCGACTATTCGCCGGTCAAGCCGAGCGAGTGCGCGGTGTGCGGCGGAAAAGAAGCCGAGATGAGGACCGGCGTCCTCGGTCTCATGACGGGCAAGTCCACGAAACCGATCGAGTGGGAAGGGCTCGAGAGGCTGCAACGAAGGCGCGCGCACGGCAAGGGCTGACAGCCCTCCCGGTCCCAGGACTCCGCGTGGGCTTGCGGGTGTTCGGTCGGTAATACCTGAGCGCAAGTGGGGCGGCGTGCCGACGCCGCCCCCAACTCTTGGTCACTCGTGGGCGTGAGACGCCGGGTACTCGCCAAGATGACATTGACAGCCGGCATCACGTGAGGCATAATGGGTATGGATGCACATCGAAATGCATATAATGGGACTGGAGCGGAGAGGTGATGGGTTTGCCCAGGCCGCCGAGGAGGCGTTGCGTCTCATTTGTTCCCGGTGCCCGGTACTTCAAGCCTGCCGGGGTTCCTATGGCCGAGCTCAAGGAAGAAGTGCTCACAGTGGAAGAGATCGAAGCCCTGCGGCTCAAGGATCTCGAGGGAATGGAGCAGGATGAGTGTGCGGAAAGGATGGGAATATCCCAAAGCACTTTCCAGAGGATGCTCGCGCGTGCCAGGTTCAAGCTGGCCAAGGGGCTTGTCGAGGCAAGGTCAATACGCATCGAGGGGGGCAACTACGAGCTTGCAGGGAACAGGCTCCGATGCCTCGAGTGCGGGATGGAGTGGGAAGGGCAGGGAACCGGAAGGGCCGGGGACGACAAGGAAGTCCCGCCGGTGTCCTGCCCGAAATGTGGATGGGGACCGGTCGCCGTGGTGTCGGGTCCTACCGCGGGTCACCCGGGTCGAAGTGGGGGACCGCGATGCGGGAAGGGCGGATATGGACCCAGGTGGAGATGGTGAGCGATACGACTTCAAGGGAGGCGAAGCGCATGCGAGGCAGAGATGTGTACGGACCGGGGTTCTGGAAAGGCGGTCCGGGGAGCCCCTGGCTCGCCGGCAGGGGCGGGTGGTGTGTTTGCGACATTCCCGGGGGCCCCTGGGAGTGGTGGGGGTGTCGAAGGATGTCGGAAATGCCGGCGTCCCCTGAAAGCGAACGGGATCTCTTGCGGAAGCGAGCGGAAGTCCTGAGGGCGGAGCTCGCCCGGGTGGAAAGGCGGCTGTCCGAGGTCGAGGGCACCGGTGAAGACGCGGGAACGAAGTGAGCAGGAACGGGGCGTACGGCCCCTTCGCTCGGTGCCTAACGCCCACGACAGACGCCTCCGATATTGTTTATGAAGCAAGATTCTGCGCGGGGAGCCGCCTCAAGGCAGAGCCCCGTGTTCTTATAGGGGGCTGACGTGGATGCGGGCCGGTCGGTCCGGCGCACAGGACTCTGGCATTCTGCGGGGAAATAAGGTGTATAGATGTTCATGAACGGTCAAGGGAAGGGGGATAAGAAGATGAATGACAGGGGCGATTTCCTTGCAGGGGTTATCGTGGGCGGGCTGATCGGGTTCGCGGCGGGCGTCCTGTTCGCGCCGGCGTCGGGCCGGGAAACGAGGGAGAGCATCGCCAGGAAGGGCAAGGAACTGGTTGACGAGGCCAAGGAACGAAAGGACGAAGTGGCTGACGCCGTTCGCTCGAAGGCGAAAGAGATGCTCCGCGCGCTGAAGGAGAAGTTGCCTAAGACTAAGGAAGTGCGCGAGGCGCTCGAACAGGTTGAGAAGGAAACCCCGGGTGTGGTGTGATGTCGCACGACGTGGTCACGGCACTGGCGGCGGTGAGCATCGCAGTTAACACGGTGATCCTCGTCCTGGTACTCGTGGGGTTGTTCAGACTGGGGCGGGCGCTGTCCCGCGTCGAGGAGACCCTGTCGAGGGTGCTCGCGCGGGCCGAAGAGGACTGGTCGGGTACCTTGCGGGAGTTTCGGGGGGTGGCCCGCGAGACCAAGAGCCTTCTGCACAGTGGAGGCCACCTCCTCGAAAACCTGGCGTTGGCGTCGCTGGCGGGGAAATCCGGCGGAGGCCGGCTGCCGCAGATCGTGATGGGGATAAACCTCGCGCGCGGACTGCTGCGGGCGCTGTACGGCGCCAGGGGAGGGGAACGGAAGGGAGACGGTTAGACCGGACTTCCACGGGAACCTTCGGGCTAGAAGGACCGGCGGATAAGTCGCCAGACCTCCGGGTCTTCCTGCCCGAGGCGCCAGACCGCTATCCCCGGCAGGTCCCTGGCCCGGGCCAGCTCCAGCTTCAGGCCCATGCTCCTCGCGTCCTCGAACCAGACCGTGTGTTCAACGCCGTCCTCGGTGTACATGAAAGTCGGTTCCCCGGCCTCCCGATCGAACGTGATGACGGCCCCGCGCCGTTCGGCGAGCGCCAGCGCGCCGGAGTGTGTGAGTGTGGTGGGCAGCCCGGCTTCCCCCGCCCAGTCGTACCCGTATGCCGCCATCCCGAGCACGATCTTGGTGCGTTCCACGGCCTGCGTCGCGTAGTCCAGCACGGTCCGGACGAAACCGGTTGAGGCGACCGGACCGGGCGTGCCGAAATGCTCGTCGTACGCCAGCACGTATAGATAGTCGGCGATCTCGCCGAGGGCGGGGTAGTCGAAGGCCCCTGAGAACGGGTGCGCGGGGTCCTCTCGGAGTTTGGCCGGCACCGAGATGGTGAGGAGATAGCCCAGCGGAGAGATCGCCACGTTCAGTTCGCGGACGAAGGCGGTCAGTGCCTGCCTGTCCCCGGGCGGGACGAACTCGAAGTCAATGTTGACACCCGCGTACCGCTCCCTGTTGAGCATGGCCAATATCGCCCTCGTGAGGCTTTGCCTGGGACTCGGGGTGGTGATGACCTCGTGTACCAGGTCGCTCGCCTCGCGGCTGGAGTAGTTGTGCACGATCGCTATTACGGGCAGCCCACATTCCCTTGCGACGCGCCTCGTCTCCGGGTCTGATTGGTCCACCAGGGTTCCCGAAGACGTGATGCCGTACCAGAAGGGAACCAGGTAGGAAATCTCCGAGCAGTGCTCCCTGAGGGAGCGGAGCGCCCCCGCGGTAGTGACGTAGTACCAGTTGTTCTGGCGACCGCCCGGGGTCAACCGGGGCGTCACCTCGCCCATCCGCGGCGCACTACGCTCCCCTTCTATCCGTTCCCGGCCTGTTCGCGCCCGACGTGTTTGCGCGGTCGCCACCAAGACGGCCTCCTCTCGCCCGTAGCATTCTATGGCGCCGGACTCCCGCGCGTGAAGTGGGCCGTTCGGCGGCCGGGCCGGCGAGGAGAGGGGGCGTGGAGAGGAGCCGGGAAATCTACGCGTGGAACTCGACGACGTCGCCCTCGGCGAGCACGTAGTCGCGCTGGACCATCTGTCCCTCGAACGTGGTCTTGCCCCACACGCGAGCGTACCTTAGGTTCTTCGCGATGTCCTTGTGGACAGCGGCGGCGGCCTGGACGATGGTTGTGCCCTTCTTCAGCACGAACGGGGCGGAGAAGTCAACGGGTTTTCCGGGTGCCTTGGTGTACACCCTGATCACATCGAGTACCTCGAAAAGGCGCAGCCTCAACTCATCTAGACCCGTCCCCATCCTGGCCGATACCGGCAGGACGAGCCCGTCCCCCCCGCCCGCGTGCCGGCCGGCCGCGCCGGGCGCGACGGAGGCGACTGCTTCGTCGAGGAGGGCGAGGCGATCGGACGCGCCGGGCGCGTCGAGCTTGTTGCCCACGATCACCGCTTTCTTCCTTACGACCCCGGGTTCGACCGGCTGTTCCGCAATGCAAACCCGGCCCCGGCGGAGGAGCGCCATGGTGGTGTCGAGCTGGTCGAGAAGGTTGTCGTCCCCCAGGTCGAACACTATGAGCAGGGCGTCGGAGGTCCTGACCACCTGCATGAGCCAAGGAGGAGATCCCTCGGGGGCCAACGGCGGCAGGTCCACCAGCTGGATCTGAACGTTTTCGAATTGGACCATGCCCGCCAGGGGCGAGCGGGTCGTGAACGGGTACGGGGCGACCTCCGGTTCCGCGTTGCTAAGGGAGGCGAGCAGCTGGGATTTTCCGCTGTTTGGAGGGCCGACGATCGCGACCTGTCCCGCACCCTGTTTCTCCATGATGTAGAATGGGCGCTTCCTGGAGCCGGCGCGCGCTTGCGTCTCCTGGCGGATCTTCGCGATGCGCCGCTTTATGTCGGCCTGCATCTTCTCGGTGCCCTTGTGCTTGGGGATCGTGGCCAGCATGTCCTCGAGCGCCTCGAGTTTCTCCTCCGGCGTCACCGCTGAGCGGAACCGTTCCTCGGCAGCCAGGTAGTCCGGGGTAAGGTTCGCCGGCACTTGTGCTCACCTCAATAAAGATAGTACACTATCTTCCTCGGACTACACAAACAGTCCCCCAAGGGGTGCGTCCCGTTACGTAATACTCCACTGAACGAACGCATCTTTACTTTCCACCGCTGCATCGGGGATAATGGGGTAAGATCGTTTGCGAGGTGCATCACGGTGCTCAACTCCAGATCCTCCTCGATAAACACCCACGCTGCACCCGGGGTGCTCGACGAGCTGGTATACGTCATCCCCGACTCCGCCAAGAACCCGGCCGGCCTCAAGGCCCTCCTGAAGGACCACCCGGAGATATGCTTCGTGTCCCTCGTCGGCGTGGACCTGAGGGGCAACGACACGGACGAGAAGATCCCGGTGTCCTCCTTCGTCGCGGACATCGAGCAGGTCCTTGGTGGGGGAATTCAGACCGACGGCTCGTCCGTCGTGATGCCGGGCATAGCGACCCTGAATGACGCCAAGGTGGACCTGGTCGCCGATTACAGCACGAGGTGGGTGGTGGACTACAACTGGGACCACATCCACCCGGTCGCCGGCAAGCCGGTGGGCACCCTCAGGATCCCTTCGTTCCTTCTGCATTCGGGCGAGTACGTTGACTCGAGGTCGGTGCTCGTCAAGGCCGTACGAAGGCTGCAGGACGAGCTCAAGGCCCTCCTCAGGTCCAGGCCGGACTGCGCCCGCGCTTTCGGATTCAGGGCGGACGAAATCGAGGAGATCTCGCCGACCGCGGCGACAGAGCTGGAGTTCTGGGTCAAGACGCCCGGCGACAAGGCGGACGTCGAGCAGCTCTCGACCTCCCAGGTACTCCAGGAACAGTATTGGAAGAGGACCAAGGGCGCGGTGAGGACGGCGCTGGAGCAGTCCCTCATGATGCTGGAGAAATACCAGCTCGGTCCGGAGATGGGGCACAAGGAAGTCGGCGGAGTGAAGGCGGAGATTGACGCGCGCGGCGAGTTCACGCACATCATGGAGCAGCTCGAGATAGACTGGTCCTACTCGAACCCCCTTCAGGCTGCGGACAACGTGATCGTCGCGAGAAACATCATAAAGGAGACTTTCCGGCACCACGGCCTGGACGTGACGTTCATGGCGAAGCCCATAGAAGGCGTCGCCGGGAACGGCATGCACACCCACGTGGGTATCGCCGCCAGGATGAAGGGCGGGGGCGTGCGCAACATGTTCTGGCCCCTGGACCCGATGACGGACTATCTCAGTCCCATCGGGTGGGGGGCGATTATGGGCATACTGAAGAACTACGAGGCCGTCGGTGCCCTGATCACGTGCACCAACGACGCGTACAACCGACTCAAGCCCGGGTTCGAGGCCCCGGTGGCCGTCGTGGCATCCATCGGGCATTCGGTGGCCATGCCGTCGCGCAATCGAACGGTTCTGGTGGGTCTTGTCAGGGACCTTGGCAACCCCCTTGCGACGAGGTTCGAAGTGCGTTCGCCGTACCCGAGAACGAACGCCTACCTTGCTCTCGCGGCAATATACCAGGCGATGCTGGACGGGATAAAGTTCGCCGTCAAGAGCGGCAAGACGTCGTCCGAGCTCGAGGCGGAGTTCTCGAAGTCCCCGGACGACCCGTGCGAGTACTTGGAGCCCGGGAGGCTTTACAGGACCGAGCAGCACGTCTCTGAGCATTTCACGCCGGAAGAGCGTGCCAAGTACATGGGCAGCCCGCCGGCGACGGTGTGGGAGGGCCTGGAGAACCTGGCCAGGTACCCGGAGAAGACGGCGGTTCTCACGGCCGGCGATGTGTTCACGCCCAAGATACTGGCTTCGTTCAGAGAAGCCGCTGTGAACCAGTGGGTGACCGAGCTCAGGGAGAGGATAATCCACGACAATGTGGAAATTGTCAGGTCGTGCCGCAGGGTTCACGACACGTCGCCGGATGCCGGCGAATCGGACGAGGCGCGGTGGGCGAGGGTGCACGAGATGAGGCTCGCCCTCATGAAGGACACGCCCGGGAGGAAGTCGCTGTTCTCCCGGCTTAGAGACGCCATAGAGAGGCGGGACTACGCCGCCGCGTCCGCCATGCAGCTGGAAATGAACGAGAAGATGGCCCAACTCAAGGCCGCGTACCACGAGTACCTGAAGAACTTGCTTTAGGCGGCCCCGGCTCGGCCGAGGGTCGAGGTCGGCGGCGTGCGGCGTCCCTGTCGGCCATTCGGGCCGAGTAGGAGGGCGTTCAGTGAGGGAGATAGCGGTGGTGGTCGCGGCCTACCTCATCGGATCGGTACCGAGCGCGTACCTGGCGTCACGGTTCCTGGCTGGGGCCGACCCGAGGAGGGTGGGTAGTTCGAGCATGGGCGGAATGAACGTCCTGCGAAACGTGGGAGTATTGCCAGGCGTATTGACCGCCGTCGGGGACGTGGCAAAGGGATACGTGGCGGTGCGGCTGGCATCCGCGGCGGGAGTGTCGCCGCTCGCCGTGGCGGCGGCGGGCATTGCGGCCGTCGCGGGGCACGACTGGATGTTGTTCATGGGGTTCCGAGGAGGCAAGGGGATAGCGACCAGCCTGGGCGCGTACCTCGCGATGCTTCCCTGGGCGGCGCTGGTGCTTGCCGTCGCGATAGGCGCGTTCTCGCTGCTTTTGAGGGACGCGTACGGGGGAACCACCGCGGGATTCTGGGCCACTGCGGCCGCCCTCGCGTGGGCGGGACGACTGGCGAAGGGAGATGCCCGCACCGTCTTCAGTGTCGGTGCCGCGGTACTCGCGACGGTGAAGTTCGCACCCGACGCGGCGCTCGTGAAAAGGCTCAAGAGGCGGTGACGGACCTGTGGCAGTCCTTCGGCAGGCCCGCCATCGGCGCGGACCCCTACGAATGACCGGCCGAGAGGGTCGCCGGATCGAGGATTGCCGGGTGGAGGATCGCCCGGTCGAGAGTTGCATTCGGATCCGCGCATGGTATAATGATTAGTGCTCAGCAGGGAAATAGCGTGCGCCCGTAGCTCAACCGGTCAGAGCAGGCGGCTCATAACCGCAAGGTTTGGAGGTTCAAGTCCTCCCGGGCGCACCATAAAGATCTTGTGGCCCCATGGTCAAGAGGTTAAGACACCGCTCTTTCAAGGCGGTAACACGGGTTCGATTCCCGTTGGGGCCACCATTCATTTTCGGCACGGATCCTCTGCCATTGCGTCCCGCGCAGGTTTCACGGCGGTTCACGGGTCCGGCTGCCATTCCGCGGCTGCTTGCCTCTCTAGCCGGGCGGCTTGTTTGACTCCGTCGGGGTCGGTCTGCCGAACGGCGGCCCCCCGAGCCTGCGCTCCAGCTCGGCCACCCTCCGGGCGAGCCGGTCAACCTCGGGCTCGAGCACGCTCATCTGGCGCTCCAGCCTCGCCACCCTCGCGGCTAGATCTCCGCCCGGGAACGGCGGCTGGGGATACCCAGGGAAGCCCGGGACGCCGGGGTACGGGTAGCCGGGGTAGCCGGGATACCCGGGGTAGCCGATCACCGGTTGCTGCAGGGTGCCCGGGAAATACGGGTAGTCCCATCCCAGAGGGTTCGAGTAATCCAACATGGCGCCACACCTCCCCGGCCAGACTATTCAGGGGAAGCGGTTTTGGCGCATGCTCCGGCGCGCGGAACACTCGGTAGTGTACAGTTTTAGTAGGTGACAGAGGGAGAAAGGAAGAAGTGAGACCTCTGAAGGTTGTCCCGAGTGGGACAGCCTACCCCCGACCAAGGAGTTGAGGTCTCACTTCTTCCTTTCTCCCTCTGTCACCTACTAAAACTGTACACTACCATACTCCCCGCGGCTACGGGCTAGAGTCCCAGGTCCGTCGCTATGCCCTTCATCGCCTCCAGCCCTATCGCGATGAACTCCTCCAGGTCCAGCCCCAATTCCGAGCACTCCTCGATGACCTGCCTGTTTGCG
>JANLGA010000030.1 GCA_024653225.1 Bacillota bacterium | reverse complement strand
GTGGGCGCGCTGAATTTCCCGCTCGTGAAAGGGACAGGGTATTCTCGAACGGTGTATTCGGCTCCCGCCGGGGAGGGGTTCGGTTGAATCTGGAACGACTTGCCGCCTCGCTCGCCGGCTGGATCTCGGATCGGGTGCGCGAGGCCGGCGCAGTCGGGACCGTCGTCGGCGTAAGCGGCGGGGTGGACTCGGCGGTCGTCCTCGCGTTATGTAAGGCAGCCCTGAAAGAGAGGGTCCTGGGCCTCATTCTCCCCTGCCGCAGCCGCCCGGAAGACCTGGATGACGCGGCCCTCGTCCTTCGCCACTTCGGGGTCCGGGGCGAGACGATCGTCCTCGACCACGCGTACGAGGAGATGCTCAGGGCCGTCACCGCCGGCGGCTCGACCGATTCACGCGACCTCGCGACCGCCAACATAGTCCCACGCCTCAGGATGACAGTCCTCTACTTCTACGCCAACAAGCTGAACTACCTCGTAGCCGGCACGGGCAACAGGAGCGAGATCGAAGTGGGTTACTTCACGAAGCACGGCGACGGAGGGGTGGACATACTCCCAATCGGCGGCCTGGTCAAGAGCCAGGTCCGTGCCCTGGCAGGCCACCTTGGAGTGCCGGCGAGGATCATCGAGAAGCCCCCGTCGGCGGGGCTTTGGCCGGGGCAAACTGACGAGGGCGAGATGGGGCTCACGTACCACGAGATAGACGAGTACCTCCTGACCGGCCGGGGGGATGAAGCCGTGGTGGCGCGGATCCGGAGGATGCACGAGAGGAGCGAGCACAAGCGGAGCAGACCGCCGGTGGCGGTCGTTCACCCCGACTAGGGACAAGTCTGGAGGGATGCGCGTGTCCGGCCATTCGAAGTGGGCTAACATCAAGCACAAGAAGGCCAAGACCGACGCCCAGCGCGGGCAGGCATTCTCGAAGGTGACCAAGGAGATCATAGTCGCCGCCAGGCACGGCGGCGGCAACCCCGAGGCAAACCTTCGGCTCAAGGCCGCGATCCAGAAAGCCCGCGAGATCAACCTTCCAATGGAGAACATAAACCGCGCGATCAAGCGCGGGACGGGCGAGCTGGAGGGGGTCCAGTACGAGGAGCTGACCTACGAGGGCTACGGGCCGGCGGGCGTGGCCATCATGGTCGAGATCACGACGGACAACAGGAATCGAGCGGCCAGCGACATAAGATACATCTTCTCCAAGCACGGCGGGAACCTGGGGGAATCCGGGTCAGTCTCGTGGATGTTCCGCAAAACGGGATACATCGCGGTCGACAAGGGGGATTGCCCTCTCAGCGAGGACGACCTGATGATGGCCGCACTCGACGCCGGGGCGAGTGACTTTCAAGTGGAGGAAGACACCTACGAGGTGTTCACCGACCCCGAATCGCTGGAGTCGGTGCGCGAGGCGCTCCGCCGCAAGGGCGTCAAGCCCCAGGTCGCCGAGGTCACGATGATGCCCCTCAGCACTGTGACCTTGACCGGCGATGACGCGGCGAAGGTCCTCAGGTTGATGGACGCCCTCGAGGAACACGGCGACGTACAGAGGGTCCATGCGAACTTCAATATCCCGCAGGCCGACATGGAGAAGTATGCGGGGTGAGAGGCGGCGCCCGTATCAATTGACAGCGGTGGGGGCAGGCTATTACTGCAGTGGATAGCAGACCCCAGGGGTGTCGCGGGTGAATCCGGTCGTCGTGAGGCGCTTTGCGGTAGCCGCCACGTGTATTGCTCTTGCCTGTTGCCTTGCCGCGGGATACCGCTTTTCCTCGTGGCTGAGGTCCTCTCTCAACAGACCTGTCGTCGTCAAGCCGCACGAGGTTCTGCCTCCCCGCATCTCGGTGAAGATCCACTACCGGGGCTGCGGGCACGTCGCCGAGGCCCGTCCCCCGGCCGAGACGGCTGGAGCCACACTGGAGCAGGTACTCTCGGAACACCCGGGCTCGCGCGTGACCATATCCGGAGACGGGGGCGTGGAGGTCGTTTCGGAGGTGGACGGGCTGTGCCCCGATGATGCCCCATACAGGTTCGTCTGCCTGAGGGGCGACCATGTGGCGGTGTATTACGGCCGCAGCCGGCTGGAAGGTAACCTGAAGGAAGTCAGGCTCGACCTGCCCGTCACCCGGCTGTCGTCGCGGGATGCGGGCACCCTGAGGAAAGGGGAGGTCGTGCTCGGCGACGCCGGGGTCTCCCGCCTGCTGGAAGGCCTTGTAGACTGAAGGGATCCCTGCCGGACCTGTCGAAAGAGACCAGGCGCCGGGGGGATCTCGTTGATCGTTCTGGGTGTCGATCCTGGGATCGCGATTACGGGTTACGGAGTCGTGGAGTCCGCGGGCGACCGTCTCGTCGCCGTGGACTACGGTTGTTTCGTGACGTCCCCGGACGCCCCCGTCTGCGAGCGCTTGAGGGTCATCTACGACGACACGAAGGGGCTCGTCAACAGGTATTCCCCCGACGCGATAGCTGTCGAGAGGCTGTTCTTCTGCCGGAATACGACCACCGCGATGACGGTGGGCGAGGCGCGGGGCGCCGTCCTCGTCGCCGCCGCCCTTTCCGGGGCTCCGGTACACGAATACACCCCGATGCAGGTAAAACAAGCGGTGACGGGGTATGGCAAGGCCGACAAGCGGCAGGTCCAGGCGATGGTCAAGGCGCTCCTCGGGCTGGAGGTTCCACCCAGCCCCGATGACGTGGCCGATGCCCTGGCCGTGGCCGTGGCCTGCATACACACCGTTCAGACTATCGCGCGCCTCGAGTCGTGCACCGGTATACGACCGGTCGTCGCGCCATGATCAGGTCTCTCAGGGGGATCATCGAGGAGAAGGGCCGGGACCACGTGGTGATCAACGTCGGCGGGGTCGGGTACCACGTGTTCGTCACGCCGTCCGGCCTGGCCGGACTGCCCGCTCCAGGGTCCGAGGCCAGGATCCACACGCACCTGCACGTGAGGGAGGACGCCGTCTCGATCTACGGGTTCCTGTCCCCGGAGGAGCTGCGACTGTTCGAGTTGGTCCTGGGGGTATCGGGCGTCGGGCCGAAAGTCGGGTTGGGAATCGTCTCAAGCATCTCGCCATCCGATTTCTACAAGGCGGTGCTCTTCGAGGACGAGGAGGCATTGACGCTGGTGCCCGGCGTGGGCAGGAAGACGGCACAGAGACTGATATTGGAACTGCGCGACAGGATAGGCGTCAAGAAGGCGGAAGGCCCCAGGCCGAGGCGCGGCGGTCAGCCGGACGTGTCGGGCCAGGCGGAAGAGGCGCTGATCGCGCTCGGGTACAGCAGGGGCGAAGCGGCCGAGGCGGTCCGACATGTCCGCGAGAGTTCGGGCGGTCAACTCGACCTCGAAGAATTGATTCACAGGGCGTTGAAGAGCTTGGCGAGGGTGTGAGGTAGGCTGCGCAAGTGATAGAGGAACGATTGGTTTCCCCGAAACCGAAAGAAGAGGACCGCGAAATCGAGTCGAGCCTTCGTCCCACCCGGCTCGCGGACTACATCGGCCAGGAAAGGATAAAGGAGCGACTCCGGATATACATCGAAGCGGCGAAGGAGCGCGGCGACCCGCTCGACCACGTCTTGCTCTACGGGCCGCCCGGCCTGGGGAAAACGACGTTGGCGCACATAATCGCCAACGAGATGGGCTCGTCCATAAGGACGACGTCCGGTCCCGCGATCGAGAGACCCGGGGACATGGTCGCCATCCTGACCAACCTCGACGACCGCGGGGTGTTGTTCATTGATGAGCTCCACCGGCTCAACAGGACCGCTGAAGAGGCGCTCTACCCGGCGATGGAAGACTTCCTGTACGATTGGGTGGCGGGAAAGGGGCCCAGCGCCAGGACATACAGGGTCAAGCTCCCGAGGTTCACCCTCATAGGCGCGACGACAAGGGCCGGGCTGCTCGCGTCCCCCTTGCGTGACAGATTCGGGATAACCCTGAGGTTGGAATTCTATGAGCCCGCCGACCTGGAACGGATAGCATCGAGATCCGCGGGCATCCTGGGCGTGACTGCCGACGAGGAAGGCTTCAAGGAAATCGCCGCGCGCTCGCGCGGAACGCCCCGCGTGGCGAACAGGTTGCTCAGGAGGTTGCGAGATTACGCGCAGGTCAGGGGCAACGGGGTGATAGACGGACGGACGGCCGAGGAAGGGCTGAGGATGCTGGAAGTGGACCACATGGGCCTCGACCGCGTGGACCGAGAGATGCTGAGGTCCATCATCGAGAAGTACGGGGGCGGACCGGTCGGTCTCGAGACTATCGCGGCCTCGATAAGCGAGGAACCCGAGACCATCGAAGACGTTTACGAGCCCTACCTCCTTCAAATCGGGTTCATACAGCGCACTCCCCGTGGTAGGGTGGTGACTCGGGGAGCGTACGAGCACCTCGGCCTCAAGCCGCCCGGCGACCCTTCCTCACAACAGAGGCTCTGGTAGACCGAGGGGAAACGTCGTGAGGATACTCCTTCATACGTGTTGCGGACCGTGTTCGTGCCACCCGGTGTCCAGCCTTAGGTTGAGTGGACACCGGCCGACCGCGTTCTTCTTCAACCCGAACATACATCCGTACAGGGAGTTCGAGAGACGCCTGGAAGCGATGAAGCTGTTCGCGCGGTCGGAGGCCCTGGACCTCCTCATTGACGACCGGTACGATCTCCGTTCGTTGCTGGAGAAGATGCTGAGGTCGCCCGAGAAACCGGAGCGCTGCCTCTCGTGCTACAGGCTGAGGCTCGGCGAGACCGCGCGCACCTGCCGCGAGGGGGCCTTCGACGCTTTCAGTACCACCCTGCTCGTGAGCCCATACCAGTATCACGACCTGGTCAGGAAGGCGGGCGAGGAGGCGGCGGCCGACCACGGTGTGCGGTTCCTGTACAACGACTTCAGAAATGGATGGGCGGAAACGATCGCGACCGCCCGCGAGAAGAGGCTGTACCGCCAGGGATATTGCGGTTGCATATTCAGTGAGGTAGAACGCTATCGCGGTCGGAGGAGGGTCGAATGATGCCGTTCGAGCACATGGGGCGCATGCTCGTGTTCGTCGGCCTGGTGTTGGCGGGCTTCGGTCTGCTGATGATGTTCGGCGGGAGACTGCCCGGCTTCGGAAGGCTCCCCGGGGACATCGTCGTGAGGCGCGGCAACTTCACCTTCTACTTTCCGATAGTCACTTGCATAGCAGTCAGCATAGTGCTTTCGCTCATCGGGTGGATTGTCTCCCGCCGCTGACCGGTTCAGGGCGTCCTCGGGCTCGTTCACCCCATGATTCTTCCGGTCTGATTCGAATCAGTATACAGGGGAGCGAGGTGGCGCCCTTGGGCCCCGGCCCGAACCCCCGGCATCTCGACTTACTGGAGAAGGCAAGGCGGGGAGACGAGAAATCCCGGGACACCCTGATCAAGGCCCATATTCCGCTCGTTCTCAAGGTCGCTTCCCAGTTCTGCGGAAGGTTTCTCAGGCTGGGTGAGGACGAGGAGGCCCAGGTGGCCCTCGAGGCGTTCAATGAGGCCGTGGATTCGTTCGAGCCGGAGGCCGGGGTCCCATTCGCCTCGTTTGCGCAGACGGTGATGAGACGCCGGCTCATAGACGACCTCCGGAGGAAGCAGCGGGCGGGGCGGGAAATCCCGCTGTCGAGCTTCGACGAGGAAGACGAGGACGGCAACGCGAGAAACGTGGTCGAGGCGGCCGAGGCCTTTGCGGAATACGAGAGCGCCCAGGAGCAGATCGAGAGAAGGGACGAGATAGACAGGTATAAGCGCCTCCTCGAGGGGTTCGGAATATCGCTCAGCGACCTGGTGCGCCTGACCCCGAGGCACGCGGATGCGAGGCAGAGGGCGATCGAAGTGGCGCGACTGGTGGCGGAGGACCCGCTGCTCCGGGAATACCTCGAGGCCAAACACGAGCTCCCCTTGCGGCAGCTCGAGCAGAGGACGGGCCTGAGCAGGAAGACGCTCGAGCGCCAGAGGAAGTACATAGTGGCGATCGCGCTGGTGTATATGGGCGACCTCGAACTGTTGAGGGGGTACCTGGACCGCGTCGGCGGGTCCGGCAGCGAAAGGGAGATGCCCGGTGGATGATCGGGGACTCTTGATGGAGATTCGCGGGGACGAAGGCGTAGCGCTCACGCCCGACGGTAGGTTCGAGTGGGTACCCGTGGGCCCGGGGGCCCGCGTAGGGCAGGAAATCGCCGTCCCGCGCCGGCGTCTGTGGGGTTCGAGCGTTCACCCCGCTAGTCGGCGGAAGGCGGGCGTCGGCGCCATAGCCGCGGCGCTCATTCTCGGAGTCCTGTCGGCATTCCTGCTGGAAGCCGTGCGCGCCCGCGAAACCGCGGTGGCCTACGTCGAGGTTGACATCAACCCCGCCGTCGAGCTGGGCGTCAACAGGTTCAGCAGGGTCGTCTCGGTGGAGCCGCTCGATGAAGAGGGAGGGCGGATCGTCGAGGGACTGGACCTCGAGAGCGCACCCGTCGAAGAGGCGGTCGAATCGCTGGCTGACGCGGCCGAGGAAAAGGGATTCATCGCTCCCGGGAGCGGCGAGAACACCGTGCTGATCACCGTCACACCCGCGCCGGGGGCCTCGTTGCACCCCGATCTGGAGCAGAAGGTCGAGAGCGCGAGGAGCGCCGTGTCCAAGCGGCTGGAGGCGAAGAACGCGCAAGGCACAGTGCAGGTCATTCTCGCCGCGCCGGAGGTAAGGGAACAGGCGAAGAGCATGAACATCCCGCCGGGCCGGTTGGCGATAATGCTGAAAGCCAAGGAGAAGGGCGTGGACATCGAGGCGAAACCGCCCGGTGAGATCGAGGAAGTGATCAGGGGCGCGAAGGAAGAGAAGGATTGGCCGAGGCTGATCGAGAAATTCGGCGAGGACATCAGGAAGGAATTGAAGCAACGCCGGGAGCATCCGGCCGGCGGAGGCCCCCCGGGGGAGGCAGGGCAGGCGGGCAAGGACCAGAGAGAGGTGGAACCGGAGCCAGAGGATGAGGGAAGGGAGAAAGACAAGGAAGAACGCGGCGGGGCCGGCCGACCTGATGACGACCGGAAAGGGGACGAAGACGGTCGGGGTCGGACGGACGAGAGGACCCCGAAGCCCCGGGCCGGGGAACCCCGCAAGACCGGGCAACCGGGTCGTTCGTCCGGCGGTGGTCGAGGCACCTCCGCGAGGACTGCATGGCAACGAGTGAGGCAAGCGCTTTTCGGCGGGAGGATGGGCGGTGCTGATCCCCTGGAGCGACGCGCGTCGGGGAAGTGACGCGGCGCCCGCGTCGCGGCTATGTGGCGTGGTGCTCCTGTGCGCGGCTGCGGCCGCGCTTCTTGTGTTCCCGGCGGGCCACGCGGGGGCGGTCGGGTCGGCGATCTCGAGCTGTCCCGAGATCAGGGTGTTGATAGGAGAGGGTGCTTCCATCGAGGCCTCCGTGCACGCCGGCTCATCGTTGACCGATGCGAGAGGGAAGGTACTTCTGACGCTCCGCGAGGAGGGCGTCGTCGTGTTCGGCAGGTCGCCGGACGGGCTGCGAGCGGCCGTCCGCGGGGGAGCGACGTTCATCTCCGAAATGTTCGAGCTGGGCCCCGGTGACAGGGACGGCGGTTGGTTCCGGGTGGGACAGGCTCGGTATCGCGGACGCCTGCGCGTCATCGGCGGGCCGTACGGCGTGTCCGCTGTGAACGTCCTGCCCCTCGAAGAGTACCTGTACGGCGTGGTTCCGTGCGAGATGCCACCGGGATGGCCGGCCGAGGCGCTCAAGGCGCAAGCCGTCGCCGCCAGGTCCTTCGCCCTGTCCTGCGCGCTCACCGCGATGGCTGGGGGCGAGCCGTACGACATCACGTCTTCGACCGACGGCCAAATATACGGCGGACTCGACCGGGAGGACCCGCGCTCGAACGCCGCGGTGGACTCCACTAAGGGGATGGTGCTCACGTACTCAGGTCAACCGATTAAGGCCTTCTACCATTCCTCGAGCGCCGGGCACACCGAGAATAGCGAGTTCGTATGGTCGTCCGCCCTACCCTACCTGAGGGGAGTGACCGACCCCGACGACGATTCACCCTATCGATCGTGGGAGTATCGGGCCACGCGGGACCAGATGACGGAGGCGTTCAAGGCTGCGGGGATTGACATAGGCGAGTTCCTCGGGGTCACGGGCACGGAACGGGGCGT
This sequence comes from Bacillota bacterium, assembly GCA_024653225.1. Taxonomy (GTDB): domain Bacteria; phylum Bacillota; class Sulfobacillia; order JABLXB01; family JABLXB01; genus JANLGA01. The sequence continues at coordinate 12,938 of JANLGA010000030.1, read as the reverse complement.
ATCAGGGCGCTGGAGCAGGCTGGTAGTGAAGGGCTCGAGGGGGGAGTTCCCGCTGCGGGGGACTGAGTTTCGAAGGATCGTCGGGCTGAGGAGTACCCTGTTCGATGTGGCGGAGGAGGGGGGCTCGGCGGAGGACGTACTTTCGTACCGCCGGGTGACGGGAACCTGGGCGCTCTGCGGTGATGGGGCCGTCAGGCAGGTAACCGCGGCCCACCGCGACGCGGAGGCGGCTGTACTCTCCTCCAGGTCTCTACCGGCGACGTATTGTTTCCGGGGCGGCGGGAACGGGCACGGAGTGGGACTCTCGCAATGGGGCGCGCGCGGACTCGCGCTGCTCGGGCATAAGTACCCTGCCATACTGCAACATTACTACTTGAACACGAGGCTGGAGCGGTACGAATGGTCCCCGCCGCTGTAAACCGGCCGTGAAGGGACGGGTGCCGTGAAAGTTTCCGAGTTTGACTACTTTCTTCCGAGAGAACTGGTCGCCCAGGTCCCCGTCGAGCCGAGGGACGCGTCGCGCCTGCTCGTGCTGTGCAGGAGGAGCGGTGACATCGAACACGCGCGTTTCGAGGATCTTCCCCGGTACCTCGACCAGGGGGATTGCTTGGTACTGAACGATACGAGGGTACTCCGCGCCCGACTCCTCGGGGTGAAAGAGACCGGTGGCGCGGCCGAGGTATTCTTGCTCAGGAAGATTGACGGGGACGTGTGGGAAGCGCTCGTCCGCCCGGGGAAGCGCGTGAAACCGGGGTCGGTCGTCGAGTTCGGCGGCTTGCGGGCGCTGGTCGTGGACAGGACGGGGTTCGGCGGGAGGATAGTGAAGCTGGTGGCGGACGACGGCGACGTCCAGGGCGCGATCGAGCAGGTGGGGCGCGTTCCGCTTCCCCCATACATCGGCACTGAGATACGCGACCCCGAGAGATACCAGACGGTGTACGCTTCCTCGACCGGTTCTGTCGCTGCGCCCACGGCGGGCCTGCACTTCACTGAGGCGCTGCTGGACCGATTGAGGCGGGCGGGAGTGTGGACGGTGTTCGTGACGCTCCACGTGGGCCTGGGCACGTTCCAGCCCGTGAAAGCCGACGAGGTCGAATCCCACCGCATGCATCCGGAATACTTCTCGATCACCGCGGAAGCGGCCGGGACGATAGAACGGGCAAGGACTGCGGGCGGCAGGGTGATCGCCGTCGGCACCACTTCGGTCAGGGCACTAGAGAGCGCCGCGGACGCGGACGGCGGGCTGACGGCCGCGGCCGGCTGGACCTCGCTATTCATATACCCCGGTTACAGGTTCCGGGTGGTGTCCGCCCTGCTCACCAACTTTCACCTGCCCAGGTCCACCCTGTTGATGCTCGCCTGTGCGTTCGGGGGGACCGGGAATGTGCTCCGCGCGTACCGGGAAGCCGTGCGCCTCGGGTACAGGTTTTACTCTTTCGGTGACGCGATGCTCATCAGATGAACACGGGGGTGTGAGTCGCGGCGACGTCATTTTCGGTCCTCAAGACTGCGGATGGCAGCCGGGCGAGGCTGGGTATCTTGACTACCCCTCACGGCTCCGTGAGTACACCAGCGTTCATGCCCGTCGGTACCCAGGGGACCGTCAAGTGCCTCACGCCCGAGCAGGTGGAGTCAACTGGCGCGCAGATCGTGCTCGCCAACACCTACCACCTGTACCTGAGACCTGGAAGCGGGGTCGTGCGCCGTCTCGGAGGGCTCCACAAGTTCATGGGATGGGCGGGACCGATCCTGACGGATAGCGGCGGTTTCCAGGTCATGAGCCTTTCCATGTTTCGTAAGGTGACCGACGAAGGCGTCGTGTTCAAGTCGCACATTGACGGATCCGAGCACTTCTTCTCCCCCGAAAAGGCGATACTGGTACAAAGCGACCTCGGCTCGGACATAATGATGGCACTGGACCAGTGCGTTCCTTACCCGTGCGATCCACTGACGGTGGCCGAAGCCGCCGACAGGACCGCCAGGTGGGCGGAGCGCTGCAAGGCAGCCAGTCCGGGCGGGGAAGGAGCGCTGTTCGGAATCATCCAGGGGGGGGCGGTCCCGCACCTGCGAAGGAGGAGCGCGAGCCGGATCGTGTCAATCGGATTCGACGGATACGCCGTCGGCGGGCTGAGCGTCGGCGAGCCGAAACAGGTCACCTACGAAATGCTCGAAGAGGTGGAGCCGCTTATCCCCCGCGATTCTCCCAGGTACGTGATGGGGCTGGGCTCGCCCGACGACATCGTCGAGGCCGTCGCGAGGGGCATGGACCTGATGGATTCCGTGCTCCCGACTCGCTTGGCCCGGCATGCGGCCCTCTTTACTTCGAGTGGTCGAATCAACATCAAGAACGCGGCCTACGCGGAGGACGAACGACCCATAGATGACGAATGCGACTGCTACGCGTGCAGGTATTTCTCGAGGGCGTACATCCGTCACCTTTTCAGGTGCGGGGAGGTCCTGGGTTTCACGCTGGCGACCGTGCACAACCTGCGGTTCCTCGTCAGGCTGATGGAACGGGCCAGGCAGGCCATTGCCGAGGACCGGTTTGAAGAGATTCGAGACCGCGCTCGAACCCCGGGTGAATTCCCATAAAGGTTTTGTACTCGGTCGCGTCGAAGACCCTGGAACATCATGGTCGGGGAGGGAAACGCATGCAGAACCAGGTAACGAGCCTGCTCCCGTTGCTATTCTTCATTGTGCTGATGTACTTCCTCTTCATCAGGCCCCAGCAGCGCGAGCAGAAGAAGAGAAGAGAGATGCTCAACGCCTTGAAGGAGGGTGACAAGGTAGTCACGGCCGGCGGCATGCACGCCGTCATCACGAAGGTGAAGGACGACAGTCTGCTGGTAAGGATCGCTCCCAACGTGGAGGTGGAGCTGCAGAAATCCGGCGTGGCTTACCTGGTGAAGCAATAGGCGGTGACGCAGCTCGATCTAGGGCCCGCAAGGCCGACGGTGGCGCGGGCCTTTTAGTTTTCTCGGGATCGCGAGCAAACCCACAGTTGAAGGCGCCCGAGGCGCCGGTGTACAATATCAGGGGCGATATGGAAGGATCCATTTGAATGGCTCGGTCCAAGGGTCCAGGAAGCCGAACGGAGAGGGAAGCCGCCATGGACATGACAGGGGCAATCCACGTAGACAGGAAGGATGGGACCCCTCTCTACCTTCAGGTCAAGCGGCAAATCGAGCAGAGAATACGGCTGGGGACCTGGCCGAAGGGTACCCGTCTGCCCACGGAGAGGGAGCTGGCCAGGGAGCTCGGCCTTAGCCGTAACACCGTGAGCTCGGCATACAGGGAGCTCGAGATCGAGGGCGTCATAACGTCCCGCCAGGGCAGGGGGACATTCGTCAGTGAAACAGACAGGCTGCTTCAGCGGGATGGAACCAGGGAGAGGCTCATGAAGGCAATTGATGCGTGCCTTGAAGAGACCCTCTCCCTTGGTTTCAGCATAGACGAGTTCTTGTCCATGGCCGAGTCGAGGGCGCGCGAGAAGAAGGAACTCTTCAGGCGGGTGAAGGTCGCTTTCGTCGAATGCAACAGGGAGCAACTGGACTTTTTCTCCCGCCAGCTCGAGCTCGGCGCCGGAGTCTCGATCATGCCGATCCTCCTCGACCACGTTAGATCCAATACCGAATCGGCCCGCGACCGGCTTTCACAGGCCGACGTGATAGTGACGACCTTCTTCCACCTCGACGAGGTGAAATCGCTCATCGCGGACCGTGCGGCGCACGTGTTTGGGATCGCGCTCGATCCACAGCTCGACACGATCGTTCGAATCGCGCGGATCGGCAAGGGGAAGCGGGCAGTCCTCGTGTGCCTGTCCGAGGTTTTCGCGGACCGCGTGAGAAAGTCCATAGAGCTCGCCGGGATAGATGACCTGACGATAGACACAGTCGTCACGCGCGACCGCGAGTCACTTGCACAGGCGTTGAGGGGGGCGGACGCGTTCATCGTGTCGCCCGGGCGGAAAAAAGAGGTTGAAGCCCTGGTTCCCCGGGGCAGCGAGGTAATCGAGTTCGTCTACCGGCCGGACGCGGGGTCCATTAACCTACTGAGGTCCGTGATAATCGAGGCGAAGCGGAGGCCGGAGGCGGCGGAGTGACGAGGTCGGTGGCTGGGCGACCGGATTTTGCCGTCACCAATACCGGGAGGGAAGAGGTTTGGTCGGGGCGGGCGGCGTTCGCTTGATGCAGGGAAATGAGGCGTGCGTGGAGGGTGCCCTCGCTGCCGGCTTGAGGTTCTTCGCGGGCTATCCCATCACGCCTTCGACGGAGATAGCGGAACTGCTCGCGGAGCGTCTGCCCCAGGTCGGTGGGGCGTTCATACAGATGGAAGACGAGCTTGCGAGCATGGGCGCTGTCGTGGGGGCTTCCCTGGCGGGCTTGAAGGCGATGACGGCCACCAGCGGCCCCGGTTTCTCTCTTAAGCAGGAGAACATCGGGTTTGCCGCACTGGCCGAGGTGCCGTGCGTCATCGTTGACGTACAGCGGGTCGGCCCCAGTACCGGGATGCCCACCTCGCCGGCGCAGGGGGACGTGATGCAAGCCAGGTGGGGTACTCACGGAGACCATCCCACCGTGGCGTTCACCCCCTGGTCCGTCTCGGAGACGTTTTCCCTGACCGTCACCTGTTTCAACGTGGCGGAGGAGCTCCGGACCCCCGTCATCCTTCTCCTCGATGAGGTCATCGGGCACATGCGGGAGAAGGTGGTCCTGCCGCCGCCGGAGGCAGTCACCGTGGTGGACCGCAAGAAACCGGCGGTTCCGCCCGGAGAAGGGTATTCGGCCTATGACCCGGGCGACGGCGACATCCCGCCGCTGGCGGCGTTCGGCGACGGGTATAGGTTTCACGTCACCGGCCTTCTACACGACAGGTCGGGGTTTCCGACCAACGACCCCGAGGAAGCCGCATACCTCCTTAACCGGATATGCGAGAAGGTCGAGAGGCGCAGGGCCCGGCTGACCATGATCGAATCGCGGGACGTTCACGGGGCCGACGTCGTGGTGGTTGCCTACGGATGTACCGCCAGGCCGGCATCAAGGGCGGTGAGGATGGCCCGCGAGGCCGGCATACGGGCCGGGCTCGTCAGGCTCATCACGCTGTGGCCGTTCCCCCGGGAGGATGTCGCGCGACTGACCGCCGGAGCTCGCAGGATACTGGTGCCGGAAATGAATCTCGGACAGATAGTGCACGAAGTAGAATCGGCCGTCGCCGGGCGGATTCCGGTCGTGCACCTCGGGAAGGTAGGCGGCGTGCTCATGACGCCCGAGGAGATATTCGAAGCCGTCAAGGGAGTGTAGGTAATGGCTTCTATTCAGGGATACCTGAGGAGAAGCAAGATGCCGCACATATGGTGCGCCGGGTGCGGCCACGGTATCGTCATGGGGTGCCTGATCAGGGCGATTGACCGGGTCGGGCTGGACAAGAACAGGACTGTGATAGTGTCCGGTATCGGGTGTTCCTCGCGAGCCCCCGGTTACATGGACTTCGACACGCTCCACACCACGCACGGAAGAGCCCTCGCATTCGCGACGGGCGTGAAAATGGCGAACCCGTCCCTCAACGTCATAGTCATCGCCGGAGACGGCGACCTGGCCGCGATAGGAGGAAACCACCTGATCCACGCGGCGAGGAGAAACATAAGGATCGCGACCGTGTGCTTCGACAACTCGACGTACGGGATGACCAGCGGACAGTACTCGCCGATGACGCCGACCGGCAAGTTCGCCAGCACGGCGCCGTACGGCAACATAGACCGTCCGTTCGACCTCTGCGAGCTGGCGAAGGGCGCCGGGGCGACGTACGTGGCGCGCGGCACCACCTACCATGCGTCCCTAACGGTGAACCTGATAGCGAAGGCCCTGGAGCACAACGGCTTTGCGTTCGTGGATGTGCTGTCCCAGTGCCCGACGTACTACGGGAGGCGGAACAAGCTGGGAGGGGCGGTCGAGATGATGAAATGGTACAAGGACAACGCCGTGCCGGTCCAAGCGGCGCGGCAGTCGCCCGAGCCATTACCCCCCGGTCGGTTCATGATCGGCGAGTTGTTCACCGTGACCGCTCCCGAGTACACAGATGAATACGCCGGGGTCCTCGAACGGGCCCGAGAGAGGGAGACGCGGGCATGAAGCGGACCGAGATCAGGCTGGCCGGCGAAGGCGGACAAGGGCTGATACTCGCGGGGATAATCCTCGCGGAGGCGGCCGCGGTCTACGACGGGGCGAACGCCGTTCAGACCCAATCCTACGGCCCCGAGTCACGAGGCGGGGCTTCAAAGGCCGAGGTAATCATATCCGAAGACGAGATCGACTACCCCAAGGTCAACCGACCCGACATCCTTCTGGTGATGAGTCAGCTCGCCCACGACAAGTACATAGGGGACCTGAGGCCCGGCGGTACCCTGATAGCCGATACCTCGAACGTGACCCCGCGGGCTCCCGAGGGGGCGAGGGTGTTTGAGCTCCCTCTCACCGACATTTCGGTCAACACCACCGGCAGGGCAATCGCCGCCAACATCGTAGCACTGGGCGCCCTGGTCGCGGCGACCGGGGTCGTCTCGAAGGACGCCATTGAGAAAGCCGTTGCCGCCCGCGTTCCAGCCGGTACGGTGGAAGTCAATCTGAGGGCGCTGAATGCCGGCATGGAGGTGGTAAGACGCCCGGCGACTGGAAGCGGCGATGCGCATTAGTGGAAGCGGTAAAGCGAGAAGGGGGAGTATCGAGGAATGGCGGAGAGAACCCTGAACCCGTTCGAGATCGCACAGAGGCAGATTGCCGAGGCGTGCAAGGCACTCGGATTGGAACCGGCCGTGTACGAAATCCTGAAGCAGCCCAAGCGGTTCCTGGAGGTTTCGTTCCCCGTTCGGATGGATGACGGTTCGATCCAAGTCTTCACGGGCTGGAGGTCGCAACACACCGACGCTCTCGGCCCGTGCAAGGGCGGATTGAGGTTTCACCCGGAGTCATACGCGGACGAAGTCAAAGCCCTCTCGATGTGGATGACTTTCAAGTGCGCGACGCTCGGCCTTCCCTACGGCGGCGGTAAGGGCGGTATCAGGTGCGACGTCAAGAAGATGTCCCAGGGAGAGATAGAGAGGATGAGCAGGGCTTTCATGGAAGCCATCTCTCCCATAGTGGGTCCCGAGAAAGACATACCGGCCCCGGACGTCTACACGAACCCGCAGATCATGGCCTGGATGACCGACGAGTTCTCAAGACTCAAGGGGTACAATGCTTTCGGGGTGCTCACGGGCAAACCGTTGATCATCGGCGGGTCGGCGGGCAGGGGCACCGCCACCGCCCGAGGGTGCGTGTTCGTCGTCAGGGAAGCGGCGCGAAAACTGGGGATCAACATGAAGGGCGCCACGGTCGTGGTCCAGGGCTTCGGGAACGCCGGCTCGTTCGCGGCCCAGCTCATACAGGACCTCGGGGCGAAGGTCATTGCGGCGAACGATTCGAAGGGCGCGGCGTTCAACCCGAAGGGGATGGACGCCAGGGAACTCGCCGAGCACAAATCGAAGACCGGCTCCGTGAAGGGATTCCCGGGGTCAAGGGACATGTCCAACGATGAGCTCCTCAGCCTCGAGTGCGACATACTCATCCCGGCCGCCCTGGAGAACCAGATAACGAGCAAGAACGTCTCCGGAGTGAAGGCGAGGATAATCGGCGAAGCCGCGAACGGCCCGACGACTCCCGAGGCCGACGAGGTGCTCTACAAGAAGGGAGTGCTGGTGCTCCCCGATATCCTGGCGAGCGCCGGCGGGGTGACCGTGTCGTACTTCGAGTGGGTCCAGAACCTGATGAACTTCTATTGGACAGAGGAGGAAGTGAACTCCAGGCTCGAGCGGATGATGGTACAGGCGTTCGAGGCCATATACGATCTACATGAACGCAAGGGGGTTTCCATGAGGGACGCCGCGTACATGAACGCGGTGAACAGGGTGGCCCAGGCCATGCGGGTCAGGGGCTGGATCTGATCTGCGCGCCGGCCGCGCGGCCCTTCCGGGTGTTTCGGGGGGGCCGCGTCTGTCGCGGGGGAAACCCCTCGGTGCCAGAGAATACTATGTACGGAGGCCCGAGCGAAGTATGACCACTAGGGAGGGCGAACTGATTGGACCCGACCGGAGGGACGGTCGTCTATCTGTGCCCGGGTTGCGGGATGCAGGGGACCCTGCGCATCACGGCATCTGGTGTCGAGGGAGGATCGGCGCTCTGCCCTGCGTGCGGTAGCGAGGTCATGTCGCGGGAGCTGCCTTCCGGCGCCGGTGGGGACGCGCCGGCGGGGACTTAGGCAACGAGGGATTCGCGTGCCGGGGGTGGGCCGGAACCGCCCCCGTTTTTCATGCCACGGGAAATATCGGCCCGCTCTTCAGACAGGATTTATCGAGTGAGAGGCGAACAACTCTTCAACATTGGTGCAGGGCATTCGTGGGAACGAACGTACGAGGTCGGGAGGTGCGAGGGGTGGCAACAGCCACGGCAAAGATCATCCACGAGACGGGGCTTCATGCGAGACCGGCATCGCTCTTCGTGAAACTCGCGAGCTCCTTCAAGTCAACTATTACCGTGTCCGCCAACGGGAGGAAAGCCAACGCGAAGAGCATCCTGGAGGTACTCACGCTCGGAGCGGGGAAAGACTGCGAGCTGCTCATAGAAGCCCGGGGAGAGGACGAGGAAGAGGCATTGAAGTGCCTGGTTGAGATGGTCACGACCAGGCTCGAGTGAGGAACGAGAGGTGGCACGCATGATAAGAGGGATCGCAGCTTCCCCCGGGGTGGCGGTGGGACCGGCGTACGTGGTCGGGCGGGAAGACGTGCGGGCGCAGAGACGGAACATCGGTGTGGGAGACGTGCAGGGACAGATTGAACGCCTGAAGGCGGCGGTCGCCAAGGCCGCCGAGGAAATCGAGGCGCTCCGGGCATCCAGCGCTTCCAAGGAGGCCGCGGATATCCTGGGGGCGCAACTCATGATGCTGGAGGACCCCGGCCTGATGGAAGCCGTCGAGTCGGCCGTCCGAAACGACCTGGTCACCGCCGATTGGGCAGTCCACGAGGCGAGCGAAAGGTACGCGAAGGTCCTCGAACAGGTGGACGATCCTTATATCAAGGAGCGCGCCGCGGACGTCAGGGACGTCGGGAAGCGGCTGGTTCGACTGATCACGGGGACGGGCGGCGGCGCCCCCGAGCTCGATGAACCCGCGGTGGTGATAGCGCGGGATCTCACCCCGTCGGAGACCGCAGCGCTGAGACAAGATCTCGTGCTTGGGATAGCCATTGACAAGGGGAGCGCAACCTGTCACACGGCGATCCTCGCGCGGGCGAGGGGCATACCGGCGGTGGTGGGTGCCGCCCCCGTGTCGTCGAGCGTCGTGCCGGGCGTCACGGTGGCGATAGACGGTACGGCGGGGACCGTCGAGATCGCGCCGGCGCCCCAGGCGATGGAGCGGTACCTCGAGGCGATGCGAAATCAGGAGGAAGAGAGACACCGGCTCGCGAAGACGAAGTTCCTTCCGGCTACCACCAGGGACGGGGTCCGTGTAGAAGTGGCAGCCAATATCGGTTTCCCGTCGGACGTGCCGGTGGCGCTCAGGAACGGGGCCGAGGGCGTTGGTCTCTTCAGGACGGAATTCCTCTTCATGAAGAGAGACGCGTTGCCGTCCGAGGAAGAACAGTTCAACGCTTACGCAGAGGTTCTCTCCGGGATGCAGGGGAGACCGGTCATCATAAGGACGCTCGACATCGGCGGGGACAAGGACATTCCGTATCTCGACATGCCCAAGGAGATGAACCCGTTCCTCGGCTGGCGCGCCCTGCGGATGTGTCTCGACCGACCGGACATGCTCAGGACCCAGTTGCGTGCGATCTATCGCGCGAGCGTGCACGGCAAGGCGAAAATCATGTTTCCAATGGTGGCAACGATCGAAGAGGTGAGATCCGCAAGGCGAGTGGTCGAAGACGTGGTGCGGGAACTCGACCGGGAGCGGGTTCCGTACGACCCGAAGGTGGAGATCGGCATAATGGTCGAGATTCCGTCCGCGGCCCTGATGGCGAAGTCCATCGGCGCCGAGGTGGATTTCTTCAGCATCGGGACGAACGACTTGACGCAGTACACGATGGCGGTTGACAGGACCAACGAGAAGGTCGCAGGGCTGTACGACGCACTGCACCCGTCCGTGGTGAGACTGATAGCGGCTGTGGCCGACGGCGCCAGGGCGAACGGCATATGGGCGGGGATGTGCGGCGAACTGGCGGGCGACCCGCTCGCAACGGTGCTCCTGGTCGGCCTCGGGTTGACCGAGCTGAGCGTCAGCATGCCGCTGATACCCAAGGTCAAGGAGAACGTGCGGGGCATGACGGCCGAAGGGGCGCGACGGGTCGCGGACAGGGTGATGTCCATGAACACGTCCGGTGAGATAAGGGGGTACCTCGCTTCCCTAGATGTCCGCAAGACCTGACGTGCGTTACGACCTCGTCGCCCTCGACCTGGACGGTACTTGTTGGACTCCGCCCACTCCATAACGGGCCTCGAAAACGTGAGCATGTTCCGCTATGCCGGCATGGCCGTGGCCATGCGTAATGCGGACCAGGCGGCGGCGCGGGCCGCCCACGCGGTCTGCGGAGATCCCGAGTCGAGCGGGGCGGCGGAGATCCTGCGGCGCTACGTCCTCATCGGGGCCTGACCCCAACCTTTCCCTTAAGTCCGAGTGGGTCTCCCTCTTTTTATTTCCGCCCGAGGAGGAATTTGGGGAGCAAGGTAGAATAAGTTAGGCGGCAAGTGGATCAAAGTGGAGGAAAGTGGAGATTGGCCGAGGCCGAAGGCCGGGGCGGGGGAAACGGGCGGTGTTCATCGGCGAGTTCCGCCATACAATGGACGAAAAAGGGAGACTAATCATGCCCTCGAAGTTTCGCGACGGCCTGAGAGACAGGTTCGTTGCCACACGGGGGCTGGACACCTGCCTGTTCGTATACACCCTTTCCGAATGGGAGACCCTTGAGGAGAAACTCAAGACGCTTCCTTTCACGCGGGCCGAGGCGCGCGCCTTCACGAGGTTGTTCCTCGCCGGGGCTTCCGAGTGCGAGATAGACCGACAGGGACGGTTCGTGATCCCGGCGCCGTTGAGGGAATACGCGAGGATAGAGAAGGACGTCGTCATAATAGGCGTTTCGAACAGAGTGGAGATCTGGAGTCAAGCCGAATGGGATGCGTATATGGCGAAGGCCGCTGAGAAGTACGAGGAATTCGCCGAAAACCTGGTCGGCATCTGACGGTGAGCGAGCACGTTCCCGTGCTATTGGCCGAGGTGATTGAGTTCCTGAGACCGCGACCGGGCGGGGTGTACGTGGACTGCACGGTGGGCGCGGGCGGACACGCGGCCGAGATCCTTCGGCTGAGCTCTCCAGACGGCGTGGTCACGGGGATAGACAGGGACCCGGCCGCGTTGAGGGTTGCCGAGGAGCGCCTCAGGGAATTCGGACCGAGGTTCAGGCCCGTGAGGTCGAACTTCGGGCGGTTGCGGGAGATCGTGGACGCGGCGGTGGACGGGGTCCTGTTCGACTTCGGGGTGTCGTCAATCCAGCTGGATGACCCCGAAAGGGGATTCTCGTATTCCGCCGATTCCTTCCTGGACATGAGGATGGACCCGGACGACCCGATCACGGCGGCGGACCTCGTGAACAGCCTGGAGGTCCGCGAATTAGCCAAGATAATCAGGCGATACGGGGAGGAGCCCTGGGCCGACAGGATAGCCCGTTTCATAGGAGAGGAGCGGAAAGTCAAGCCCATTCGGACCACGACGCAGCTCGTGAACGTGATCAAGGCGGCGGTGCCAGCCGCGGCCCGCCGCAGGGGAGGTCATCCGGCGAGGCGCACGTTTCAGGCGCTCCGAATCGCGACCAACCGCGAGCTCGATGTCATCGGCGGAGCCCTGCTGGACGCGGTCAGAATAACGCGGCCGGGGGGCCGGGTGTGCGCGATCTCGTTCCACTCGCTGGAGGACAGGATCGTGAAGAGGACGTTCGCGGCAATGGCCGCGGGGAGCGAAAGCGGCTTGCCCGCCGCGAGATTGCTCACCAAGAAGCCGGTGAGACCGAGCGCGGCGGAGGTGAGGCGCAATCCGAGGTCCCGCAGCGCGAGACTGCGGGCCGTCGAGGTCCCGGATGGGTTCTAGGCCGCGTGGGGGAAGAATAGGATGCTCGTAGCCAAGTTCGGGCGGCAGGATAATGAAAGGAACGGGTTGCGTCCCGGGCGAGGGGCGAGGCGCAGACGCGGGTCCGACGGGAGGCAGATCCTGTGCCTCGCGGTCGCCGCGTGCATAATATCGGTGGGAGTCGGATTGACGTCCAGGGCCGCGGAAGTCGTCGAGTCCGGCTACAGGATCGGCGCGCTGAAAGCCCAACTCCAGGCCCTTGAGAGCGAGAATCAAGCCCTCGAGATCGAGGTAGTGAGACTCCAGTCGCTTGCCAAGATTCAGGAGGCCGCGAAGACCAGGCTGAACATGGGCCCGCCGGAGGAGATTCGCGTGGCGCGCCTGGACCACGAATGGCAGGCGGCGGCGGCCCAGAGGGCGGAGGCTTCCAGTCAATCGGCGGCGCGGGAGGAGCCGTTCTCAGTGTGGGGCCTGTTCGCCCGAATAGCGACGGGCGCCAGGACCGCGCAGGCCAAGCCGGCACGATGATCTGACAGATGTACGGAAGCTCCGACGTTCGCAGGACGGCCTGCCGGGGAGGTTCTCCTTCGTTGCCGGGTTCTGCGGGTGTCAGCCTCAGGAAAAGAGTAGTCTTTCTGTTCGTCCTCGCGTCAATGGCCCTCAGCGCTCTGCTCGGCCGCGTGGCGTACATCCAGTTTGTCTGGGGAGAGGAGCTGCAGCGCAAGGCCCTGGAAGTGCGAATGAGGGACATCCCTGTAGCCGCGAAACGGGGCGCCATCCTGGATCGAACGGGC
>JANLGA010000002.1:51612-54243 GCA_024653225.1 Bacillota bacterium | reverse complement strand
GGCACCTTGACGAGGTTGAGCTCCTTGATGTCTCTTGAGACGGTGGCCTGGGTGACCTCTATCCCTTCGCCGCTCAACATCTGCGCCAGTTGTTCCTGGGTTTCCACGACGTTGCTGCGGACCATCTCCAGTATCCTCATCTGCCGCCGCGCCTTCAACTTCCCATACCTCCCCGGGACAGACGTCAAGGCTCCTTGGACGAGTTCTTCCCTGCTTCGCCATTTCCTGCGTGCTCCTGGGGGGCCTCGTATCTCCTGACGGGCATCGAGCCCTCTTTCATCTTCTTCCTCAGCACCTCGTAAAAGCTCCACCCTTTCACCCTCAGGAGGCGGGCCGCCTCGTCCGCGGGGCTGAAGGCGATCTCGTCGCCGGGCTGCATCGTGTATCCTTTCTGGCCGTCCAGGGTCATGAGAGTATCTTCGTGAGGCTCCCTGATCGCCACCCTGACGCGTTCGGACCGGGACACGACCAGGGAGCGACTGTACAGTGTGTGTGGGCAGATCGGCGTTATCACTATCACGTCTATCGCCGGGCTCACTATGGGTCCCCCGGCGGAGAGCGAGTACGCGGTCGAGCCCGTGGGCGTCGAGACTATGAGGCCGTCGGCCGGGTAAGTGTCCACGTACTTTTCGTTGATGTAGAGGTCGAGAGCTATCATCCTCGCGAACGGCCCCTTGGTTATCGCCGCCTCGTTCAGCACGAGAAAGCTCGCCTTCGTTTCCCCTCGATTCACCACCCGCGCGTTCAACATCATTCTCTCTTCGACGAAGTACTCGCCGCGCAGGAATCTCGGCAGGGCGTCGTACAGCTCCGGCAGCTCTATCTCCGTGAGGAACCCGAGGTGGCCGAGGTTCACGCCGAGGATGGGGGTTTCCGCGGGGGCTATCTGCTTGGCGACGTCCAATATCGTGCCGTCACCGCCCAGGGCGACGACGAATTCGACCGAGGACGCCCAGGCGGCCACCGGGTAGGTCTCGACGGGCCGACCCACCGCACCCGCGGCGTGGGGGGCGACGACCGCTTTCACCCCGCGGCGCCCCAGCCACTCGAGGAGTTCCAGGGTGACAGAGAGCGCGCGCCTCTTCTCCAGGTTGGGCCATACGCCTACTCTTTTCATGTGTTCCCATCCCGATCCGTGGTCCCGCCTGGAATCGGGTTCTCCGAGACGAGGCGTTTCCCCTCCGTGGCAGCCCGGCCCCGGCCGTCCGGGCCCAGGGCGTCATGGGCGCCGTTCACCGCCGATCGCGCCGAGACGAGTATCCCGCCCCGATCCAGCGCCCGCGAAGGGTCGGAGCCGTTAAGCATGTATATCCAGAACTCCACGTTGCCTTCGGCTCCCGTGATGGGCGAGAAGCATGTCGCGGCCACCGCGAAACCCATCTTCATCGCCTCATCGCACAGGGACACGAGCACGTCGTAGTGGACGGAGGGGTCCCTCACGACGCCCTTCTTGCCGACGAGCCGCCTGCCGGCCTCGAACTGGGGCTTGACGAGGGAAAGCACCTCGCCGCCGGGAACCACCAGCGACCGCACCGAGGGCCACACTTTCGTCAGCGAGATGAAAGACACGTCGAGGGTCGCCATGTCCACCCTGGCACCGAGGGTCTCGGGCGTCAGGTACCTGAGATTGGTGCGCTCCAAGACGATCACCCTCGGGTCCAGCCTGAGCTCCCAAGCGAGGAGGCCGTACCCCACGTCCACCGCGTAGACCCTGGCCGCTCCAGCCCTGAGTAGGCAATCGGTGAATCCCCCGGTGGAAGCGCCGCAGTCCAGGACCGTCTTGCCCTTCACCTCGATCCCGAATTCCCTCAGGGCGGCGGCCAACTTGATGCCGCCGCGGCTCGCGAACTCGGGAAACCCAGGCTTTACCACGATCTCGCTGGAGTCGCGCGTCCTTTGTCCCGCCTTTGAAGCCCGCACCCCGTCAACGAATACGCGCCCCTCCATGACGTACGCCCTGGCCCGCTCCCGCGTCGGGGCCAGGCCGCGCGCCACCAGGAGCACGTCCAAACGCTCCCCGCTCAAGTCCGCTTTCTCCTCCGCGCGCGCGCGCTGACGCCCTTACCGTCGCGGAACACCCGGATCCCCGTCGCTTTCTCCCAGAGGTACAGGCAGTATCCCGTCAACCTCGTGATCTCGAGTGACCTGTTGATCGCCACTCCCTTGGCCGCGGCCTTCCCGCCTATGGTCAGCCCCGCGACGAGCGCCACGGCCGCCGCGCCGGCAATCGAGGGGTCCCACCGACCCCACGCCGGCATCCCGTAGGCGGCCGCCGCCGCGGTGGCGCCGCCGAGGGTCCCCGCCAGGTCCCCCACGATGTCGTTGCACAGGGTCATCACCCTCCCCGCATTCCTAACTACCAGGATCGCTTGTCTGGCGCCGGCTATCCTCTTCGCCGCCATTGCGTGAAACGCGGCCTCGTCGGCGGAGGCGGCGGCGATCCCTATCGCGTCGAATAACACCCCCACGCACACTATGAAGAGGGTCAGCGGAACAGCGACAGATGCCGGGAAGCGCGACACGGCGCCCCTGAGGGGAAGCGACAGGCACATGGCGACTGCGAACGCCACGACGCCCGTCGTGACCCCATCGCGTATCGTGACCCCCGTCGAAGCCCTCCGCGGGCGACCG
>JANLGA010000002.1:41401-51602 GCA_024653225.1 Bacillota bacterium | reverse complement strand
GCGACCGTTTCCCAAGTGCGCACATCCTCCAGGCGCCGCGGCCTCGCGGCGCTCCATTCCCGATTGTTCGGCCGCTTCAATGCGCCCCAATCGCCAATAATGGAAAAACCGGCGAGTGGCGACCCACCGGGTAAATTTTGCGGCTTAGGTCCAGCAGGCTTTCCCAACAGACCCACCGCGCGTCACCGCGCCGGCGGTTTCCCTTTAAGATCTGCCGGCGGCGTCGCCGCTCGCCGTGCTGGACTACCACTGAGCACACACTGCAATCCCCGGTGGGCCTCGCAAAGAACAGCCTAGGAGTTTTCCTCGGCAGCCCGGGCTCGCACCCTAGCCCTTCTTGCACGCGGGATTTCAGGCGCCGGAGCCCGGCCCCGCCATCCGCCCCGCACACTCAGGGCAGGCTACGCTGTGCGCGGCGCGACCGCGCACAGGTTTAACTCCGGTCCGCGCAGAGCCCCGGACCGGGGCCTCCAGGGGAAAGGGTCAACGCCTACATGCCGTTGTAGATCGCCCTTTGCCCCGCATCCCCCGGCACCGACCCCCAACTGGGCGTCAGCGGCCGATACCAGGGGCTTCATCGCTGTGCCCTCGACGGATTTTTAGGCCCGCCTTCAGGAACGACCGGGCTGACTAGGATACTGCGCCACCCGCCGCGAACCCATCCAATGATACCATGTCGCGACCCTGCGGTCAAAGCGGCTCGGTCCGCCCGCCGCACAGGGCCGGCGCGGCGCACCGGTCGCCCGTCGTCCTGTCCTTATCCTGCGACCAGCGCGATAGCTATCCCGAGGACGGATCCGGCGATCACCTCGATCGGGGTGTGGCCCAGCAGTTCCCTCAGCCTCTCGTTCCTGAGACCCTTCAGTGCGTGGACCTCCCTCACGATCCTGTTGAGGATGGCCGCCTGCCTTCCGGCCGCCCTTCTGACGCCTGCGGCGTCGTACATGACTATGAGCGCGAACACCACGACGATCGCCAGCTCGGTGGAAGCCGGGCCGAACCGCCTTCCCACGAATACCGCCAGGCACGAAACAGACGCGGCGTGCGAACTCGGCATTCCTCCGGGGCTCACGAACCACCGGAAATCGAACTTGCGCTCCCGCACGTACGAAATCACGACCTTGAGCGCTTGGGCCAGTATCCAAGATGCGGTGGACGCTATCAGGGCCCTGTTCTGCAGCAAGCTTGCCACTACCTATCCCTCGTCCCTTCCAAGACGCGCGATTCGATCAACCTCGCAATGCCATTCAACACCCACGCGCTCCGGCCGAATCCCTCCAGCTCACCGCGGGCGCGGTGGAGCCGCTCCAAGGCCGCGGTGCGAGCCTCTTCCGCGCCGACGGCAGCCACGTACGACGCCCCCGTCTCGCCTTCTTCCCTCAGCCAATCCTCCAGGTCGTCGGCGATCTGAAAGCCCACGCCGAACTCAAGCGCGAACCGCTTCATCGCCTCGACGTCTCCTGCGCCTCCGCCCCCGATTATCGCGCCCGCCGCGACCGCGCCCGAGAAAAGCCGGGCGGTCTTGAGACGGTGCACGAACTCGACGGTATCCCGTTCGGCCCTGCCGCCGGCCAACCCTATGTCAACCGCCTGGCCGCCCACCATGCCCGAGGGTCCGGCGGCCGAGGCCAACTCGAACGCGCTCCGCAACAACCGCTCCGCCCCCGGCCCGCCCGACGGGCGACGCGCCCCCGCCAGCACCTCAAACGCGAGTGTGAGCAGGCCGTCCCCTGCAAGGACCGCCAGGCCCTCGCCGAAGACCCTGTGACTCGTGGGCCTGCCCCTCCTCCAGTCGTCATCGTCCATGCAGGGCAGGTCGTCGTGAATTAGCGAGTAGGTGTGGATCATCTCGACGGCGCAGGCCGCGTCGAGTACCGTCTCCCTCCATTCCTCGGGCCCGCCCACCGTCTCGAACGCCGCGACCGTCATGACCGGCCGCAGCCGCTTTCCCCCCCCGAGCAAGCTGTACTTCATTGGGCCGACGATCTCGGCGGGTGCCCCCGGCGGCAGCAGCCCCTCGAGGCGCGCCTCTATCCTTGCCGCCCACCGCGAGATGTAATCCTCGACCTCCCGGATGTCGGTCACTTCGGTCCGCCTTCCAGGGGTACCACGGTCGGCTGAGAGTCCTCCCCCTCCAGGAGCTGCTCGAGCCTGTGTTCGGCCTCGTCCAGCCTCCTCGAACACATCCTCGACAGTCTCATCCCCTCTTCAAAAAGCGCCAGGGACTCGTTCAAGTCGAGCTCGAGGTCTTCCATCTTCTTCACGATCTCGTCCAACCGCTTGACGGCCTCCTCGAACGACATCTCGTCCGGCGCGGCGCCGGCACTCCGTCCTGTCACGGGGAAACCCCCTTTCCATTCACGGCTGCCCCGAATTGCCCGTCCGCCACCCTCACCGTGATCGAATCGCCCGGCTCGACGTGGCTCGTGCTCGACACCACCTTACCGTCGGCGTCCCTTCGGCAAACGCTGTATCCCCTGCGGAGCACCGACAGCGGGTTCAGCGCGTCCAGCCGCCCGGCCAGCAACGCACGCTTCGCTTCCGCCGAGGCGAACCTGTTCCTAGTCGCCGTGACCAGGTCCTTGGTCAACTCGTCCACGACCTGCCTTCTCGCATCAACGATGAACCCCGGCCGCCGCAGCGCGGGCCGTTCTCGGAGCATCCGCAACTTGTCCCTTCCCGCACGGAGCCGCCTGTCAACCGAGCGAGCCATCGCCGCCACACTCTCCGCTATTTGCGCGGCGACCTCACGTGCATCGGGTACCACCATCTCCGCCGCGGCGGAGGGCGTCGGGGCCCTCACGTCGGCGACGAAATCGGCGATCGTCAAGTCCGTCTCATGCCCGACAGCCGATACCACGGGGACCCTTGAGGCGGCGATGGCCCTGGCCAACCTCTCGTCGTTGAAGGCCCACAGCTCCTCCGTCGAGCCCCCGCCCCTCCCGACGATGATTACGTCCACGTCGGCGACGGCATTCATCAGGGAGAGCGCGCGGACGATCTGCCCCGGTGATTCTTCGCCCTGCACAGTCACGTCGCACACCAGCAGCTTGACGGCCGGGAACCGTCGCCTCGAGACGGACACGATGTCTCGGATCGCCGCCCCGCGCACGGATGTCACCACTCCGACGCGGCGGGGGAACCTAGGCAGCGGCCGTTTCCTCGAGGGATCGAACAAGCCCTCCCCGGCGAGCTTCTTCTTCAGTTGCTCCAACGCCAGGTAGTACGCGCCCACCCCGTACGGCTGGAGGGCCTGGACATACAGCTGGTACTGGCCGTCCCGCTCGTACACCGTGACATAGCCCGACGCCACGACCTCCATGCCGTCGCGAGGATCGAACCCGAGCCCGGACGCCATGGATCGAAACATCACGCAGCGAAGGGAACACGCCTCGTCCTTGAGCGTGAAGTAGACGTGGCCCGAGGTATGCCGCCTGAAATTAGAAATCTCCCCCCTGACCAGAACCCCCCTTAGAAGGGGGTCCCGATCCAGCAGACTCTTGATATGTCTGGTCAGCTCACCGACGCTGTACACCGTGAACCGCGGCCGGAGGTACTCCATACCGGGGAGTCGGCCGACGTCGTTCATCCGCCCGCAGCCTCCACGGTGTTCTTGAGCAACATCGTTATCGTCATTGGACCCACGCCTCCGGGCACCGGCGTTATGGCGGACGCCTTTTCCACCGCCGATTCGAAATCCACGTCCCCCACCAGCTTGCCTTCCACTTCGTTGACGCCTACATCAATCACCACGGCACCCTCGCGGATCATGTCACCGGTGACCACTTTCGGCTTTCCGACAGCCACTACCAGGATCTCGGCCTCCCTCGTCACGGCCCCCAGGTCCCTAGTCCTGGAGTGGCACATCGTCACCGTGGCGTGCCTGTGCAGCAGCAGCATCGAGACCGGCTTCCCGACTATGTTCGACCTCCCCACGACCACGGCGCTCTTGCCCTTGATCTCGATCCCCGAACGCTCGAGGAGCACGATTATGCCGTGAGGCGTGCAAGGGAGCAGGCACTTGTCGCCGATTACCATCTTGCCCACGTTCACGGGGTGAAAACCATCCACGTCCTTAGCCGGATCGATCGCCACAAGGCAGGCCTTCTCGTCAATGTGGTCCGGAAGGGGCAACTGCAACAGTATCCCGTGTATCTCCGGCCTCCTGTTCAGCACCGAGATGCGTTCCATGACCTCTTCCTGCGACGTGGATTCGGGCAGGCGATACACCTCGGAGTATATCCCCACCTCCTGGCAGGCTCGCTCCTTGTTCCGCACGTACCTCTTGGACGCGGGGTCCTCGCCGACCAGTATCACGGCCAGGCCCGGGATTATCCCCTTGGCGGCCTTCATCTCCGCCACCTGCGCGGCTGTTTCCCTGCGAATCTCCGCGGCTATCGCTTTTCCGTCTATTATGGTAGCGCTCATGACATCTCCCCCAGTCCGCCGTTCAAGACTCCTTGCCCCGGATGTACTCATGTATGGCCGCCGCGGCTTTCTTCCCGGCCCCCATCGCCAGGATGACGGTGGCCGAACCGGTGACCGCGTCACCACCGGCGTAAACGCCCTCCCTCGTCGTGGCGCCCGTCCTCTCGTCAATGACAAGCCCGCCCCAGTCGTGAACGGTCAGTCCCGGGGTGGACCGCGACAGGACGGGGTTCGGGGTGGTGCCGAGCGCCATCACCACCGTCTCCACATCCATTGTGAACTCGGAACCCTTCACTTCAACCGGTCTCCTTCTCCCCGAGGCGTCGGGTTCGCCGAGCTCCATCTTCACGCACTCGATCGCCCTAACCCATCCCTTCTCGTCTCCCAGGACCCTGACCGGGTTCGTGAGCAGATGGAAGATGACCCCCTCCTGCTTGGCGTTTTCGAGCTCCTCCAGCCTGGCGGGCATTTCCTTCTCGCTCCTGCGGTAAACGATGTGGGCCTCTTCGGCGCCGAGGCGGAGGGCGCACCTCACCGCGTCCATTGCGACATTGCCGCCGCCCACCACCGCCACCTTGCGGCCCACCTTGATCGGGGTGTGATATTCCGGAAACCGGTACGCCTTCATCAGGTTGGTCCTGGTCAGCCACTCGTTGGCCGAGTACACCCCGTTCAGGTTCTCCCCGGGGATCCCCATGAACTTGGGCAGACCGGCACCGGTGCCTAGGAACACCGCCGAGTAGCCGCTCTCGAACAGCTCGTCGATCGTGACCGACCGGCCGACTATTATATCCGTCACCAGCTCCACGCCGAGCGCCTTGACGTACTCCACTTCCGCGTGGACGATCCTCTTCGGCAACCTGAACTCGGGAATGCCGTATACGCAGACACCGCCCGGGGCATGTAGGGCCTCGAATATGGTCACCTTGTAACCCAGCTTCGCCAGGTCCCCGGCGGCCGTGAGCCCCGCCGGCCCCGAACCGACGACCGCCACCTTCTTGCCATTCCACCTCGGCGGCGACGGCCTTTCCACGCCCGCCGCGAGTTCCCAGTCGGCAGCAAACCTCTCCAGCCGACCCACCGCGACCGGCTCGCCCTTCTTCCCCAGTACGCACAGTTTCTCGCACTGTTCTTCCTGGGGGCACACCCTTCCGCATATGGCGGGCAGGCTGTTAGTGCTCTTGATTATCCGGATCGCCCCCGCGAAGTCGCGCTCCCTGATCCTCTGAATGAACTCGGGGATCCTCACGAACACCGGGCATCCCTCGACGCAGGGCGGCTTCTTACACCCGAGGCATCGTCCGGCTTCCCTTACAGCCATTTCCTCCGAGTACCCGAGGGCCACTTCGTCGAAGTTCTTCGTCCGCTCCTTCGGGTCCTGGGCCGGCATCGCAGTCCGCGCGAGGGGCATCACCGGTCACCTCCCGCGGCGCACCCTTCGTGGCGGACCTGCGCCGCCAACCTCTCCTGTTCGAGGTACATCTGGCTTCTCCGCATGGCTTCCTTGAAGTCGACCTGGTGGCCGTCGAACATCGGTCCGTCCACGCAGCAGAACTTCGTCTTGCCGCCGACGGTGACGCGACATGCCCCGCACATCCCTGTGCCGTCCACCATGATGGGGTTGAGGCTCACCCAGGTGCGTATGCCCAGCGGCCTGGTCACTTCGACCGTGGCGCTCATCATCGGCAGGGGACCTATGGCGATGACCTCGTCGAACCGCGCGCCGCCCTGCAGGAGCTCCCTGAGCTTCTCGCTCACGAATCCGTGAAAGCCCCGCGAGCCGTCGTCCGTGCAGATGTGAAGTTCATCGGAAACGGCACCCATCTCCTTCTCCATGATGAGCAGGTCCGAGCTCCGGGCGCCCACGATGGAGATTACCTTGACACCCCTCTCGTGCATGGCTTTCGCCTTCGGGTAGGTCGGGGCCACGCCCACGCCCCCGGCCACACACGCCACTCGGCCGGACGCGGGGAGTTCCGCCGGCAGGCCGAGGGGCCCGACCACGTCGAGGATGGAATCACCCTCGCGCAGCAGTCCCAGGTCGGCAGTTGACCTCCCGACCTCCTGGAACACGATGGTGATCGTTCCCTTCGCGCGGTCGAAGTCGGCTATCGTCAGCGGTATCCTTTCCCCCTTTTCGCCGTTCCGGACGATCACGAATTGCCCCGGCTCCGCCTTCTTAGCGATCATCGGGGCGAGTACCACGAACTTCTTGGTCACTGGAGTCAGAACTGCCTTCTCGACGATCTTGTACACCGAATCTGACCTCCCCGGATCCCTCTCCCCCCGGTCATCAACACCCGGGTCCACGACTATTATCTAAATCTTGAACGATCCTGCCAAGTATCCCGTTAACAAATTTGCCGGAATCGGGACCGCCGTAGGCCTTCGCCAGCTCGACGGCCTCGTTCACAGCTACGCTTCGCGGGATATCCTCGCGGTACATCAACTCGAAGCAGCCCATCCTCAATATGTTCCTGTCGGTGTTCGCCATCCTCTCCAGGGTCCAGTCCCGCGACAGCTCCGCAAGCCTCTTGTCTATGTCTTCAAGGTGTTCCAGGGTGCCCTTGACGATCTCTTCCGCGAACGAGACGATTTCCGGAGCCACGTGGTGCTCGGACAACAGAAGGGACATGGCTTCGTCCGGATCGGCACGAGCCACGTCCACCTGGAACAGCACCCTGAGTGCAATCTCCCGCGCTTTCCTCCTCCTCAACGAAACCCCTCCAAGGCCGACACGATGCCGCCCCCCAAGCTCGAGGGGGTCACCTTATCCCCGGCGGGAGCCAGCGGTCGAGGACTTCCACTATGTTCTCCTTGTGGTCGTCAATGACCTTGCCGACCCTGTACCCGCCGTAGGTACAAAGCAGTATGAAGGCGGTCCAGAAGACCCCGAAGTCCATTATCATCACGCTTATTACGAGTCCCGCCGCCGCCCCGACGACTTTGCGCCGGTTTCGCAGTATTCCATCCCAGATACTGTCCAGCACCAGGGTCACTCCAATCCGCTTTCCTACTCCACCCTGGACCTCCTGGATTCCGCCGTGATAGTGTCAACGTGCACCTGGACTTCCGATACCCCCACGCCGACCACGTTCTTGACGTAATTCTTGACGGTCGTCTGAAGCTCGTCCGACATTTGGGGGATGGATATGTCGGGGCTGGCGGTCAACCTGACCAGGACCCTGAGCCCGGCCGACCCCGAAGCCACCCGCGCTTTCACGTCCCGGACCCCCGACACCTGCCGGCCCACCCGCTTCACGAGGTCCTCTACCGCGTCAAGAGATATCCGCACATCGCCCATGGGGGTCTCGTGTACAACCGACTGGCTTCCCCGACGCCTCCGGAACCCCGCGTACAGCAACCTCAGGCTGGCGGAGAACAGCACCAGGCTCACGAGGCCGGTCGCCCACCTGCCGGACACGGTACCGAGGCTTGTCCCGAGGAGGGCCAGGGGATAACTCCATCCCAATGACACGCAGAGCATGGTGAGCGAGAACAGTGCGAGGAAGAAGGTGTATAGGGTCAGCACCACCCTGTCGAACAGCCCCACCGCACCCATCCCTCCCGTACTAGCCTATTCGCGCCTTGTCGTGGTCACCCGGCCGAAACGCGACTCCGTGCACGTGCACGTTCACCTGGACGACCTTGAGGCCCGTCATTACTTCTACGGCAGTCTTGACGTTTTCCTGCACTTGCTGAGCGACCTCGGGGATTTTCGCGCCGTAATCCACGACGACGAACAGGTCTATCGCCGCCTCTTTCTCGCCCACCTCGACTTTGACGCCCTTGGAGAAGCTCTTCTTGCCCAGTATCTCCGTGATGTCGCCGACCAGTCCCCCCGACATTCCCGCGACTCCTTCGACCTCGGTGCAGGAAATGCCCGCGATCACCGCGACCACGTCATCCGATATCCGGATGTTGCCCGTCACGTCAGACCCGCCCGCATCCACGGCCGACGATACCTCCACCGGCTCCACCCCCTGGCGCCGGACCCGGTACTTAACCCAATAAGCATTATTATGACGAACGAGCCGGCGCGCAATAACTGCATTCCGGCAGGACGGTCCGGCATCTCCACTAGTTCTCTACCGAGCAGTGGAATCCTCCCATACCCTTCCAAGGTACGGCGGCCGGAGTCCCCGCCACCGGGCCCGGGGCGGCGGAGACTCCGGCGACCACTCAGCGGGTCACATCCTCGGAACCACTGTGACGCTCTCCGGCTTCAGGTTCGCTCCCCTGCCGACGATGTCGGCTATCTTGGCCGCATCCGCCGCGGACACATCCCGCGCCTTCACCATGACGACTGCATTGTTGTCGTACAGGCACACTATGCAGTCTTCGAATCCCTTTGCCCTGATCATGTTCTCGAGCTCCGTCATCTTCAAGAATACCTGGTTGGCCTCCTTGCGAGCACTTGCCTCGGCGTTGGCATTGTTGATTATCTCCCGATACAGATCGAACTGTTGGCTCCGGGTCTTGTCCCTTGTCATCCGGTACTCGGCGTAGAAGTCTTTCTGCTCCGGCACGATGTTCGTCTTGGTTGCGACATCCTGCTTGGCCTGACCGAGGTTCCGCCGTTCGATATCCTCCCGCTTCAAGGACACGAACCAGACGACCGCCACCACGATGACGGCGAATGCCACGAACCTGGCGACCTTTCGGCCCCCGGCGTCCATCCTGAACACTCTACTCACCCGCTTTCATGGGAAGTACGGTGACCCTGTGCGCCGGAACCCCCAACAGCACCTGGGCCGCCCTGAACAGCTCCGCCTTGATCGTCGAGTTCGCGGCGCCCTCCGCGACCACGACTACCCCGTCAACCTCCGGACGCTCGACCCTCGTCACCACTGGGGTTTCCTCCCCCTCCTGGACCTTCCGGGTCATAACGACCTGCACACTCTCGTTCTCCTCCGCGATCGTCCGGGTGCCGCCGGCCGTGTCCCTCTCTTCCGTGCTCCTTCGCGAAACGGTTCTGTTATCCGCGCAGGTGACCCCGGGACCCGACCGAAGTCTGACTGACACCACCACCCTACCCGCACCGCGGATCCGGCTCAGCACCTCGGCCGCCTCCGCGGCCATCTCCTTCTCGAGTCGCCCGAGCGAGGTCTCGACCGGCGGTGCCGCTTGCACGACCCGTTCCACCGCCTGCCCCCGGTCCTCTTTTCCGCGGGCGAAAAGGGGGGCGACGACGAGCAGGATGACGCCCAGGCCGGCGAGCGCGAGCAGCCGGAGGTTATGCTGAAGCTTCGCACCACGCAGGCCGAACGTCCAGAATCTCGGGCCCTCGTCTTCGGGCCACGATCTCCCCCTCACCGTCTCACCCCGCCCCCGCGACCGGGCCGTCAACTTCGACCACGACGGCCCGCCCGTCTATGCCGAACCTCTCCGAAACGAGCGCCCTTACCTCCTCTATAATCTCCCTCTCCCTTGCGCCCATGGTTCCACCGCCGTTACCCACGCCGGCGGACCGGGCGGATGGGCCGACGGGTGTCACGGGTTCAATGCGCCCCTCGTCCTGCCCGAGCAGCCTCACTCTGACCGTCACGCCCTCGACTGAGGCCGCCGCCGAAACCGCGCGGCCGCGTCCCCCCATCCTGACCCGCGCCGTCGCCGACCCGACCCCCGGTACCATTCTCGCGACTGCCTCGGCCTGCCATTCGAGCGCCTTGACCAGGGCCGCGTCCTGCGGCGCCCCTGCGGGAAAGACCTCGGGGAGTACGATGACTGGTTCGATGGAACGCATCCTCACAATCGGCGAGACGATGCAGAG
>JANLGA010000002.1:36939-41391 GCA_024653225.1 Bacillota bacterium | reverse complement strand
GGCGACCTGCGTAAGTACGCCAGGACCGCCGCTCGGCAGCACCATGTCCACGGCCCCCGCGAACACGGCGAGCACGGCTATAGTCCTAACCCAGTCCTTGACGGCCTGCACCGCGATCCCACCGACTCACGGCGGGCGGGCCGCGACTGCCAACGTCGCGACCGCCACGACAAACATCACTGCGACGGACCCCGCGGCCACGGAGATGCCCGTCAGCGAACTCGCGATTCCGTTCAGGCAGTCCGACAACGTCTCCGCGCCCACCGGCTGCACGAGGGCGGCCGCGATCCGGTAGACCGCCACCAGCGATACTATCTTGCAGAGGGGAAACGCCGCCGCGGTTACCACTGCGGCGGCCCCGGCGATACCGACCGCGTTCCTCAAGATGTACGACGAGGCGAAGACCATCTCGATCGCGTCGGCGAACATCTTCCCCACGACGGGGACGAACGTGCCGCTCAGGAACTTCGCGGACCGCAGCGCGATTCCATCGGCGACCGCTCCGGCAACCCTGTTGACGGCCACGACGCCGAGAAACGCCGCCAGGCATAAGCCCATCACCAGCATGCTGGCCTGTCTGAGCAGCGCCGCCAGCCCGGACACATTGAACGGCCTGACGACATGCCCCACGATGTCGAGTACCGCGGCGAGGGTGAGGAGCACGAGTACGTAGTCCGACGTGACCGCCGAGACGGCGTACACCGTCGCCACCATCACCGGTTGCAGGAGGCCCGCGGTCACGGGAGCCCCCGACGCGGCGATCAGGGCAATCAGCGTGGGCAGCACCGCATTCATCATGCGGACCATCCCGGCGATGAGATCCCTCGCGACCGCGACGCTGTACGCGAAACTCCCCGCCGCCACGACCACGAGCGCCAGGTGACACGCCGAGGAAGCCAACTCCGACACGCCCCTGCTGTCGAACGAGCTCCCCATCTTCTCCAGTAACGCGACGGCCACCGCCAGTATAATGAGCTTTCCCAGCAACCGCGTGTTGGCGACCGTCTCCCTGAACAGGTACGTAGCTACGCCGCGCGCCAGCCCCCGCACGTCTATCCCCTCACGGCCCGCCGAGACCTGGGAGACCGCCTCGCGCCAGTCGATCCGGGGGGCGTACCCCCCGGCGTCTCGGGACACCTGGTCGAGAAGCCTCTGGAACTCGCCGTCGTCGAGTCGCTCCGCCTGACCCTGCACCAATTCACTCATGCTCGGCCGCCGCCCGGCCCCGGGTTCATCCGCGCGCGCCTGCCCCGGCCACCCGAGGACTGCGCCCAGGCAAAGCAAGGCGGCGAACGCGACGCGCTTCGCGCTCACGAGAGCATCCCCACCACGGTCTCCAGGATCGCCTGGATTATCGGCACGGCGAGTATAAGTATGAGCACCTTCCCCGCGAACTCCACCTTGGCGGCTATTGCCGCCTCCCGGGCATCCCTGCATACCTCCGCGCCGAACTGAGCTACGTAGGCCACCCCGACTATCTTCAGGACCGTGGACAGGTAGACTTCGTTGACACCGGCACTGGACGCCAGGTCGCGGATCACCGACACGACGGCGGCCACCCTTCCGACCAGGAGGAGAAATATGCACGCCACAGCGGCCGCGCTCAAACCCACCGCGATGTCGGGCCTCTGTTCCCTGAGGATTCCCAACAGTACGACCGCCACGAGCGCGAATGCCAGCACCTGGATTATGTCCACGTCTTATCCTCCCGGTACCCCGCCTCAGTACAGCCTGAACATGGTCTTGACCGTCTCGAAGAACTGGTTAATGACCTGGATCACCATGCTCAGGACGATCACGATCCCGGCGAGAGTGGCGAGCCACGCGTACTCCTCTTTCCCGGCTTGCTTGATCACGGTGTGGAGGACGGACACGATGATCCCTATGCCGGCTATGCGGAATATCAGGTCAACGTTCATGCCCGCCCTCCCGACTCGACCGGCCGCCGTCCGCTACAACAGGATAGCGGCCAGGGCCAGACCTCCCAGGACACCCGCATATCCCCATAATCTGCCTTCCCTCGCCTGTCTCTGCCTGGCCTCCGCCTCGCAAAGCGAGACCCTCGCCGCCACGTCCCTCATGTGGCGCTGCTGATCGGGAGCCGGCGAGGACCCGAGGCGGGATCCGAGTTCACGGATGATCCCTCCGTCCTCGTCTGTCAGCGAAGACTGCTCGATTGCCGCGTCCAGTCCCCTGGACCAGGCCTCGCCAGCCGGCCGGCCATCTCTGATGCCGGCAGCAGCAGTCCTCAGCAGCACCCGGGCCGGGCCGCGCGAGTGCTCCGCTGCGCGCTCGAGAGCGACGGGGAGGGGACGAAGAGAGACGCACACCTCCGTCTCGAGTATCGCGAGCGCCGCCCCAATGTCAGCCAGCTCCCGAACGCGCGACGCGTAGTTCGAAGCGATCGTCAGCCCCGCTCCCGAGAAGCCCAGGACCATCATGACGAGTCCCGCGACCTTGCCGAACACCGGCCGACACCCCCAACCCCGACGCGTCCGTCACCGTCTCTATGGTGCCGGGTCCGAACCTGCGGCTCAACACGACAAACCTGTCGAAGCACCCCTCGGCCACCGACGCCGACACTGCCGGGCGTCTCAGGGCGTCGGGGAGGTCGCCCGCGTGCACCGTGGCGATGACCCGGACCCCGCACCTCACGGCCTCGGCCACGGCGGTGGAATCCTCCAGGCCCCCAAGCTCGTCCGTGGCCACGACCTCGGGGGACAGCGAACGTATCCCCATCATGATGCCGTGGGCCTTGGGACAGGCGTCAAGGACGTCGGTCCGGGCCCCCAGGTACATCCCCGGCAGCCCCCCGGAGGAGGCCGAGACCTCCGATCTCTCATCCACCAGGCAGACCCTGCAGGGCCTTGCGCCCGCATCGCCGTCGCTCACGCACCGGATAATGTCCCGCAGCAATGTGGTCTTGCCGCAGCCGGGGGGCGACACTATCAGGGTGTTCGTGATCGCGCCCTCCTCGTCCAGGAGGAGCGGGATTATGCTGCTGCAAGCCCCCCGCACCTCCTGGGCGAGCCGGTAGTTCACCCCCGAGAAGTCCCGCAACCCTCTCACGCGCGACCCCTCGACCACCGCGGTGCCGGAAAGCCCGATGCGGTGGCCGCCGGGTATCGTCACGAATCCCATCCGAAGCTGCTCTTGGAGCGCGTACACCGACGACCCGGTCACCAACTCGACGGCTCTCAGGATCTCGGAAGGGCCGACGATGACGCCGCCCCCGGCTGTGGGCCGACCATCGCCATCCAGCGCAATTTCCCGGGAGGACACGACGATGTGCAGCGGGCGCATCACCCTGAGGCGGATCTCGTCCGGGACCGGCGATGCCGCCCTCGCGAGATACCGCACGATCAGGTCCCTCGCGCCTTCGGGAACATACGGGAGTACCTCTTTCCTCAGCCTCTCCGACGCCCGAGCGTCGTCAGTCGGCATAGGCCGAATGGGAAATGCTGCCCGGATACATGTCATCCCCTTGCTACGCAATAGATATTTGTCCCGTGGCCCGAATATTCACCGCTCACCCAACCCCGGAAAACCCGCCGGCCCGGGGTCATCCCCGGGCCGGCGCCAGCTCGAAACGATCGCTCGGCGGGCCGTCTTACCTCCGCGGCTGGTTCTCCGCGCGGATCGCTCTCAGTTATCCTTGCCCCTTTCGCCGGGATCTCCGTCCTCCCGCTCAGCCGAGAATATCACCCCTCCGCAGTTCGGGCAGCACAGCTCCGACTCCTCGTCCAAGAGATCCTCGTCGAAGCAGATAGTCTCCTTGCAGTGCGGGCACTCGATCTCCACGTAGTCATAGTCTTCGTCGTAGAGATCGTCCTCGACTGCGGCCAGGTCCTCATCCAGGGCGTCCAACCTGCTCTCGATGTCCACCTGTTTCTCCTCGATGGAGGTGACGGCTCTCGCCACGTCCACCATGACGTCAATGACTTGCCCGAGGATCCTGCCTTCCTTCCCGGCCTGATCCAGGCCGAGCCCCTCCGTCAACCCTTTCAGGTAAGCGACCCGTTCGCACAAGTTCTTATCCACCATGCTCATCCCCCCGCGTCTCGAAGAGCCGGATCAAGCCGCTCACTAGACCGCCATTTCAAACCCGTTCGAGGTAGGTTCCCGTTCGCGTGTCAACCCTGATTCTGTCCCCGGCGTTGATGAACAGCGGCACCTTCACCACGGCTCCGGTCTCGAGCCTCGCTGGTTTGCTGCCTCCTGCCGCCGTGTCGCCCTTCACCCCCGGCTCAGTCTCGACCACCTCGAGCTCCACGAAGTTGGGAATCTCCACCCCGATGAAGTTCCCCGAATGGGCGAGTATCCAGAGTGTCATGTTCTCCTTGAGGAACTTGACGCTTTCCCCGAGCTGGTCCTTGGTGAGGGTGAACTGCTCGTAGGACTGGGTGTCCATGAAATGGTACTCCCCCCCGGACTCGTAGAGGAACTGCATCT
>JANLGA010000002.1:16974-36929 GCA_024653225.1 Bacillota bacterium | reverse complement strand
CCATCACGACGTACTCGTCGGCGGAACCATAGAGGTACTGCACCTCTCTCCGTTCCACGTGAGCCCTGGGGAGTTTCTCGCCGGCCGCGAAGGTTCTCTCTAAGACAGCCCCGGTCCTCACGTTCTTCAGTTTGGTCCTCACGAACGCGGAGCCCTTGCCCGGCTTCACGTGCTGGAACTCCACGACCGAGTACACTTCCCCGTCAACTTCGATGGTAACCCCCGTCCTGAAGTCGTTGCTGGAAATCACCTGGGATACTCCCCCTCCGGATCGCTATTCTTGCCTAATCGGCCCGGGGTCAACCGGCCCTACAGCCTGATCAGCTCCTTCGTGAACTCGGTGAACACTTCAACCCCGTCGCTACACACCCGGACGCTGTCCTCTATCCTCACCCCGCCGAGGCCCGGAACGTAGATCCCCGGTTCCACGGTGACAGTCATGCCTTCCCGGACGACCCCATCCTCCGGGGCCCTCGGCGACAGCCGCGGCGATTCGTGGATCCGCAGGCCTATGCCGTGTCCGAGCCCGTGGCCGAAGTATTGCCCGTACCCGGCCCTGGCGATTGATTCCCTCGCTATGGAGTCGGCCTCGCGCAGGCTCATCCCGGGGCGTACCCCGGCCACGGCGGCCTCCTGCGCGTTCCTGACCACCTCATAGATCTCCACCAACTTCGGCTCCGGGTCTCCGACCGCGACTGTCCTCGTCATGTCCGCGCAGTACGGCCCCACGAACGCCCCGAAGTCCACGGTCACCATCTCGCCCGCCCGGATCTCCTTTAACGTGGGCCTGGCGTGCGGCAACGAACCGCGTTTGCCCGAGGCGACGATCGCCGGAAACCCGATGCGGTCCGCACCAAGGCGCCTGACCTCGAACTCGATCTCGACCGCCAGGTCGTACTCCGTGACGCCCGGTCGGATCTTCGGCAGGAGATTCTGGAACGCCCGCACCATTATGCCGCACGCCCGTCGGATCTCGCCGGCCTCGGCGTCCGACTTGACCTCCCTCATCCTCTCGACCAGCCCGCGCGTAGGAACGAGATCGCATCCCGATGTCCCCAGGGCCTGGGACATCTCCAGAAACTGCCCATGGGTGATGATGTCGCGCTCGAACCCGAGCCTGCGGATGCCTTTCCCCCGCACGAGCTCGGGCAGCACTTCGTGCACCGATCCGGGCGTCTCCACCAACTCGAAGGCGGGGGCCTCCCCCCCCGCCTGTTCGTAGTACCTGGAATCAGTCAGAACGAACGCAGCGTCGCCGGTTATGACCAGGTGTCCTTCGCCGGTGAACCCGCTCACGTACAGGCAGTTTTCATAGCCGCTGAGCAAGATGCCGTCCAGACCGCGCGCGCCCAGTGACTCCCTGACCCGGGACAGGCGCTCCTCGCTCACCGCCCACACCTCGCTCCTGGGCGCCGGCGTCCCGGACGGCCGCCCTGCACCCCAGATTTCCTTCACAATATTACCATAAGGTGTGGGGGGTGTCACCAACGCACCAAATGAACCGCCCTCCCCCATGGGGAGGGCGCCCGCGACCCCCGGAGGTTCCTATTCGGCCGGTTCCCACGGGTCCGCCGGTTCGATGGCCACCGCGCAACCCATGGCGGTGAGTCTCACACGGCCCCCTCGTCCCAGCCCCATGTACGCGAGGTATGATTGCGGTATGATGACCCCGCCATCCCCGTCCACCGAAAGGATGGGCCTTCGGCCCATCCGTCTCTCCACCGCCGACGCGATATGCACGACCTTGCAGCCTCCGACTGCGGCCGCGTCCGTCCTTCCACACCGGACCGGGCTAATGGCTGCTACCACCTTTCCACGCCATATTGTCTTGATTCCGCTCCATCGGCCACCGGGCAAGTCCATTATAGCGGGGCGGGGGCGAGAACCTAGTCGAAGATTGGTGACTGCGGGCTCGAATGCTGGCGAATGTGGGAACGCACCCGTCGGTCGTCACGCCCCCGAAATGAACGGGGCCGGTCTCGGCCGGCCCCCGCCGCACTTCGTTCGGCCCGATGCTCCTAGTCGTAGAACGGGAACCGGTTGCACAGGTCGCGGACTTCCTCCGCGATGGACTGTAGCTTCCGCTCGTCAGAACGAAACGAGATCGCCTCGTCAATCAATCGGGCGATATCATCCATCTCGGCCTCTTTCATCCCCCGGGTCGTGACCGTCGGGGTCCCGATCCGAATGCCGCTCGTCACCTGCGGGCTCCTCGTGTCGAAAGGTATGGTGTTCTTGTTCACCGTGATCCCCACTCGGTCGAGCACCCTTTCCGCGTCGAGGCCGGTTATGTCCTTGTTCGTCAGGTCCACCAGCATTAGGTGGTTATCCGTTCCGCCGGAAACGAGTCTGAATCCCCTCCTCATGAGCCCCTCCGCCAACACCCGCGCGTTTCTCACGATCCGGCCCTGGTACTCTTTGAAGCCCGGCGACAGCGCTTCCTTCAGTGCGACGGCCTTGGCGGCTATTATATGCATGAGGGGTCCTCCCTGGATCCCGGGGAAGATCGCCTTGTCTATGTCCTTCGCGTACTGTTGCGTGGTCAGGATCATGCCACCCCTGGGACCCCGGAGCGTCTTGTGTGTGGTGGTCGTGACGAACTGGGCGTGGGGCACGGGGCTCGGGTGGTAACCGGCGGCCACCAGTCCCGCTATGTGGGCCATGTCAACCATCAGGTAAGCGCCCACCTCGTCCGCGATGGCCCTGAATGCGGGGAAGTCAATCGTCCTCGGGTAAGCGCTCGCGCCGGCCACGATCATCCGCGGCTTCGTTCGCAGCGCGATGTCGCGGACCTCGTCATAGTCTATGCGACCGCTGTCCTTGTTCACGCCGTACGCAACGAAGTTGAAGTACTTGCCGGAGATGTTGACCGGGCTGCCGTGGGTGAGGTGACCCCCGTGGCTCAAGTTCATCCCCATCACGGTGTCCCCCGGCTTCAACACGGCGAAATACACGGCCGTGTTCGCCTGCGCGCCGGAGTGCGGCTGCACGTTCGCGTGCTCGGCCCCGAAAAGCTGCTTCGCCCTCGACCTGGCCAGTTCCTCGGCCACGTCCACGTACTCGCAGCCACCGTAGTACCGCTTCCCGGGGTACCCCTCCGCGTACTTGTTCGTGAGGCAGCTGCCGGCCGCCTCCATCACGGCCTTGCTAACCAGGTTCTCCGATGCGATCAGCTCTATCACGTTCATCTGGCGCCGGCGTTCGTCCTCGATTGCCTTGTAGACTTCCGGATCAACAGTCATGAGACTCTCCATCCCGGACACCTCCGCCCTTATCAGCGTTCTACCTCCGGCGCGCCTTCGTCGGCGCTCTCTACCGGCGTTGCCTCAAGAAATGTATGGGGCTCCCTTCCACCCCTTGGAAGGCCTCGCCAAGTGCTTCCGCGAGCGTGGGATGAGAATGAATCATGCGGGCCATCTGGGTCGCCGTCGCGCCGAGGTGCAGGGCCGCGGCCGCCTCGTGGATGAGGTCGTCGGCGTGGGGCCCGATCACGTGCACCCCCAGCAGCCTACCATCCGAATCGGCGACGACTTTCACCATGCCCTCGGATTCGCCCAGGATCAGCGCCCGACCGTTCGCCGTGAACGGGAACCTCGAAACGGTGACGCCGGCCGCACGCTCGGCGGCCTGTTTCTCGGTGAGCCCGACCCACGCTATTTCGGGCATCGAGAACACGCACGAGGGGACGACGCGGTAGTCCATTTCGCACCGGTCTCCCATGATGTTGCGCATGGCCACGATGCCTTCGTGGGACGCCACATGAGCGAGCCACGTCCGCCCGAGTACGTCACCGGCCGCGTAAATACCCGGGACAGTCGTCCTCATGCACTCGTCCACGGAGACGCCGTTTCGCCCGTGCGCTATCCCCAAGCGGTCCAGGTCAATCCCGCCGTAGTCGGCGCGGCGTCCCACCGCGATGACGACGGCGTCCGCGTCGGCGCTGACGTCGTTGCCGGACTCGTCCTTCGCCACGACGCGCTTGGACCCGTCGGCGTTGCTCGTAATCGCCTCGACCGAGGCTCCGGTATGGACGACCATGCCCCTCCGCCGCACGGTCGCCAGCAATCTCCTCGCGATCTCGTCGTCCACCGGGGGGAGGATCCCCGGCAGCTTTTCGAACACCGTCACTTTCGACCCAAACACATTGTAGATGCAGGCAAACTCCATCCCTATTACGCCTGCGCCTATTACCGCCATGCGCGGAGGTACTTGGTCTATGTCCAGCGCCGCCTCGCCCAGGAACACCCCGGCCCCATCCGCCCCGGGAACCGGTAGGTTCATCGGCTTGGAGCCCGTCGCGAGGATTATGCCGCGGGTCTCGAGCGACACGGCGGCCCCACCCTCCGCGCGGGAGACCTCGACGATTCCCGGGCCCACGACGCGCGCCGTTCCGCGGATCACTTCAACGCCCCACGCCTTCAGCAGGGTCTGCACCCCGCCGACCAATTGGCAGACCACCCGGTCCTTCCTGGCCGACACCCCGACTGGGTCGAGCGACACGGCCCCCACCCGGACGCCGAAATCGGCCGACCTCTCCGCCAGGCTCAGTACCTCGGCGGTCCTGGCGAGGACCTTGGTGGGGATGCAACCCCTGTTGAGGCACGTCCCTCCCAGCCTGTCTCGCTCGACTAGGACGACCTTGCCCCCCATCTGCGCACCCTTGATTGCAGCGACGTAGCCCGCGACCCCGCCGCCGATCACAACGGCGTCAAGCACTGCGATCCCTCCCGCGTCTCAGCTCGTTCCACGTCGGACTCCCGTACTTCTCTTTCTCCAGTCTCGCCGCTTCCTCCCTTTCGGCAGGCGTCAGACCCCCTATTTCGAAGCTCCATCCCAGGGCCCTGCTGTACCCTTCCGCCAGGGCTCGCTTGACCTCGAGCGCCCCCACGCGCCGGCCGAGCACTTCCTCGAGGCCCGCGGCCTTGCGGCCGAGGCTCGCGGCCAGGCGCTGCCTCGCCCTGTCGGAGCCCACCTGGAGAACCGCCACCGCCCTGGAGACATCGAACCGCAGGGGAATGGACCCGTGCTGCAGCATGACGCCGCTGTGCCGCGTCTGGGCGCTTCCGACGACTTTCCTGCCGCCGCACACTATCTCGTACCACGACGGGGCGTCGAAGCAGGCCGCAGAGCGGGCGTCGCCGCTAGGTCCGCCGGGCGCGACCTCCGCTTGGGCCCCGAGTAGGCGGAGGCCCTCGACAAGCCCCTTGCTCAGTTCGAGGTATGTCTCGAGCACCGAACCCCCCAGTATTCGCTCGGAGGCCGTCACGCTGTACGTCACTTCGTCCTCGTGGAGCACAGCCCTACCGCCCGTGGGCCGTCGCACCCACTCCACCCCCAAGCGCACGCATGCCTCCAGGTCTATCTGCCCGGCCATATCCTGGAAATACCCCACGGAGACCGCGGGCGGCCGCCATTCATACAGCCGCAAAGTAGGGGGCGTGTCCCCCCTCGCGTGCGACAGGAGTATCGCTTCGTCCACGGCCATGTTCCAAGCCCCGCGGGCCCCGCCGTCAATGATCAGTCTCCATCTCATTCCGCAGACTCTCCCTCGGTGACCGGCATCGAGCATCTAATGGCCGCTTCAATTTCCGCCGGGTCCGGCCCCGACGGGTAATTGTACAGGGTCCTCCCCGGACGCTCGTTGTAGTACGGCCTGTTGCATCCTGGACAGCCGGTGGTCAGGAACGCACCTCCCGACCGGAGCGCGGCGACCAGCTCCCGCGCATCCAGCCCGTACCCCGTTATCATACCGTCCCTGAACGTCATGCGTTCGGCGCGCGATCTGCCCGTCCTGATCAAGAAATGAACCACCTGGAGCCTCCTGTACGAATCCATCGGCGGCGGGCGCACGGCCTCCATCCTAGTCCCTTTCACCGGGGTGAAGGCGAACAGGCCCACCGTGACTCCGCAATCGTACATCGCCTGGATCGCCCGCGCCATCTCTTCCTCGGTCTCACCGAGGCCCGCAACCAGGTGAGTGCCCACCCGCCCCGGGAACGCCGCCGCCACCTCCCACACGCGGGCGACAGCCCTCTCCCAGGACCCTCCCTTCACGCGCGAGTATACCGACGGGGTCGCCGCGTCCACGGGCAATCCCAACCTCTCGGCGCCGGCCTCGAAGAGCCGTACCGCGTCAGACAGCCCGCCCACGTGTACCGACACGGACACCGGTAGGCCGGGCCCGGACACGTTCCGAGCGGCCGAAGTCATGGCCCGCACGAGGTTCTCCGCCCGCCTGAGTGCCCCGCCGCCGTGCACTACCTGGACGCAGACCCTCTTGAACGCCTCCGCCGCCCGCCGGCCGGCCAGCGCTCGGAGCACCTCGTCCTCGTCGAATTCCGGCCACGTCACCCGCGAGAGCATCTCGACCCTCGACGATGCTCCCTTGGCCTGTGGGCAAAACCCGCAGTCAAAGGCGCAGCGTTCGCCGACCATGAGATAGGCCGTGGTCGGCGGGGCATCCACCCTCGCCCGGATGAGATTCATCACGCCGGCCGTTCCCGCGGAAACCCGGATCAAAGTGCGCAGCACTCCCTCTTCGTCAGCACGCGCCAGCCGCCTTCCCGGGCTCGCCGCTCGGCGGCCGGGCTCGGGTTGACGATGCCGTCAATCCCGGCCTCCAGGCACTGCATATCCACCTGTTCCCTGTATCTCCCGCGGGGCCTCATGCATCCGAGCGTCAGTTTCGTCCCCGGGAGCATCTCCCCGGCAAGGGCGACGTACTCCCCGACCTCCCGCGGGTCTGGGGGCATCCTGTGCTCGAACGCCGTCCCCTCGGTCGGAGTGAACACTATTAAGACGAGGTGTTCCGGCCTTCTGCGGTCGCAAGCCAGATACTCCAGGACCAGCCTCTCACCCCGGAGTGAACCCCCGCGCAGCCCGAGGCAGACGTGCGGCACCACGCGCGCACGGCGCGCCAGGGATTCGTAAGACGCGGCGAAGTCCTCGGGACGCAATGTCGGCCCGAACACTTCGCGTATCGTTTCGCCGTCCAGCACCAGGTCCAGGGAAACGCAGTCCGCCCATTCCGCCACACCGGCAGCGGTATCTTCGTTCACGATGCCCGTGTGGAAGTTCAAGCGCAGTCCGGCCCGCTTCAGTCCGCGGAGGAGCGACTCATCGTTCAACACCGGCACGGCACCCCGTCGGTCGCACCCCCCGCTGACCAGGCAACTCATGTATCTCCCTTTCGCACGCTCCACGGTTTGCAGCGCCCTGGCAGCGGGCACCATCCCCTTGAGGTAGTGCCCGCCGCAGTGGGCACATTTCAGCGCACAGTCATTCCCGGTCACGCTCACCGCCAGCGTCGCCGACGGATAGACGAACTCGACTTTCGCCGGGGACCCGTCCGACGAGTCTCTCAATCCCCGGGCTTCCTCCACCTCAAATTGAGATTGCGGGCCGCCCCCGCTTCGTCCAGTCTTCCGACGGGGGTCGTGTGGGGTGCCCCCTTGACCTTGTCGGGGTCTTTCTCCGCCTCCTCGGCGATCTCGAGCATGGCCTGGACGAAGTAATCCAGCGTCTCCACGCTCTCCGTCTCGGTCGGTTCTATCATCAGCGCCTCCTCGACGATCAACGGGAAATACGTGGTCGGCGGATGGACCCCGTAGTCCAGCAAGCGCTTGGCTATGTCGGTGGTCCTCACGCCGGTCCGCTTCTTGATGCTCCACGGTGCGACCACGAATTCATGCTTGCAGTGCCTGTCGTAGGGCAGGTCGTAGGTGGGGACCAGGCGACGCATCACGTAGTTCGCGTTCAGCACCGCGTCCTCGCTGACCCTCTTGAGGCCGTCCGGTCCGAGTGCCCTGATGTACGTGTAAGCCTTCACGACGACACCGAAGTTGCCGTAGAACGACTTGACCTTGCCTATGGTGAGCGGCTTGTCGTACGAGAGGGCGTACTTTGAACCGTCGAATGTCACGAACGGAACCGGCATGTACGGGGCCAGTTTCTTCTTGACCCCGACCGCGCCCGAGCCCGGTCCGCCCCCGCCGTGCGGGGTGGAAAACGTCTTGTGGAGGTTGAAGTGCACTACGTCGAACCCCATGTCCCCCGGCCTGGTATATCCCATGATGGCGTTGGCATTCGCGCCGTCATAGTAGAGGAGCCCCCCGGCCTCGTGGACGATGTCGGCGATCACGTGGATGTTCTCGTCGAACAGCCCGAGCGTGTTCGGGTTCGTGAGCATTAACGCCGCGCAATCGCGGTCCGCGACCTTCCTCAATTCCTCCAGGTCCACCCCGCCGCGGTCGTCGGACTTTATCGTCACGATTTCCAGTCCGCCGATGGCGGCCGACGCGGGATTGGTCCCGTGGGACGAATCCGGCACTATCACTTTCGTCCGTTTCTCCCCGCGGTGCTCATGGTATGCCTTGATCAGCAGCAGGCCGGTCAGTTCCCCGTGCGCGCCCGCGGCCGGCTGCAGCGTGACCTCGTCCATGCCCGCTATCTCGGCCAAGTACCGGCTGCACTCGTACATGAGCTGCAGCGCGCCCTGGACAGTCTCCTCCGGCTGGTACGGGTGTATCGCGGCGAATCCCGGGAGCCGGCTCGCCTGCTCGTTCACCTTCGGATTGTATTTCATGGTGCACGAGCCGAGCGGGTAGAAACCCGTGTCCACGCCGTGATTGAGCTGAGAGAGCCTCGTGAAGTGCCTGACTAGGTCCACTTCGCTCACTTCCGGGAGCTCGGCCGGAATCTCTCTCGCCATGCCGGGCGGAATCGCTCCGCTCGGGACGGGTACGTCGCACTCCGGGAGGGAATATGCTCTACGCCCCGGCGAGCTCAACTCGTAGATCAGGGGTTCAAGTCTCTTCATTTCAATCCCTCCAATCGCGCGACGAACGTGTCCATCTCGCTCCTCGTCCTCTTCTCGGTCACCGCGATCAGCAGGCAGTCACGGAATTGAGGATACGCCCGGCCGAGCGGATAGCCGGCCAGGATGCCCTCGCCGGCGAGTCTCGTCACTATGCTCTCGGGCTCGACGGGGCACCTCACGGCGAACTCCTTGAAGAACGGCGCCTGGAACGCCGGCCGGTACCCGACCTCCGCGAGCCGCCCTGCAAGGTAATGGGATTTGGCCGTGCAGAGTTCGCCGACTTCCCTCATGCCCTGTTTACCCATCGTCGTCATGTAGACCAGCGCCGCCGCCGCGCACAGTGCCTCGTTCGAGCATATGTTCGAAGTGGCCTTCTCTCGTCGAATGTGCTGCTCTCGGGTTTGGAGGGTCATGACGAATCCCCGCTGCCCCCTATTGTCGCGGGTCATGCCGATTACCCTTCCCGGAAGCCTCCTGACCAACGGGCTCTTCACCGCGAATATCCCGAGGTACGGTCCGCCGAAGGACGGGGCGTTGCCCAGGGACTGGCCCTCGCCGACTACGATGTCCGCCCCGTAATCCCCGGGCGGCCTGAGCACGCCCAGCGAAATGGGGTCCACGATCACCGTGAAGAGCGCCCCCGCCCCGTGGGCGGCCCGTTCGGCCGATTGGAGCTCCTCCAGGCACCCGAAGAAATTGGGGTTCTGCACTATCAGGGTGGCGGCGCCCGACATCGCCTCGGGGGCCCGACTCCAGTCGGTGACCCCGCCGGAGCAGGGTATCTCGGTCACCTCGATTCCGTACCCGTGGGCGTACGTGTTTATCGTCCGCCTGTACTCGGGGTGCACCGCCTCGGACACTACCGCCTTGCGTCTACCGGTGTGCATGGCGGCTATGATCGCCGCCTCCGCGGCCGCGGTGGAACCGTCGTAGTGGGAGGCGTTGGAAACGTCCATCCCCGTCAGTTCGCATATGGCCGTCTGGTACTCGTAGATGATCTGGAGGACCGCCTGGCTGACCTCCGGCTGGTACGGCGTGTACGCCGTGTAAAGCTCCGACCTCGATATCACGTGATCGACCACCGCCGGGATGAAGTGGTCGTACACACCCGCCCCGAGGAAGGACACGCAATCGTTGAGATTCAGGTTCTTCTTGCTCAACCCGTAGAGGAGACTGTACACCTCGAGCTCCGACATACCAGGCGGGAGGTCAAGGGGACGCCCGAGACGCACCTTCTTCGGTATGTCCTCGAAAAGCTCGGCGACGCGCCCCACGCCTATAGCCTCGAGCATCCGCTCGCGGTCATTATCCGTGTGAGGTATGTAATTCATCTAGTGACCGCTCTCCTCTTCGCAGAACTTGTCGTACGAAGCGCTGTCGAGAAGCGATGAGACTTCCCCGGGATCGCCCAACTCGATGACCGCGATCCACGCCTCGCCGTGAGGGTCCTTGTTCAGTAACTCGGGGCTGTCCGCCAGCCGCTTGTTCACCTTCACGACCTTCCCGGACGCCGGGGAATAGCAGTCCGCGACCGCCTTCACCGACTCCACCACGCACAACTGTTCACCCTGTTTGACTTGTTTGCCCACCGCCGGAAGCTCGACAAACACCACGTCACCGAGGTGATCCTGGGCGTGGTGCGTGATCCCGACGCGGCCCTCCGCGCCCTCGACCTTAAGCCACTCATGGGTCTTCGTGTATCTCCTATCCGCAGGATGCATCTACTTCCTTGCCCCCCTCTTGTAAAATGGTAAAGGCACAACCCTTATCCTGAGGATCCTTCCCCTCACGTCCAGCCCCAGCTCCCGACCGGGCTCCGCCAGTTCGGCGGGCACGTATGCCATCCCGAGGTTCTTGTCGAAAGTGGGACTATAGTTGCCGCTCGTGACCTTCCCGACGACCGAACCGTCACACACCACGGGATAACCCGCCCGCGGCACACCCCCCCTGTCCACGGTCTCGAAACCGATCAGCCTCAACTTCACGCCCTCGGCTTTCTGCCTCGCCAGTGCCTCCCGCCCTATGTAGTCCCCCTTGTCGAACGAGACGAACCTCTCCAGCCCGGCTTCGAGGGGCGTACGCTCGTCGTCCAGCTCATGGCCGTACAACGGCATCGAGGCCTCGAACCTCAGCGTGTCCCTTGCCCCCAGGCCGCACGGCACGATACCGTAATCACCGCCCGCGTCCATGATCGCGTCCCAGATATCCGGGGTGTACTCCGCGTCGCAATACACTTCGAATCCGTCTTCTCCCGTGTACCCCGTGCGGGCCACAGTCGCCCTGATCCCCGCGACCCTGGCCCCTTCCTTCATGCGGTAGTACTTCATCCCGGACAGGTCGGTGTCCGTGAGACGCTGGAGTATAGCCTGCGAATTCGGCCCCTGCAGCGCCACCTCGCCCGTCTCGGCCGACACGTTCCGGACCGTCACGCTCATCCCCCGCGCGTGCGACGTAACCCAATCGAAATCCTTCTCGATATTCGCCGCGTTCACCACCAACATGTAGCCGCCGTCCTCGAGGCAACAAGCCATCAAGTCGTCCACGACGCCCCCGCGTTCGTTGCACATGGGGGAGTATATGACCCTCCCCGGAAACCCCTTGGCGATGTCGTTGCAGGTCACGCGCTGGACGAGGGCCAGTGCGTCCATCCCCTGGACGATGAATTCGCCCATGTGCGACACGTCGAACAGGCCGGCGGCGTTCCTGACCGCCAGGTGTTCCTCTTTGATTCCCGAGAACTGAACCGGAAGCGCCCACCCCCCGAAGTCAACGATCCGACCGCCGTGCTTCACGTGCGTCGCGTACAGTGGGGTTTTCTTCAGTCCCTCCAAGCCATCCACCTCCCCGTCTAAACAAAACAGGGGAATCGCTTCTCGCCATTCCCCTGTCAAGCCCCGACCTCAAGTCCCCATCCAGGGTCGGTCCGGCGGCGGTGCGTTTGCCTGAGAGTTTCAGCCTCGGCCTTGCCCCTTCGGCGCCCCCGCCGCGCCGCGGCCGCGGGGGACTCTCCCGCCGCTTTCATCCCAGTCGCCTCTTCCGTTTTGGGCCGCGGGTCCGCAGTCACCCCCGCATCCTACGAATCCGTGGCTTCGACACGCGGTCGCGGGATTCCTCCCGCGGACAACCGATCAGAACAGCTCAGAACAGCCCGCAGCTCAGGTACCTCTCGCCCGTGTCGGGCAGAATGGTCACGACGATCTTGCCGTTGCCGAGCTTCGCGGCCACCCGGAGGGCGGCCCACACGTTCGAGCCCGACGATACCCCGACGAACAGCCCCTCTTCCCTCGCCAGCCGCTTGGCCGTCTCGACGGCATCACAGTCCGACACCACGATCACGTCGTCGTATATGGCCGTGTTCAGTACCTCCGGGATGAGTCCGTCCCCGATCCCCTGCTGGACGTGGTGCTCCATCACCCTGCTCCCGGACAATATGGCGGCTTTCTCCGGTTCGACGGCCGCCACGTAGGCGTCGGGGAACCTCTCCTTTATCGCCTCGCCTATGCCGGTCAACGACCCCCCGGTACCGACCCCGGCCACGAACGCCGTTATCGGACCGTCCACCTGTTCGAGGATTTCCCTCGCCGTAGTCGTCCGGTGTATCCACGGGTTCGCTGGATTCGAGAATTGCCCGGCCAGGAACACTCGCGGGTCGTCGGCCGCGATCTCCTCCGCCGCTCGCCGCGCCGACGCGATGGCCTCCTGGATGTCGCGGCCCGCCGGGACGAGCCTCAATTCGGCTCCATACGCCCGTATGAGGCTCTTGCGCTCTTCGCTCATGTTGTCGGGCATGCATATGATCGCCCTGTAACCCTTCGCCGCCGCCACCATGGCCAACCCGATCCCCTGG
This sequence comes from Bacillota bacterium, assembly GCA_024653225.1. Lineage (GTDB taxonomy): Bacteria > Bacillota > Sulfobacillia > JABLXB01 > JABLXB01 > JANLGA01. Next base: position 24,264 of record JANLGA010000002.1, on the reverse strand, counting down.
TTTCCGCTCGTCGCCTCCACTATTATAGAGCCGGGCCGAAGACGGCCGTCCCTTTCCGCGGCCTCCACCATGCCCAGGGCCGTCCTGGTCTTGATGCTCCCACCGGGATTGACCGCCTCGAACTTAGCCAGTACGCGAGCCCCCGTGTCCCGCTGCATCTTGCACAGCTCTATCAGCGGCGTGTTGCCCACGGCCTCCAGGACGTTCTTGCAGACTCCGGCCACCTTCTGTTCCCCCCGCTTCAGGGCGCCTCGGCGCGCCCCTCCTCTTTCGTTCGGCTCTCGGTCGGTTCGCCCTCGGGCCGCACCCCCGCTCGGTCCAAGAGCGTCGGCCGCCCAATCCGACTATTTACTTCTCGCTCACCCGAAAAACCTTCAAGCGACCCCTCCGGAGGCCTCCGGGAGGACGGGACCTCCGCCGTCTCTACGGGCGCCCGCGGCCCTTCTTCTCGAGCACCGAGGCATCGGCGTGCGCCGTGACGGTGTCGGGCCCTCTGAATAGCGCCAGGACCGGCAACCGCGGTCGAAGGGTGACGGTTACGCACACCGTCGGATCCCTCATCGGCCTGCCGTCGCCGGGATGGGGGAATACCTCACCTACGGGTACGTTGAACACGCGCACGTCCACTCCGGCCGACGACGGGCCGAGCGCCCCACCGGCCGCGATCACGTTCCGCAGGGCGACATCCCTGGCGCGGGCAACGGCAGGGCCCGTCATCAGCCGCCGCTCCCCGCGCGCCAGCAGGTCCAGGTCCAGTTCCTGGACCCCTGCGAGCGCGGCCAGGTCCGCGGCCGACTGTGCGACCGCTCGAGCCCATACCGTCATCCCGACGTCCACCGCCAGGCCCGCCGCCACCAACATCGCCGGCAACGCCAGGGCGACCGCCGCTGCCACGCTTCCCCTGCAGCGCGAGGCTCCACCCATCCCCGCCCGCGAGATCGCGCTCACCTCACTTTCTCGCTCCTCGTGACAACTTCGGTGGCCAGGGTCACTCGACCACCCGAGATCGCGCGGATCACCGGCGTCAGGGGCTCGTACCCGCACGTCACCCTCACGGTTATGGTGGAGCCGTAAGCGGCTTCCCTGGGTCGTATCTCTACTTCGGCATCGGATGCGGCCACGATTCCCATCCTCAGGCATTCCAGCGCCCGAGTGACCGCCGCGGACGACGCGCCCCCGTCCACGGCGGCCTTCCGAGCGGCCTCTCGCGCCGCGGTCGTGACCAGTATCTTGGCGTTCATCATCAGGCCGAATTCCACGATCGCGAAGAACGTCGTGAACAGCATCGCGGCGACGATCACGAATTCCGCCGCCGCTCCCCCCGCGGACAGGTCCGATCGCCTACCCCGCATTGGCTATTTGCTCTACGATCTCCCTGAGCTTGTCGTTGAGCGCGGCGCCGAGTGCGCTCAGCGTCGTGATCAGACTGATGACCACGAGCGCCAGGATCAGAGCGTACTCGGCGCTGCTCGCCCCCATCTCGCCCAGGTTCCCCGCCACGATGCCGGACCTCATCGGCTCCGTCGTCCCGGCGGCGGGGCACCTCAACTTCCTGAACATCAGCTCAAACCATGTTTTCACGTCTCAACACTCCCCCCAACTGTGAGCAAATCGGTACGATCACCACCTGGATCTCAGAAACAACAGCACGCCCGGCAGCACGCTCACTACCAACACCGCGGGCAGGAAGAATACGACCGAGCACACCGCGATCTTGACGGGCATGGCCCTCATCCGCGCTTCGAGCGCGAGTCTCCGCTGCTGGCGGACGACCCATGCTTGTCCCTTGAGCACCTCCGACAGCGGGTTGCCCTGGGCATGGGACCTCACAAGGGTCGTGGCGAAGAACCTGAGCGATGGCAGGTCGCACAGTGACGCGATGTTCCTCAAGGCATCCTCGAGGCTCGAACCTGCCGACATTGCGGACACGGCCCGCTTCAGCTCGTTCCCCAGTGGACCGCCGCAGGCACCCGCGGCGTATTTCAGGGCCGAGTAGACGCTCATCCCCGCATCGGTGCACACAGTCATCAGGTCAATCACCTCGGGCAGGGACCGCTCCACGTGTTTGCGCGCACTCTCGCGCCGCAGGGTGTCCAACACCCTCGGGGTGGCAACCCCGGCAAGTACGCAGAGCAGGCCGATGACGACCGGCCCCCGGACGGATCCGCGTGCGGAGACGGAGAGCAGGCAACACGCGACCGCCCCGGCTAAGGCCGCGGCACGGAGACTGGTTCGGGGCGGACCGGCGGAGAATCCGTCGCCGGGGGAGGAGGCCTTCGGTAACGCCGTGCACGCCGCACCCCATCGGACCGGCCGGGAAAAACGCCCGATGAGTCGGCGGGTCCGCGCGGGGCCCGAGAGGTCTCGGCGTCGCGCCTCCCGGACCTTCTCGTACAAGTACAAGAACCAGGAACCCGCCGTCACGCCGGCCGAAACGGCCGTCAACATCGCCCGGATCGGTTCTTCACACGAAGTCAATCCTGGACACCATCCTCAACACGCACAGTCCGCAGAGCCAAGACGCAACCGCGTACGCGACACCCAACCGGCCCGCGACGGTTCGCCCCAGGGCCAGTAACATCTCCGGCCTCGTCGCGAACGTGAACGCGGCGAGCACGACCGGCAGGGCGGCGACCACGGCCGCGGATATCCGAGCCTCGGCACACCCCGCCTTCAGCTCCAAGCGGAGGGATCGCCTCTGCCGCAAGGTGTTCACGACGTTCTCCAAGACGCCGCCGAACTCGCCCCCACTCAGCATGTGAATCTCGATGATGCGTACGAGGTAATCCAGGTCTGGATGGGCCAATCTCTCGGACATCGAAGATAAGGATGCAAGGATGGGCGTCCCCACTCGGTATTCGTCCACGACCCGCCTAATCTCCGGTCCCAAGGGGGCATCGGGAACGTCCCCAGCGCACGATTCGAGCGCCTGGACCACAGTCTGTCCGCTCGCCACGGCGCCGCCCATGAGGACCGCGAGGGACTCAATCTGCTCCTCCAAGCGGCGGCGGTCACTACCCCGCAGTCGCCGCCTCCCGGCGCCGAGCCCGCCGGCCCTGCCGCCCCCCGCCTTGCCCGCGACGAGCGTCAGCCTGTCGCGGCCCATGAGACGGGGCCACTCCGTCGCCACCAGGAACGTGCATACGAACACGGCCGCCCACGCAATGACGAAGGTCGCGAGCGGGCTCCTCAAAGGCATCCACCGCCCAGCCAGCGCCGGATGTCCATTCCGCACATCTTGAACTTGCCCGTCACCTCGGGGGGGTCCGAGATCGTGTGCCTGAGAAACCGGCCCCCCGTCTCGCTGGAGGCCCCCTCCGGCTCCCAGGTGAACACCGTGCACTTGGGGGCGCCCCCGGCGTCCTTCGTCACCAGCGACACCTCCGTCATCTTCCTCGCACCGGCGGGGATCCTCTCCTGGTGAATGAGGAGGTCTATGGCAGACCGCAGCTCGTCCTCCACGACCTCGTGTGGCAGCGGTTCGCCCGAGCTCAACACCATGTTGGCCAGCCGCCTGACGGCGTCCGAAACGCTGTTGGCGTGCACGGTTGACATGGACCCGCGGTGACCCGTGTTGAGCGCCTGCAGCAGGTCGTACGCCTCCCGACCCCGCACCTCACCGATAATGATGCGGTCGGGCCTCATCCGCAAGGCGTTCCTTAAGAGGTCCCTGATGGTCACCTCCCCCTTCCCTTCGATGTTCGGCGCCCTCGCCTCCAGGCAGACGACGTGCGGACGGAGCACCCTCAGTTCCGCGGCGTCCTCGATCGTGATGATCCGGTCCCGTTCCGACGCGGCCGAGCACAGGGCGCCCAGTGTGGTCGTCTTACCCGAACCGGTCCCGCCCGAAATCACCACATTGAGCCTGGCGGAACGACGCCATTTCCGCTGTGAGGGTACGAAGTTCGACCAGCTGGTCCAGGGTGAACGCATTCCCCGGGAACTTCCGCACTGTGAGCAGCGGACCGTTCAGTGAGAGGGGTGGCACCACGGCGTTCACCCTGGAGCCGTCGGGAAGTCTCGCGTCAACGTAGGGCGCGGCCCGGTCAATCCTGCGGCCGAGAGGTGCGACCATCCTGCCTATGACGTCCAGGAGGTGCCCTTCGTCCCTGAAGACCACGTCCGTGAGTTCCAGGACCCCGCCTCGCTCGATGTAAACCTGGTTCGGGCCGTTGACCATTACCTCGGTCACCGACTGGTCGGCGATCAGCGGGTCAATCGGTCCGAATCCCGCGATCTCTTGCACGAGCTCGTCCACCAACGCCTCGCGCGGCAAACCCGGTTCGCACAGACTGTCCCTCACCACTTTCTGCAGGATCACCGACCGGAGCCTTGCGCGCTTATGGGGGTTGCCCCTGGCGCCCAGAACCAATTCGGGACAGTCCGCAAGCACGTACTCCTGGACGCGTCGCAGAACATCGGCCTTGGGGCCGCCGTCTTGCCGAGTCGTGGGCGACCTCGACGACGCGCTCATCCTTTCAAGCCTTTCGAGAATGCTCATGGGATGCGCGCCCCCTCTCCAACAGGCTGACCAGGGCGGCGGACAGTCCGGGCCTTCTCCTCTGCGCGCCGGTGCAGCACGGGAACACCTCTCCGGCCACGGACCCGAGGGCCTTCGAGACCTTCGCACCCGGATCGGCGAGCACTATCGGGATGCCGTCATAGACGGACCTCTCCACCGCCCTCCTGTCCTCCGGGATCGCTCCGCACACCCTGATCCCCAGAAAGGACTCGACGCTCGAGGCGTTGACCGGGCCGGACTCGGTTGCGAGGTTCAACACCACCACGGTCTTCGCCGCCGCGCCGGCGCACAGCTTCTCGAGTACGTCCATCATCACCCTGGTGCGCCGGAGGCACGCAACGTCCTGCGTGACGACTAGCACGGTTTTCCAGGCACTCTCGATGCATTCGTATACCACCTCGGAGGCCGAGTCCGCCGGCGTGTCCAGGATGACGTACTCGTATTCGCTCTGCGCGACCGCGACGAGGCGGCGCAGCTGCGCGGGCGCCACGAGCTCCGACAGTTCGGGTCTCCCCGGGGCCGGCAGGACCGAGATCCCGGACTGCTTGTGAAGCACGGCGAACCTGGACACGGCGGCGGCGCTACCATCGTCCACGTAGGGAAGCGCATCGAGTATCGTGGGGGCATCGCGCACGTTGAGGTGGACCCCGACATCCCCCGATTTCAGGTCGAGGTCAACGAGGACGGTCCTTCGCCCTCCCCTGGCTGAAACGCACGCCGCGAGATTGCAGGCGATGAACGTCCGACCCGCGCCGCCTTTCGGGCTCCAAACCGTGACGATCCCGCCGCACGAGTGCGCGCCGGCAGAGGGCGCGGGCACAGTCACTTCACCGTCATGCCCGGGGCGGTCCAGAGACTCCCCGGACCTCGCGATTTCCACTTTCACCGACGGAAACGCCGCCTGTATCAGCTTCACCATGTCCGAAGCCACCGCCTCGCACCTTGCCGATGGATCGACCAGCAGAACGTCCGGCCTCAGCACGGGGATGACCGAAGTCGCCGCCTCCCAGCTCGTCACGACCCCGACCACGCGGTACCTCCCGGAGAACGCGGTCGCCTCGAAGTTCGCTCCGGCGGATAACACCAGGGCGGCGGGACCGCCCGGCGAGCGCGCCTCCCCGGCGAGGTCGCCCCTCGCCTCCGGTGTCATGGAGAATCCCCCGAGACTGGCCCGACCAGGTCCTCCCACCTTACCCCGGGTGTGGTCTGCGCCGAACCCCCGAAGGGCACGGCGGCGAGATAGACGCGCCCGTTCTCCAGGCAAAAGGCCAGCTTCTCGGCGTCGCCCGGGGTGACCGCGACGACCACCCCCCGGCTTTCGCCGCTGCCGGAATCCGCAAGACCCCGGGCTTCGCCGGGGGCAGTGGCGACGACGGAGACGGAGCCGAGCACGCAACGGGCGACCGAGCTCCCCTTCGATTCCTGCCAAACGCATATCACGTCCACCATGCCCCCCGGTTCGACGAGCCCGACGGCTGTGTGCTCCGCCTGCACGGGGATGAACATCGCCCTGAGGTCGGGACTGAGCCCCGCCACCAGCCCCCCGTGTCCGCCTGCGGCGACGCGGTGTCGCATCACCTGCTCGCCGGCCGCGAGTTCGTCAATCGCGTATCTCCCGACGACCTCCTCGACGTGGCGATAAGCGGACGGATGCACGGCGCGCCTGTTCATGCCGGCCAACCTCACCGAATTCTCGTCTATCCTCCCGCCCGCGCGAATATCGCGGGCCGCGACGACCACCTGCGTGGATTCCCCGCTCCACACCAGGTACACGAACGTAGCCGTGCTCGTCACCATCGCGATGATCAACGCAACGGCGCCGCGCCTTCTGAACAACATCGAGCCTCCCAACTTGCACCCCGGCCCGGGGCATTTGGCAAAACCTGGCGAAGGAGGGGTGTCGAAGGGCGCCGGTGGCTCATGTTTTTTTCAACGGGCAGTAACCGACCCGCGTGCGAGAGAGTCGCCGTGCCGCTTCGCCTCCTTTCCCGGCGGGATTTCCCGGCGGTTCGGTCGGTTCCAGCCTTCTCCTTCGCCAAGTCTTGTCACCACCCACCAGTTTTTGCCATCCGCCGCTAGTATGGGATTGTAATGTCGGGATCCCGCCGAGTCAAAGGTTTTCGTTCGACACTTTCCAACAACCCGGACCGTCGTCGGGACCCGGCAACTGCTCACGGCGTCTCCGCCGTGTCGAAAGCCCGGTGCCGACATCCCGTGCCCACGGATGAGGCCGCGATAAAATGGCAGGAATTCCCAGGCTCGCGTCGAACCACTCGCCTCGACGGGCGTCGGGGTCGCGGGCCGGTGGCGGAAAGGAGACGCCCCTGACAAGGCGATACGCGTACTCTCTCGCAGTTGTTGCGGCCGTACTGTTTCTACCGACCGGTCACGCCCGGGCCGCGGGCGACAGGTGGTACGACGATATGGCCGGTCATTGGTCGAGCAGGTACGTGAGGGTCCTGTGGGAGGAAGAGGTGACGGACGGCGAGTGCCGGGTGACGGGTCACGAGGACCACCCTCACAAGAGGTACCTCTATCACCCTTCCGCCGTCTCGTCGAGAAGCCAGTACGCGATGCTCCTGGCGAAGGTCTTCCGCCTGGCGCCCGTGAACGACGACCATCCCTTGTTCTCGGACGTACCTACCAACTATTCGATCTATGACAAGCCGGCATTCGGTTACATCCAAGCGGCAGCCCGCGAAGGGATCATCCTGGGATACCCGGATGGCAGATTCGAGCCGGGTTCCGGGCTGACCAGGGAGCAGGCG
>JANLGA010000002.1:0-16964 GCA_024653225.1 Bacillota bacterium | reverse complement strand
GCGTTTGCCGTCCTCGTGAGGGCGTTGGGTCTTCGGGAATACGCGGCGGCCCTCGCGGACCGGGAGGTCCGGGATGCACTCGGCCGGTTCAGCGACGGCACTAACGTCTCGGAGGGCTTCAAGAGGGATCTGGCCGCATGCATCCGGCTCAAGATCGTCGAGGGATACCCGGACGGGACGCTCAAGCCGCGACGCGAGATGACCAGGGCTGAGGCGGCGACGGTCGTGTACCGCTCTTGCCTGATCCGCGCCGACGCAAGACCGGCGGAATTCTCTCCCGACGGCGACGGGCTCGAGGACGCCACGCAATTCGACATCACGACCTTGCGCAACCGCAACGCGTCCTCGTGGAACCTCTTCATTACCGATCCCGGCGGGAGGGTGGTGAATTCCATGGGATCGGCACTCCACGGGAACTCGCCGCCGACCCCGGTCCCCTGGGATGGTAAGTGCGCCTACGGTTTGCCGCTGCCGGACGGGACCTACTACTACAGGGCCAAAGTGACGGATAGGGAAGAGCAGGTATTCTGGTCGGCACTCAAGCCCGTCGCCATCGCCCGGAAGACCCTTCGCGGCTCCGTCTCGCCGCACGTGTTGGAGCCCGGAGACATCGCCACGGTCACAGCGTACACGACCGGGGGCCCCATCGAGGTGCTGTCGGCTACTCCTTGGTCAGGCTTTTCTCCGATGGCACCGTCCGGACAGAAGTGGCGGGGGGATTTCCGGGTCCCGGCGAACGCCCGCGACGGCGAATACTCGGTCTCCCTGCGGGCGCTCTTCCGAGGTACGTCGCGAGAGGCCGCTGCGGGGTTCAGGGTAGAGCAGGTACTCTCAATCGGCGGGATCCTGCGTCCCAATCCCTGCCGGGCGGGGTGCACCGTCGCAATCGAGGCCTGGTCATCGCCGGGCGTCGTTCGGGTTACCGCGTCCTGCCCCGAGCTGGACGTCGGGGAAACCGGACTCGAACGGGCGGATGGCGGTGACTGGACTGGGTCGTTCGAGGTCCCCGCGGACACAAATCCCGGGCGGTACGTCGTCACTCTCACCGGGCGTTCCTTGACCAAGTCGGTCAGCGCGGCGCTCGACTTGCTCGTGGACCCCGGCCCGTTGGACGCCGTCACGTTCAGCCTTACCGGATGAAAAAGGCGGGGCGGACCCGCGTTGGGAATCGCGGACCAAGACGCCCGGGCGGGCGATGCGCAGTTGCTGGACATCGGGCATGACAGGACGTGTTCCTGCCCCGGTAATCACTTGAACTGCATGAGCCCGAAGGAATGGCTCCGGTCGCAGATCGGGGTGTGGCGGTTTTACTACGAATCCCGGGACATCCGGAACAAGTCCGAGCACCCGGCCACCTTCCCCATATCGCTCGCAAAGAGATGCATAGAGCTTTTCACCCATAGGGGCGAGCTCGTCCTCGACCCCTTCGCGGGTTCCGGGACCACCCTCGTCGCCGCCAGCGACCTCGACAGGAATGCCGTCGGCTTCGACTTGAACCAGGCCTATGTCGACTTGGCCGACCGGCGCCTGCGGCTGTCCCGCGATCGGTCCTCGGCCGGCCGTTCAACGAGACAGGTAATGATCTGCGAGGACAGTCGCAACATTCCGCGGTACCTCCCCCCGGCCTCCGTCAGCCTCATACTCACCTCACCGCCCTACGCTAACCTGTTGAACAGGGCGAGGAAGAACAAGAGCCGTCGGGGCGACTCGAGGCTGAACGAACAGTACGGCAAGATCGAACAGTACAGCCAAGACCCGCGGGACCTCGGGACCATGCCGATTCACGAATACTCGGCCCATGTAGAGCAGATCTTCGCCGGGCTGCTTGGCCTCCTCCGTCCGCGGGCCCACTGCGTGATAGACATTCCCGACATGTGGTGGGACAACCAGAGGGTCACGCTCCACATAGAAGTTGTGGCCGCGCTTCGTCGGGCGGGCTACGAACTGCGAAACATAATCATCTGGGACAGGACCAACATCGTCAACCGCGTGGGGATATTCGGCTGGCCGAACAACTACATCACGATGGGTGTGACGTTCGAGTACCTCCTCGATTTCTGGCGACCCCCCGGCTGACGGCGGACGCCGAGACGGTCGCCCCGGGCTCTACCTCCCTCTGCTCAGAAGGGTGAGGGCCTGTATCGCCATGGGGCCCAGCAGGACGATGAAAATGGTAGGGAAGACGAACAGGACCAGCGGAAACAACATCTTAACCGGAGTCTGCATCGCGTGTTCTTCCGCGCGCTGTTTCCTCTTCAACCTCATCTGCTCCGACTGGATCCTCAACACCCTGGCCAGGCTCACTCCCAATTGCTCGGCCTGAATGACGGACGCCACGAATGTCTTTAAGTCGTCCACGGGTACCCTCTCCGACAGAGATCGGAGTGCATCGGCCCTCGGCTTGCCCAGGCGGACTTCCTTGAGGTACTCGCGGAACTCCTCTCCGGCCGGTCCCCCGAATTTCTCGGAGACCTTCTGGACCGCCCCGTCGAACCCGAGCCCCGCCTCCACGGAGACGGTGAGCAAGTCGAGGATGTCCGGCAGCGCCAGAGCGATCGCACGCTTTCGATCCTGACAGAGCCTGGTCACGTAGGCATCGGGAAGGAAATACCCCGCGAGACCGGCACACGCGACCAAGTGCACGCTCTCGTATATTGCGCGCGGCCCACCCATCAAGGTGAGAATCGCCGAATGCGCGAGAGGTATCCCGGCGGCCGCCATGATCTTCAGCGCGAAATATCGTCCGACACCGAACGGCTTCCCCGCCTGTTCGAGCCTTTGAGACATCCTCTGCCTTATTCCGCGGGGCGCCCAGCGCAGTATCCGCTCGTACGCCAGCTCCATGATCGGGACGATGACCCTCTCGTGGAAGGGAAGGGCCATTTCGGCTCGCTCCCTCGGATCGGCGCCCGCCCCGCCGCGCGCGCTGCGTAACTCTTGCAGCCGCTCGTGGTAGGAGACGATGTCGTCGCGGGGGCAAAGCGCCCAATAGACGAGAGAGAACGCCGAGGCGAACGATAGTACCGCTATCACAGCCGTCATTCCGCGTCCCCCCGCTTATACCCTGACATTGACTATCCTCCTGACGATGAGCATCCCGGCAACCTGCATCCCCAGCGCCACCCCCAGCATCGCTCTACCGAGCGGGTGCATGAAGAACGGGACCATGTAGTCCCTCTTCAGAAGGGTCAGGATCAAGCACAGTACCAGCGGCAGAGCCGCCACGACCATGCCCGAGATCCTTCCCTGAGCGGTCAAGGTCCGCACCTCGCCGAGCAATCGCATCCTCTCTCGTATGGTAGTGGAGATCCTGTCCAGCACCTCCGCCAGGTTCCCGCCGATCTGCCTCTGGATGATGATCGCCGTGACCATCAGGTCGAGGTCGTCGCTCTCGATCCGTTTCACCAGAGCCTCGAACGATTCCTCGAGCGGAACGTTGAATCCGGCCTCCTGGACGACCCTGCCGAACTCCGCGGATATGGGCTTCGGCATTTCCCGGGCGACAATGTCCATGGCCTGGAGCAGTGAGTAACCGGAGCGCAAGGAATTTCCCATCATGGTCAACCCGTCGGCGAGTTGAGCCTCGAACTGTCTCACCCGCCGGGCCTTGCGCGAGCGGAGCCACGCGAACGGCGCGCAGGCTCCCGCGGCTGCCAGGACAACGGCTCCGGCCGCACCGAGGATCGCCATTCCCGCCAAGCCGCACGCGCACGCCGCCAGAACAACACCGGCGAGGAATTCGGCCGGCCTCAGGGTGACATCCGCCCGCTCCAGTGCGAGCGAGAGCCCGCGGTCCAACGCGCTCCTTTGTATGACCTCATCGAGCGACCTCAATACGCGACCCCCGGTCCTGACCCGCGCGAGCCACCCTTCCCGATCAGGTGTTCCATCTCCGTCATCCCCGTCTCCCGATTGCTCGTCGAGCGCCCGCTTCCTCCTCGCTATCTCGTCAACACGCCTCTCGACGGCGATTGGGTCGCCCGCCGCCAACTCGACGAAGCCTCTGACGGCCAGCGACACGGACAGGAATACCGCCAGGGCCGCGGCTGACGAGATCGGCCTGGCGAACCTCGAGAACACCTCCTCGATCATTCCCGGCCCGCCTTGCATCGCAGAGACCCCCTAGAGAACCCCGTGTGGAATGAACAAGTCTTGCCTGAGCCTCATGCCGCTCGCCTCGATGCGGTGCGCGCACTTCGGCCTTATTCCCGTGGGGACAAATGCGCCGACGACGCCGGTTTCGCGCGAATAGCCAGTCTGCCTGAACTCGAATATGTCTTGGAGGACGACCACGTCCCCCTCCATGCCCTGGACCTCGACGATGTGCGTTATCTTGCGACTGCCGTCCTTCATCCTCGACTGGTGGACTATCAGGTCTATGGCCGACGCTATCTGTTCCCTGATCGCCTTGACGGGCAATTCCATCCCGGCCATCAGCACCATCGTCTCGAGCCTCGACAGCATGTCCCTCGGGCTGTTCGCGTGGCCGGTGGTGAGGCTGCCGTCGTGCCCCGTGTTCATCGCCTGCAACATGTCCAGCGCCTCGCCGCCCCGGACCTCCCCGACTACAATGCGGTCGGGCCGCATCCTGAGGGCGTTTCGGACGAGGTGCCGGATCGTTATCTCGCCCTTACCCTCGATGTTGGGCGGCCTGGTCTCGAGGGGCACCACGTGCTCCTGCCTGAGCTGAAGCTCCGCGGCATCCTCTATCGTTATGATCCGTTCGTCGGGAGGAATGAAGGAGCTCAGGACGTTCAGCGTGGTTGTCTTGCCGCTTCCCGTCCCCCCGGATACCACTATGTTCAATCTCGCCTTCACGCACGCCTCGAGGAACTCCGCCATGCCTTCCGTCAGGGTCCCGACGCGCACCAGGTCGTCTATAGTGAACGGGTTTCTCGCGAACTTCCTTATCGTCAGGCACGGCCCCCTGACCGAGAGCGGCGGGATAACGGCGTTCACGCGGGAGCCGTCGGGCAACCTCGCGTCCACCATGGGGCAGGATTCGTCTATCCTCCTCCCCAGGGGAGCGACGATCTTCTCGATGAGGAGCATTACGTCCCGGTCGTCGGCGAATTCGACCCCCGACAATTCGATCTTTCCCCGCTTCTCGACGTAGACGTCGGTGGGTGAATTCACCATTATCTCGTCAACCTCGGGGTCTTCGAGAAGCGGCTGGATCGGACCGTATCCGAGGATTTCGGCGAAGAGGCTCTCCGCAATCGCCTCCTTGGCGAGTGGTTCAACGGATGGTTCCTCGTCGAGTAGGTCGAGGATTTTCTGCCTGATCTCCGCCCGCTCCTTTTCCGGCACCTCGGCCGAAAAGATGAGCGACCTCGCGTCTATCTCCTTTATGAGCCTCCTCTGGACCCTGTGCTTGAGTCCCCTGTATTGGTCGGGCGCCCTGGCGAGGGAAAGCCTCTCGGAGGTCGTTCCGGACATCTCGTCCATTACTTTCAGTCTGCTGTACAGGGACACCGGAGTCCTCACTCCTCAAGGTGCCGACCGCTCGGCGACCGTTCTACCTTCTCAGGAACGTCGCCCCCGGCCCGAGATAGCGCCCCGCGGCGTACTGACGCATTCCGGAGGCCGGAGGGGCCTCGCAGGGCTCCGGAGTCGCGCGGCCGCCCAGGTCGCCGATGAGCGAGTCGGCCATGGATCCGATGCAGGCGGCGATCGGCGCCTTGCTTCGCCTGCTCGTGAACGGTTGTCCGCAGTTGGCGGCCCACACGGCCGTCTGCCCATCGCTCGGCACATGGTAGCTCACTGGAAAGTCAAGGCTCCGAACGACGTCTTCGGGCGGGATGGCGGCCGAACCGCCGGACCTGTTCAGGACCAGCCTGATCTTCTCCTTCGGGAAGCGAAGCTTCTCGACCAGTGTATCGAGGCACTTGGCGGTGTTCTGGAGCGCGGGTATGTCCGGCGTGACCACCAGCAGGACGCAATCGGACCTGTCCAGGGCCGACAACGTCGCCTCCCTGAAAGAAGACGGCGTGTCCACCACTACGTACGCGAACCTGTTCTTCAGGATGTCAATTATCTCGCCGACGTAGTTGCGCCCCTCGACCTTCCTCCCGTCTCCGTCCACGAGCGCCGCCTGCTCCGGCGTTGCGGGAGCGGCGAGCACGTACAGGTTGGGGATGTTGGGCACCCTGGTCAGGGCCCTGTCCATCGCATCCGGCTGGATCTCGGAAGCCGTCTGGCACAGGTTCACAATGCTCGACCTCGGGCGGATGCCGAACATCGTGGCCTGACAGCCGAATTCGAGGTCCAGGTCCACCACCGCCACCTCTCCCTGAGACGCCCGAGCGAGCGAAACCGCCAAGTTCGTCGCGACGGTCGTCTTACCGACACCACCCTTGGTGCTGAACACTGTGACTACCGGGCAGGCCCGGGGCCGCCCCGCGGAGACGGGCTTTCCCGCCGATGCCCTGTGCACCGCGTTGAGCAGGTCGTCCGTCGTGAAGGGTTTCATCAGATAGTCCCTGGCGCCGGCTTGCATCGCCTTGCGGAAGTATTCCTTGTCTCCCTCCACCGAGATCATGACCACGTTGGTGGGACAGTACTTCATCATCTCGCTCGTGGCTTGGATGCCGTCCATACCGGGCATGTTGATGTCCATCAGGACGATGTCAGGCTTCAGCCTATTCACCAGGCTGACCGCCTCGGTGCCGTCCCTGGCCTCCCCCACCACCAGGATTTCCGATTCGACCCCCAGCATGGCCTTTATACTCTGCCTCGTCTGGGGCGCGTCGTCGGCGATGACGACTCTGATCTGCCTGCCCAAGGTGAATTCCCTCCTACCTGAACCGATCGGAAGAAACTTGCAGTTCGCCTTTGACGGCGTTGTCGCCGGGCGCGCGCAGCGCCAACTTGAACGCCCCGTACTTCTCGCCGAACCCGATCAACACTGCCTGGTCGGGGGAGACGGCAAGCGTCAGCGACGTGTACCCCTTCAGATCGCGGCCCGGCTCCTGGCGCACTTCCATTGACTGAACCACCGCGAGCACGGGGACGTCCTCGAGTACCAGCCTCGACGTCTCTTTCCCCACCACTTCCCTGGAAAGCGTCAGGATGAGGTCCACCCTGTCTCCCGCTTCCACCAACCCCGCGACCCCCGACACCTCGTTCACGGCGATCGTCACCGCTCTCTTGCCGACCGGCACGTGGTAGGCGAGCGCCGTCTTCTGATCTTTGGAGGCCAACTTATTGCGGTAAATGATCTCGCCCTGGGCAAGGGGAACCGTCGTGGTCTTGCCGGATGCGTCGTCCAGGGACGTTATCATCGCCCCGTCAACGAACTCCAGCGGGAGCTCCTTGGTGCTGAGCATCTCGCGGGTGAGGACCGTCCGAGGGGGGAGCTGCTTGGCGGCGACGACCACGGGTTGCAACCCCGCCGGCTTCTTCTTCGACTCCAGCGTTGACAAGTAGCTGTAGGCGCCGAAGCTCGCCGCGAGGGCCGCGAGCAGCGGCAGCACCACCAAGCGTAGGAAGCGCGCCCTCATCGCCTGTTCCCCCTCAACCTTCCGCAATGAACCGGAACGACCTCAACCCGTAATCCGAGCCGCCGGGCGACATCTCCCCCTCGGTGAGGACCCTCATGAACCTGCCGCGGATGGAACCACCGACGTGTCTATCCTCGAGGAAGAACGCCCCGAAACCCAGGACCCTCACCATGCTTCGCCCGTAGCAGTCCTCGAAACTGGAGACCAGGGGCACGAACAGGACCCTCGGCGAGTCCGTGGCCACAGTCTCGAACGTCGCCGTCGGGTCCAAGTCGTACCGCGCCTGGAGCCCGTCTCTCGTCGGGCCTTCCATGTTTCCCGGCTCCGTTTCTATCTCGTCACCCACGCTTATCAGCCCCGGGTAACCGTGCTCGATCAGGTCCCTGTAGTTGTCCGCCCCCGACCCGCCGAGGGCCAGCGCGTGAAAGTTCCCGCAGTGATGGCCTCCCGACCCGGACCCGAGCTTGATGTCGTACAGTTCACCGGTTTCGAACGAATCCATCTCGATCCCGAACGGTGCGGCGCCGGTGACCGAGCTCATCGCACCTACTTCGACGACGGAAACAGCCCCTGGGCGAGCCGTCCCGAATCCCAGGACCCTCCCGAACGTGATATCCAGCGTCTCCGACGCCACGACTCGGATGCGGCTGTTTTCGTGTGAGACTGTGATCGCCACCCCCGCTGGATCCACGCCGTTCCTCTGCACGTATTCGAGCGCAGTCTCGATCGCGCCGCCAGGGTCGTCCGGCAGCTCCTGGGCACCGGCCAACGCGGCGGCGTCGCAGACGTCAACCAGCCGCTGCCTTGCCGCGTACATCCTTCCCACGTCAATGCTTATCGCGGCGAAGCCCATGACCGCTGTCGTTGCCAACGCGGCGATCACTAATATGGAGCCGCGTTCCCGCGAGGACCCTCCCACGGCGACACCCCCTCACTCCACTCGCATGTCAATCGAACCCGTGACAGTCACCGTCTCTCCGAGAACCGAACCGATCAGCGGCGTCATGAACCGGTGGGCGTACTGAACGGTGACCGTCATCGGCTGTCCCCTGAGCCGAAGCGACGGCTCCGGGGATATGCTCACGGTCAGACGCGAAGGGTCCATCGGGTAGGCCGCCGACTCCACCCTGGCCACGATGGCGGAATCGTCCGCACCGGCTATGCCCAGGCGCGCGCCCTCGCGCGCGGCGTGCTGCACCGTGACGTACGCGTTCAGCAGCCACCCGAACTCGGCTATCCCGATAAGGACGAGGATGAACACGGGCAGGACCAGCCCCAATTCCACCATCGCCGTCCCGCTCTCGTCTCGCCGCATTTTGCCGGCCGCCCCGGTTTTCAACCCCGTCAGCCCCTTCCCGGTCGCCCTCGCGAGGTGAAGCAAAGCCTGGAGGGATAGCCCGCCGGAATTTTCCCTCCAGGCTGCTGGTGGAGGAACACTCAGATCCAGCCGCACATTGGGGGGGTGCTGGGGCGGAATCTGAGTTTCCGCTTACACTATCACGGACCCGGAACTACCAGGCTGTCCCTTATCCTCGCGAACAGCGTGTTCAGGTTACCTCCGACGCTTCCGAGTACTCCGATGACCACGATGGACACCAGGACGAGAATCAACCCGTATTCGACCATGCCCTGGCCTCGCTCGTCCTCGAAGAACCTCACTAACCTCAGGTATAGGGACGTCACGGTTTCCACCTCCTTGGGAGATTTCACCCGTTCAACCGTCGCCGTTCCAAACAAGTTTCGGCTTCCCCGGGCATCTGGGAAGCCGAAAGGTGAATCCGCTAACCTTCGTCGTTCGGCAACCCGGCCACCCTGGCCCGTAGGCGTTAGGTCCGTCGGTTTTGCGCCCCCGCCTTTCGGCGGGTTTGCCGTTTCGCGGCGTTGGTTGCATTGGGTCTGATTACATGTTATACGTGCCCCCACCCATTCGCCATAGATCCGCCGACTCATTTTTCTGGGACCATAGTCCCATGGGGGCGGGGCGAGGGATGGCTACGGCGCGGCTTGGCCCCCGAGGCCGTGTCTCAAGCCGAAGAGTGCGGCCTGGGTCCTGTCGTCCACGCCTATCTTGCCGAATATGCTGCTCAGGTGGTTCTTCACCGTCTTCTCCGATATGAACAACCTCTCGGCGATCTGCTTATTGGACAAGCCCTGGGAGACCAGGTCCAGCACTTCGGTCTCCCGCCTCGTCAGGGATCGGAGTTGACCCGCCTCCGCAGCGGTCGGACGGGCGCAGCCTTTGAGGAGCTTCGGGATGATGGCGGGATGAACGTAGGTTCTGCCCTCGGCGGCCGCTCTGACCGCCTTCACCAGCTCGGCGGGGTCCACGTCCTTCATTATGTAAGCGGAGACGCCGGCGCGCGCCGCCTCGTACACGTACTGTTCGTCGTCGTGAATGGTCAGGATGACCACGCCCACACCGGGACAATCCCTCTTTATGCTGGACGCTGCGGCGACGCCGCTCATGTCCGGCATGCTGACATCCATTATGACCACGTCAGGTTTGAGAACGAGGGCCTTCTCGACCGCCTCGCGGCCGCTGGACGCCTCCCCGGCGAGGGAGATGTCGCGCTCGAGCTCAAGTACCCGGGCCACTCCGCGTCTCATCAGGGGATGATCGTCCGCTATGAGCACCCTCAGGGTCACTGCGCGCACCTCCTTTCGCGCGAAGCCGAGGAAGCGTGGGGTATCAACTTTTCTGGCCCTGCTCAAGCGGTATTACGACCGTGATCTTGCTTCCCTCTCCCGGCTGTGACTTGATCGTCATCTCCCCGCCGAACATGGCCGCCCGTTCTTTCATCCCGACGAGCCCGAATCTCTCTCCGGCCGCCTGCATCACATCCTCCGGGTTGAAGCCCACCCCGTTGTCCCTGATGACCAGGCGTATGCAGTTTCCGGTGATCTCGATGCCCACGTACGCTTCGCTCGTCCTGGCGTGCTTGGCCACGTTGGCCAGCGACTCCTGGACCAGCCTGTAGACGGCGATCTCCAGGGGGGCCGCAAGCCTGCGCTCCTCACCGAGCACGTTGAACTGTACTCGTATCCCGGTTCTCTCCTCGAACGCAGTCACGTAGGTCCTCAACGCCGGCATCAGGCCGAGGTCGTCTATGGCCATGGGCCTGAGGTCGAATATTATCTTCCTCACGTCTTGCAGGCTGGCCCGCGCGACCTCCTTCAGGTCGGAGATCTCCTTCTTGGCGCGCCCGGATTCGGAGTTGAGGATCTTCTCGCACAGTTCGAGCCTCATCGCGAGGCTGGCGAGCGCCTGCGCGGGACCGTCGTGGATCTCCCGCGCCACCCTCCTTCTCTCTTCTTCCTGCGCCCGGATGACGCTGAACGCCAGCTCCTGCCGCTTCTGCCAGCCCTGGACGTGAGCGGTTATCTTCTTCAGGTCCCCCGCCAGGTAGTCCATCACCACGCCCACGCGGGAAAGGAGGTCCTCGGCGCGCGTTACCATCGTCTTCAACGTCTTGAGCCGCCGCTGGAGCTCGTCTCTCTTCTGCCGGAGGCGTACTTCCTTCTCGCGAGCGAGCTCCAGGTCCACCTGTATCCGGCTCGCCCTCTCGTAGGCGTCGCGTATCTCATCCTCCGTATGGTTCGCGAAGTCCCTGCTCACCACCATGAGCGAATAACGGGCGGCCCTGTCCTGCTTCTCCAGGTCGTCAACGATCTTGATCTGCAGCGCGGCCTCGCGCGTCGTCGCTTCGAGCTCTTCCTGGACGTGGTTGAACTCGCTCCTCGCCAGCTCCGCGATGTGAAACATCTGGTCGCGAGACTTGTGTATGGCCTCGATGGTCTTGTTCAGGATTTGGTCGAGGGAGCTGAGGCTCAGCTCCTCGGGGATGTTCGCTTGTCCCATACTCATCATGTTCGCGCCGCCTTCTCGAATTCCGTCCTCACCCGTCGCAGCAGGTCGGCGTCTTCGAGCAGGTCTATGACGGTCATCGCCAGCGCCTTCACGCCCACCATCATCCCCTCGTGCGCCGCCTGCGTGAGGGTGGCGCGCCCGAACTCCCGGGTGTGGCCGGCTATCCCCCTGGGACAGGTCGCTATGTACGCGTGGAGCGCCGCCGTCGCGTGGCTCACATTCCCCATGTCCGTGGAGCCGGTGCCCGCGTCGAGATGCTCCTCCACGGAGACACCCAATGCTTCCAGGTTGGAAGCGAATGCCGAAGCCAGTTCGCCGTTAGTCAAGAGCTCCTCATAGGGAGGAGACGTGTAGCTGAATTCGACATCGCACCCGGCGGCCATTGCGGCCCCACGGGCGCAATCCTTCACCCTCTCCTCGCAGAAAGCGGTGCGGATGGAGTCCGGGGCGCGAACGTACGCGCGGATCTCGAACTCGCCCGCCGGGACCCATCCCGAGACCGCGCGGCCCTCGCCCGCCCCGACCGACGCCGACATTATGCCGTGTATCTTCACGCTCGGGCCGAGGTGCGCCCTCAACGAGTTGATGGCGTTGAAGGTGAGGAGGCAAGCCGCCTGCCCGTCGCCTCCCGTGAACGCGATCCTGAGGGCCGTCCTGGCGGACGACCGACTCCGCACTACATACCTCGACGCGGGGTGGACCATCATCGCCGCGTCCACGCCCTCGAAGTAGCCGCTCCTCAGGAGGGCGATCTTGCCTCCCGCCCCGGGTACGGCACCCTCCTCGGCAGGGCATCCGAACACGACGAGCGAGCCGCGGAGTTCCGGCATCAGGCCGGCCACCGCAGCGGCGGCACCGCACGAGGCGACGCCGATGAGATTGTGGCCGCAACCGTGGCCGATTTCGGGGAGCGCATCGTACTCGGCGAGCAGCGCCACCACGGGCCCCGGCGACTTTCCGTGCACCCGCCCCGAGAACGACGTCTCCATGCCCGCCAGTCCGCGCTCCACCTGGAAACCATTGGCCTGGAGGAATTCCGTCAGCCACATGCTCGCCTTCCGCTCGGCGAACCCGATCTCCGGGTTGTGGAAGATCCGGTCGCTCAGAGAGCAGAGGGTCGGAGCCAGTGCGGCGGCCCGCCCCACGGCGCGGTCCTTCAGTGACCCGATCCGTTCGACGACGGCCTCCCGCATCGGGCGGACATCCCCGCGGGTATCTCCCAAGCACACTCCGCCATGGTCGCCGCGCAGCCCGGCGACATCCCTCACCTGGCTACCCCCCCCAGTACCACCGGAGCATCGCATCCCCCCAGGCGGCCGCGAACAGGGCTCCGGCGGCAAGAAACGGCCCGAACGGGATGTAGTCCCTACGCTTCTTCAGTCGCAGCGCGAGAAGTACGGCGGCCGTCAGCGCCGCGGCAACGAACGACGCGAACAGCGCGACCAGCACGCCCGGCCACCGCACCAGGGCGCCCAATACAAAGGATATTTTCACGTCGCCACCGCCCATCGCACCCCTGCCGGCGACTGCGGTCACCCACATCAAGGATCCCCCGGCGACAGCCCCGAGCAACGATTCCGCCGGGGGGATGAGGCCCGCGGCGATCAACGCGGCGACTGCCGCCCCGCCTCCGGCGACAAGGCGATTCGGTATCGTGTAGGTGCGCATGTCAACCGCGGCCGTCGTCACCGCCACCAGACACACCGTCGAGAGGACGACGGCCTGCGCCGGACCAGCGCTCAGCATGAAGGAGGCCGCCACCAGTGATCCGGTGACGCACTCCACGACCGGCACGCCCGTGTCCAGCCTCGCCCCGCAGACTCGACAACGTGGGGAGGCCAGTACCTTGAGCACGGGTGGGAGCCACCACCACCTCAGCCGTGTCCCGCAAACCGGGCACGAGTCGGCGCTCCCGTGCCCCGAGGTACCGCAGAGGGCCTCCGTGATTGATGCGGCGGCGCAACCTGAGAGCAGAGCCGCCGCCCCCACTGTCCACGGGATATACAGGTGTCTCTCACCCCACCGACCGGCGACCGCGCAACACGGCCCCGCCTAGTATTCTCTCTCGGGTGCGGAAGCCGACCGCGACTGGTATTCTTCGACGCTTATCACGTGCTTGTCGCACAGATCCCTCAGGGACTGGCTCATCGTCCTCATCCCGAGCTTCGCTCCCGTCTGGATTGCCGAAGCCAGTTGGTGAGTGCGATTCTCTCTGATGAGGCTCCTCACCGCCGGCGTCGCCACCAGTATCTCGCACGCAACTATCCTGCCGGGCCTGTCTATCCTGGGGACGAGCTGCTGGGCTATGACGCCGGCGAGCACCTCCGCCACCTGCACTCTCACCTGCTGCTGTCGGTGCGGGGGGAAGACGTCCATGATCCTCGACACCGATTGCTGTGCGCCCGTCGCGTGCAGTGCGCCCAGGACGAGATGCCCCGTCTCCGCGGCGGTGAGCGCGGCCTGAATCGTCTCCGTATCCCCGATGTCACCGACCATGATCACATCCGGGTCCTGGCGAAGTGCCGCGCGCAACCCCTCGTCGAAGGAGGGTGCGTCCTGTCCAATCTCCCGCTGGTGCACTATGCTCTGCTTGTGCGAATGAAGGTACTCTATCGGATCCTCGAGCGTGATAACGTGGCAACTCCTGCTGTCGTTGATGAGGTCAATCATCCCGGCCAAAGTGGACGACTTGCCGCTTCCCGTGGGACCCGCCACGAGCACCAGCCCGCCGGGTCTCATCGCGAGCTCGGCCGCCGCAAGCGGCAAGCACAGTTCCCCGAGGGTGGGCACCTTCGGCCAGAGGATCCTTATCGCCAGCGCCACCGATCCTCGTTGCCGGAAGGCACTGACGCGGAACCGTCCCATTCCGGGTATGCTGTACGAGAAGTTCACCTGACCCCTCTCGTCCAGCGCGGTCCTCTCGCGGCGGCCGGAGAGGCTCTCGAACGCGCGCCTCGTATCCGACTGGGTGAGAAGCGCGGACTCGCCGCGGACGATTTCCCCGTGAATTCTGAACGAGGGCGGTGCGTCCACGGTCAGGTGGAGGTCGGAAGCGTGCCTGGCGACGGCCTCCGCGAGTATCTCGTCAACATTCACGGCTCGTCCCCTCCGATCGCCGTCTCATCTCCCGCACACGCCCATCATTACGTATATCGGTGTAAACGGGAGGTATTGAACATCGGACGGTGTCACATTTCGCTCAACGCGGGGGCGATGCCTTCCAGTCATTCCTGGTACAGGGGAGTCACAATTCCAGGGTGATATGAAGGGGGCGGCGTCCCGACCCGCGCCGCCGGCCGAGACCGTTGGGGTCGAACGGTGTGACCATTCCCGACGGAACCGGATCGCCGGTCAACACCCTGATGAACTCCTCAAGCAAGAAGGGCTTCGTGAGGTGCGCGGTCGATCCCGCTTCCATGGCGTCTTTCTCGAGATGCTCGTATGCGGCGCTGGAGACGCTCACTATGTCGCGGTCGAACCCGCTCTCACGGAGCGCCCTGATGGTCCGGATACCCTCCGTCAGCGGTGGAGCGATGTCAATCACTGCCACATCCACTCGAAACAACACCGCCTTCTCGACCGCGTCGGGCCCGCCGGCCGCGCAGTAGACCGCCTCCACCCTGTCTCCCATGAGCGTACAGCACGCCGAAAGCATCTCCCTGACGCGGGAGTGCGGGTCGGCAAGAAGCACTTTCATGTGTCGCCATCCCCCGTTCGAGTACAAGCCTGGGGGAATTATACAACAGGAATCCTGTCATAACGTGTCGTGTCATGGCCGCCGACTACACGAAGTGTGTAAATCCGCACGTGCGGCGCCCGAGGCGGATCATGCACCCTCGATGTACCCCCGCCTCCTGAGGTATCCGAGGACGAGACGTTCCAGCCTGCGGACCAGCCGAGTGCCCACGAACTCGCGGGGACATTTCGGGGGCACGAGTATCGTGTACAAGCCCAACGCGTTTCCTCCGAGGACGTCGGTGAAGACTTGGTCCCCCACGACGGCGGTGCGGCGAGGGTCGGTGCCGAGGACGCGCATCGCGGAACGGAAGCACCACGGCAGGGGTTTCCCCGCGGGCGCTATAAACGGCACGCCGAGTGCCGCGGCGAACCCCGCGATCCTCGCCCTCCGCCTCGAATTCGACACCACGCAGCAGCGCAGTCCGGCATCGTTCGCGGCCGAAAACCACGACTTGAGCGCGTCGGTCGGTTCGTGCCTGTCCCATTCGACCAGCGTGTTGTCCACGTCAACGATCAGGCCGTCAATACCCCGGCGCTTGAGTTCGCGGACATCTATGTGGCCGACGGAGGGACGCCACGAACGCGGACACAGGAAGGAAACGAGCCCGGCGCGGCGCTCTCGCTCGCACCCCATCTTCCGACCGCATCCTTTCCCAGTCTCGCCCAAAGCTTAGCACCCGCCCGCCCGGGCGTCAAACCCGGTCGTCGGGTCGCGATCTCCGGCATGTCCGCCGGGAAAGGGCGGAAGGCATGGCATCTCAGGGACCCTCGCCCCCGGCGCGCAACTCCCGGCACAACTTGTTCACGGCCTTCTTCTCTATCCGGGACACGTAGGATCGCGATATGCCGAGCAGGTATGCGATCTCCCTCTGGGTTTTCCTCGCGTGGCCGAACAGCCCATACCTCAGCTGCAGGACCTTGCGTTCCTTCCTGTCGAGAACGGCGAGTTTCTCGAGGAGCCTCGATTCCTCGAGCTGCTTGTCCACCACTTCCGGCACGTACTCCGGATCGGACCCAAGCACGTCAATCAGGGCGATCTCGTTGCCCTCCCTGTCCACACCTATGGGGTCGTACAGGGACACCTCCGCCCTCGTCTTCCGCGCGGACCGCAGGTACATCAAGATCTCGATCTCGGCTCCTAGTGTCGCGGGGGACCGGGGGCGCCGACCGGCGCATGCCCAGGGCGATCGGGCCGTTCACGACCGCCCGGATCGTCCGCGGGAAACCGGGCCGCCCGGCGACGTATACCTCCCGAACCATCTGCCTGACGACCTCCCTCTTTTCGGCCGGAGTCATGTCGTCCGGGGCCCAAGACTGCTTCTCCAAGGGTTCGGCCTTGGCCCCCTCCGGCACGCGTCCGCAAAGTCGCGACGTCCGGGCGGCGTCATCCCTCCGAGCGGCGATGATGTCCCACTGCTCGCGCACGACACCGCGCACGGGCTCCCAGACCGCCGATTCCAGTACCTCGGCGCCGACGCGGCGTCCGCACCCGCCCTTGTCCCTTCTGCAGACGTAAAACCTCCCCGGCACCCCCCAGTCTGTCGAGCGGCTCCCCGTCATCGGCCGGCCGCACTCCCCGCACACGACTAGTCCCGACAGCAGGTATTGCGCGCGCTCCGCCCCCGCCCACAACCTCCTGGCGGCCGCCAGCCGTTCGCCCGCCCGACGGCAAGTCGCTTCATCCACGATCGCCGGAACCCTCACCGGGATCCATTCCGAGCGCGGTCTCATCTTCACCTTGGATCTCTCGGCCCGGGGGAGGTACGGGTTCATGCATACCCCCGAGGCGTCGTACCTATTGGCATAGAATACCCCGGCGTACGCTTCGTTGCCCAGTATCCGCCTGACGACGGACC
>JANLGA010000029.1:9904-21663 GCA_024653225.1 Bacillota bacterium | reverse complement strand
TATGCCGGCACGCTCCTCCTCATAGTAGAATATCTCCGGCGCGACCTGCTGATGGCTCGCCCCCCACAGCTCC
Source organism: Bacillota bacterium (assembly GCA_024653225.1). Lineage (GTDB taxonomy): Bacteria > Bacillota > Sulfobacillia > JABLXB01 > JABLXB01 > JANLGA01. Next base: position 21,590 of record JANLGA010000029.1, on the reverse strand, counting down.
GCCACCCTTCCTTCCATCGCCTGGCGGGCGGCCCGCGTCCGCTGCATCGTCACGCCGCCGAGAACCATCCAGGCCGCGCTCGTCGCCGCGTAGATGAGAATGATGGCCACGATCCTCTTGGCCACATCGCCCCCTCCTCCGACGGTCGCCGGGACCCACCGGCCGCCACCCACCCGGACGACGCGCCCTGCGCGAGTGTTCCTGGCACCGTGGGGCCGACTCGTGAAGGTTTCGTCGGGGAACGCCTCGAACTAGTAACCGATTCCAGGAGGAGGGACCCAGCTGTGAGCGTGGGTTTGCTGGATGTGGCAGCCTGCAGGGCTCAGTTCCCGTCCTTGACACAACGCGTCAACGGGTATCCCGCCGCGTTCTTCGACGGCCCGGGCGGGACGCAGGTGCCGCAGAGGGTCATAGATGCCGTGAGCGGGTATCTGCGCCGCTCGAACTCGAACACTCACGGCCTTTTCAAGACGTCGAGGGAGACCGACGAGACCATCGCGGAGGCGAGGAAGGCCATGGCCGACTTCATGGGCTGCTCCGCGGACGAGGTTTCGTTCGGCGCCAACATGACCACGTTGAACTTCGCGCTGTCCCGCGCCATCGCCCGGGACCTGGAGCCCGGGGACGAGATCGTGATCACGGACCTGGACCACGAGGCGAACAGGGATCCCTGGCTGGCGCTGGAGGAGAAGGGGGTCGTGGTCCGGTCGGTCGCGGTGAAGATGCCCGATTGCACCCTGGATCACGACGATTTCGCGCGAAAGGTGAACGAGAAGACGAGGGTCGTGGCTCTCGGGTATGCCTCGAACGCGGTGGGGACCATCAACGACGTGAAGTGGGCGTCCGAACTCGCTCACTCGGTCGGGGCGTTGTGTGTGGTGGACGCGGTGCATTCAGCCCTTCACGCGGCCGTGGACGTCGGGGCGGTCGGGTGCGACTTTCTGCTGTGCTCCGCCTACAAGTTCTTCGGACCCCACGTAGGCGTCATGTACGGCAGGCGCGACGCATTCCAGAGGCTTCGCACGTACAAGGTCAAGCCGCAAGACCCCGAGCCGCCCTTCAAGATCGAGACCGGGACGCTGAACCACGAGGGGATCGCCGGGGTCACGGAGGCCGTGAACTTCATAGCCGACCTCGGCGAGGCGGCCGCGTCCGGCGGGGGGTCGTTCCCCTGCGATGACCGCAGGAGCGACGACCACAGAACCGACGACCGCAGGAGCAGCGACCGCAGGAGCAGGATAGTCGCGGGTTTCGAAGCCATCGAGTCGCACGAGCGCCCTCTGTTCCGCGAGCTCATGGATGGGTTGCGCTCCATCCACGGCGTGACGATATTCGGGCTGCCGGCGGATGCGAGGCGGACCCCGACGGTATCGTTCCGGTTGGAGGGGAAGAGCCCCGCGCAGGTGGCCGGATACCTGGGCGAGCGAGGGATCTTCGTCTGGGACGGGGATTTTTACGCTACGACCCTGGTCGAGAGGTTGGGTCTCGCGGACAAGGGAGGACTCGTTCGCGTTGGGATCGCCCCGTACAACACGATGGAGGAAGTCGGCAGGCTGCTGGATTGCCTGCGCGAGCTCGCCTCCGGGGGCGGGTGAACGGTGAGCGGCGGCGATGGACCGTACCCGGGCGGCGAGCACCCGGCGCCTTGGCGAACCGTGGTGGTCCGAGATTTCCCGTCGAGCGGCTGGATCCTCGACGTCGGCGGCGGCGGGGAGGGAGTAATCGGACGGCTGAAGGGGGACCGTGTCGTCTCCGTGGACCTATCGGAGAGTGAGCTCCACGATGCCCCGGTCGGACCCCTGAAAATGGTAATGGATGCCCGCTCCATGCAGTTCCTCGATGAGTCCTTCGCCGTCGTGACCATGTTCTTCACCCTCATGTACCTCGACCCGGGGGACCACCTGCGGGCGCTTTCCGAGGCCCATCGAGTGCTGAAGCCGAGGGGAACCCTGCTCATCTGGGACGCGACCATCCCGCCGAGGAGGCCCCCGGACCCGGAGCTGTTCATTGTCAAGATTCTCGTCGAGCTACCCGGCGCGACCGTTCGGACGGGATACGGCGTCCGCTGGACGGAGTGCGGGCAGGATGCCGAGCGTTTCTGCGCGCTCGCGCGGGACATCGGGTTTCGGCTTCGCGGGCGGAGCGAGGACCAGGGCCTCTTTCACCTCGCCTTCGAGAAAAGTGAGTAGGGGGTTCTCGCGCCGCGAAGTGGTCGGCCGAGTCGTGCGCAGTAATGCATTTGCCCCTGAGTGAGTATCCTCCCGGGAGAACGGCAGATTCCGGGGGGATGCGCCTTGAAAGACGCCCACATTCTCGGAGTCGTCCTTGTCAGGACGATGTCCGGTGCGGCGGAAATCCTCGCCGCCGCGTACATCCTCAGAAAGGGCTCGTTGCGCACGGCGTTGCGGGTCAACGCCGTGCTGGGGCTCGTCGGACCGACGGCCCTCGTTCTCGCCTCGGCGATTGCCGCGGCGGGACTCAGGGGGGAGCTCGGGACTGCCAGGCTGTTGCTGGTATTCGTCGGCGTGACGCTGATCATACTGGCCACCAGGTAGACCGGGGAGCTCACGGACGACGCCGCCTCCCCGGGCCCGGCGGAAGGAGGAAGATGGTGGGCGCCCCAGACAGCTCGCCCGCGGGCCTGTCGGAATAGCGCGCGCGGAGGCTGCTCGAGCAGGTCGGTCTGAATGAAATCAAGGTCGGACGCCGGCCGGGCCCGGCCCGCCTTTTCGCGCGCCAACTCTCGGAGAAATTCGTTCTCATGCTGCTGGGCGCGGCTGCGGTCTCGTTCGCCGCCGGGGAATGGCTGGATTCCGCCGTGGTGGTCGGGATAGTGGTGCTGCTTCGGGGTGCTCTGCTTCCTCCAGCTGGTTCACGCGCAAGCGAGCAGGTCAAGTCGCGAGTCGCTGTTCAGGATGGGCATACTCGGCAGCAAGCCGATGGCGGTGGCCGTCGCCTGCTCGGTCGCCGCCCAGCTGGTGGTGATGATCGGACCCCTCGGGCCTCTCTTCAGGGTGGAGCGTCCGACGGGGCCCGAGTGGGCGCTCGTGGCGATCTCGTCCCTGTCAATACTCGGGGTGACCGAGCTGATCAAGGCCGCGAAGCGGAGCGTAGATGGGGAAGACGAGGGAGACCGCCGTCGGCGGCCTCCCGGTTGATCTGTCTCGCGCCGCTCAGTAAACGTCCGGGATTCTCACGGTATAGGCAGGTTTCTGATCCTCGTTTGGCGCCTCGTCGAAGGAAAACGCGCTCCAGTTGGGTGTCGAGGCCGCCGCCGTCGCGTACAGGTCGAACTCGGAGCCTCGCTGTATGCCGAGATCCTGCAGGTAGAATGCCATCGTGACGTAGCTCGACCCCATGCCGCCGTCAACTATGCGGCCGATCTTCTGTCGTGCGTACTTGACTTCCGCGGCGTTCCCGAAGGCCGTTCCCGTGGCTCCGGTGGACTCCACACCCCCCGCGAGTCCAGAGTAAAACGAGGCGGTCTCCCTGCCGGCCTGGAGATTCACGTTGTACGTGATGAGCGCCTCGGCGCCCCTGTCCGCCACGACCCCCGTCTCGGTGTTGCGATCCGTGTCCAGGGCTATCCTTATCTTCATGCCGTTCACCTGGTTGAACCCTTCGGCGGTGACCGGAGACGTGGGGATGACCCCGTTCAAGAGCACCTTTATGTAGAGGCTCTCGCGGTCGGACGCCACGGTCACCCTGGCCAGGTCTATGGCCGGGAAGAAATAGGTGCCTCCCTGCGGAGCGCCCTCCGGCGCCGCCCGGTAGTCGCCCGGAGCGTCGGATATCACGGCGTTCGGGTGCGCCAGGGCCTTCTCGGCGTCGTCGTCATCCGGCATCGTTATGACGGCCGTTCGCGTCGCCTCGTCCCAGTCCACCTTCGCTCCGAGACTCTCGCTCACGAACCTCAGCGGAACGAGGCACCGATCGCCGGGCGCTATGAACGGCGGCACGTCCATGACGGGGGCCAGTTCGGAGTTCAACGACGCCCTCGGGTCACCGACCTTGATGTCCACGGTGAGCCAGCCCCGTTTCGCCGTTATCCTTCGCTCAACCTCGTTCCATTCCGGTTCCGCGCCTAGTGCAGTCGCGACCGCCCGCCACGGAACCATCAGCCTCCCCCTGACGATCCTGGGAAAGACGTCGAATACCAGCGGCTTGCCGTTCACTACGACCTCGACATCGGCGACCTCCACACCGATGTCTTCCTGCGCCGAGACCGCCCCGCCGGCGAACGCCCCCGCCAGCAAGGCGCCTGCGGCGACTATCGCCGCCGCGGCCAACCCGAGGCCTCTTCTGCGGGCCACTCTATCCATTGGCGCTCTCCTTTCGATGGGAGACGAAGAAATCCAATTCCGCCGGGCGCATCGCCCGGGACGCCCATTGGATTCGCGCTGCGTCCAGCCGATTCCTTCATCCGCCGGGAAATTCTGGATGGCGGCGACGGATGCCGGTTGAAGGAGAAGCGTGCGTGCGGTGGAATAATTCCGCATGGTCCGGCGCTACAGAATCGCAACAGGAGGTGTATCACTTGCATAAGAAGGCAATCAACGGGGTCGCGGGAGCGCCGTCCGCGGTCGGCCCCTATTCCCAGGCCGTGAGGTCGGGGCAATTCCTGTTCGCCTCCGGCCAGGTCGGGCTCGACCCGGCGACCGGGAACCTCGTGGACGGAGACGTGAAAACGCAGGCCCGCCAAGCCATGGAGAATGTCGGCGCCGTGTTGAAGTCCCAGGGGCTGGGTTTTGAGCACATCGTGAAGGCCCTGGTGTTCCTGGTGGACATCGCCGACTTCGGCGCCTTCAACGAGGTCTACGGGAGCTATTTCAAGGGCGATCCTCCTGCCAGGTCGTGCGTGGCGGTCGCCGCACTGCCCAAGAACGCGAGAGTGGAAATCGAGGTGATCGCCACCTACCCGTCGTAGGCGGGCGTTACGAGGGCGCGCGGTCGCGCTGTCGCGGGGGCGGTCGCGGGCGTCTCACCCGCCCGCGTTTCGCTCCAGCCACCGGACCGCGGTCTCGGCGAAGAGCGCCGAACCCATCCAGAGCACACTCTCGTCTATGTCGAACCTGGGGTGATGGTGCGGGTACTGGGTGTCCGGGTCGCCGGACCAGGTACCCAACCCGAATATAGTACCCGGCACCCTTTCCAGGAAATAGGCCATGTCCTCCGACCCCATCATGGGGTCGCTTAATTCCCTGACCCTGTCGCTTCCGAACAGGTCCTCGGCCACCCCGCGCAGGAACCCGGTGACGTCCGGGTCGTTGACGGCGGGGGGATACCCAGGCGAGATCGTGACCTCGGCCTCCGCCCTCATCGCGGCGGCGACCGACCTGCATATTTCGGCGGTTCGGTGACAGAGCTGCGCGCGGGTCCCGGGGTCGAGGGCCCGGATGGTGCCCTCCATGACCACCTGCGGCGCGATGACGTTGGCGGCGAAGCCGCCGGAGATCTTGCCGATGCTGACGACCCCGGATGCTGTTGGTTTGGTCTCCCTGCTGATCAGGGATTGCAGGGCAGTGACGACGTGCGAGGCCACGAGTATCGAATCAACCGCAAGGTGAGGCATCGCGCCGTGTCCGCCCCGGCCCTTCACCCTTATGAGCAGGTTGTCGCACGACGCCGTCATCGTCCCGCTCCGCACCCCGATGATTCCCGCCGCCCTTGCTTCCAGGAAGATGTTGCCGACGTGGCAGGACACGATCGCGCGCACAGGCGGGTCGTCCAGCACCCCGGCCTCGATCATCGGCTCGGCCCCGCCCGGCGATTCCTCGCCGGGCTGGAATATGAACTTCACGGCCCCGGCGAGACTCTCCCTCCTGGACGCCAGGACGGCCGCGGCGCCGAGGGCCATTGCGACGTGTGCGTCGTGTCCGCACGCGTGCATCGCGCCGGGGATCTCCGAAGAGAACGGCAGTCCCGTCTCCTCCTGGATGGGGAGCGCGTCGGCGTCGGCGCGTATCGCGATGCACGCGGCGGCCCCGGGGGCGCGACCGGCGCCGAACAGCGTCCCGGCGACTCCCGGCCCCACCCTTCTCGGCGCGATGCCGAACGACGACAGGGTGCGTTCCACAAACCGCATCGTCTCGGGCAGTTCGAGCCCGGTCTCCGGCCTCCGGTGAATCGCCCTGCGCCAGGCGACTATCCGGTCTTGAATGGCCCTGCACTCGTCGGCTATGTCCACGGCCGTCACCCCGTCGGAATAAGCTGCGCCGTCCACAGTATACGTTCACCGGAGGGGGCTTCACTCCTCCCGGCGTCGGCGCCATAACCGGCGCGACGGGGGAGGAAAACCCCGGGGCGGGTGAGAATACCGGAACAGTCCTTACGGGTAACCACACTGAAACGGGGGGCGGGCTTTGGCGCTGAGAATAGTTACGGACAGTACGTGCGACCTTCCCGGGCACCTGATATCCGAGCACGACATCGAAGTAGTGCCCATTCACGTCATCTGGGGCAAGGAGTCTTTCCGCGACGGCGTGGACATCTGTTCGCGGGACTTCTTCGAGCGCCTCCAGGCTCGTGACGACTTGCCCACCACGTCCCAGCCGGCGGTCGGCGACTTCGCGACCGTGTACTCGAGGCTCGTCGAGAAGGGCGATTCCGTCATATCCATTCACCTGTCGTCCAAGCTCAGCGGCACGTACACGTCCGCCCTCATGGCGAAGGACCTCGTCGGAGGGGACATCCACGTCGTGGACAGCCAGAACATCTCCCTGGGCCTGGGCTTCCAGGTGCTGGAGGCCGCGAGGGCCGCGGTGACGGGCAGCAAGAACGAGGTGTTCAGGGCCATATCGAGCACGATGCACTCCATGCGGTTCATGTGCGCACTCCGCACGCTGGAGTATCTCCGAAAGGGCGGCCGCATAGCCGACATGTCGGCATTCATAGGCACTCTGCTGAACATCAAGCCCCTGCTGTCGGTCGAGAAGGGCCTCCTCGTATCCACGGAGAGGGCGAGGGGCTTCCAGCAGGCCCTGGCGCGCATGATTGACAGCGTGACTTCGTCGCTCCCCAGGGGGGCGCGACACGTGGTGGGCGTGATACACGCGGCCGCTAGGGAGACGGCCGAACGACTCCAGGAGGAGCTCGTCAACAGGCTGCGTCCCCTGGAGGTCTACCTCACCGAGACGGGACCAGCCCTTGGAACGCACGCCGGACCGGGCGCGGTGGGAATCGCCGCGTACAGCAAGTGACCGCGCCCCGTCTAGTGAAGAACCCCGGGCAACCATCTTTCGAGTTCAATGACCGCTCGGCCGGAAGGATTCTGTCGGCCCTCGTCGTGGCGACCCTCTTTGTCGCCCTGCTGCCGGCGCCTGCGGCCGCGCTTGTGAACCCCGTACCGGCGCCCGTACCGGCGGGACAGGACGACGGCGTCTTCTGGTTCGTCTTCGCCGCCGACTCCCACCTGGGCTCCCCCCAGGGCAACAGGTGGGCCGACAGGGTGGTTGACGACATCATCTCGCGCGGGGCGGCCGTCGGCGTGCCGCCGGCGTTCATCGTCCACGGGGGGGACATGACCGAGTTCGGGAGGCGCGCCCAGTACGCCCTGTACCAGGAGTCGTTCTCCAGGGTGGGCGTCCCGGTCCACGGCATTCCCGGCAACCACGAGGCGAAGTGGGCGGACGCCGGCAAGGGGAGCTTCCGCTACGCGTTAGGGGACTTGTGCAGGTCGTTCGACCTCGGCGGCATCCACTTCGTGCTCCTCGATACATCGCTGGACGGCGAGACGTACGGGCACCTCGAGCGGTACGTCCTGGACTGGCTGGTGAGGGACCTTGAGGGTGCGATGGGACGACCCGCGGTGGTCTTCTGCCACCACCCGGTCGGATACTCCGAGAGGCGGTTCATGGATAACGACCTCGACTTTTTCGAATCCGTCGCCCCGTTCGATGTCCTGGCCGTCTTCACCGGCCACGGGCACAGCGCCCTGAGGTGGGAAGTCAACGGGATCCCCGTGTTCATGGCTCCCGCCGCGATGGACGGGCGGTACTTGGCCGTCTCAGTGTCAGGCCGGCGCCTCACGGTGGTGAACCGGTCGGCGGACGGGACCGAAGCGGATCTCGGCACGGCCGGACCGCCGAAACCGGCCGCGCGACGACCGCCCGTTGCCGTGACCGCGCGGGCCGCCGGCGCTTCGATCGGGATAGCTGCGACGGTGGAGGGGCTGCCTGGTGCCGTCGCGGTGGAATACAGGGTGAATCTCGGGGCCTGGGAACCCATGGCGGCAGTCGGCGGCGCGAGCCCCTCGACGAGATTCTACGCCGCGGAAGTGACGGCGCCCCAGGCGTGTGGGATTCATGCGGTCTCGGTGCGGGCCGTGGATGACCGGGGAGGGGCGTGGATCGGTTCGACGCGGATCGCCCTCGAGGCGACCGCCGGACGGCCGAAGAGGATCGCCTGGAAGTACGAGGGGCGCGGGGGGGTGCAAGCGTCGCCCGCTCTCGCGGGAGACTTGCTGCTCGTCGGCTCGAATGACGGGTTCGTCACGGCCCTGAGACGGTCCGACGGCGCGGTGGCGTGGAGATTCAAGGCCAACGGCGCGGTCCTCGGACAGCCGGTGGTCAGCGGCCGGAGGGCCTATTTCGCCGGGGCGATCGGTGTGGTCTACTGCGTGGACGTCCTGACGGGGGCCTTGAAGTGGTACTACGTCGCCGAGTCGGCCGTCGCCTCGGGGGTCGCCCTGTCCGGGAAACTTGTCATCGTCGGGACGTCGCTCGGGTGGGTGCACGCCATTGACGCCGCGTCCGGTCGGGCGGCCTGGACGCAGGTCGTCGGCGGCGCCGTCGGTTCCACCCCCGCACCGGGCGCCGGGCGCGTGTTCGTCGGTGCGTGGGACGGGAGGGTGTATGCCCTATCCCAGGCGGATGGCCACATCGAATGGGCGGCAACGATAGACGCTTCGCCTTACTACTCGGCCGCCACCGGTAAGCCGTTGGTCCACGACGGACGCGTGTTTGTCACGTCCGCTCCGAACCCCAACGGCGGCGGATACGGGGTGACCGCGCTCGACGCGGGGTCAGGGGCGCCGATCTGGAGGGCGGCGGCTGCGGCCGCGTACTGCGACCCCATCATGTTCGACGGGATGGTCGCCGTGACCACGACGGCGGGCGTCGTCCACCTTTTTGACCCGGAAACCGGCGAAGTCAGGCGCACGGTGAACGGGGGCGGAGCGTGTCTCGATTCGTCCGCGGTCCGGGGGCCGCGCGGCACCCTGGTGATCGGCACAATTGACGGCAGGATACGGGTGACGGCGGCCGACGGTGGGCCGGCGGGGGACCGCGACCTGGTCGTGCAGCTGGGAGACGGGTTCATCCTGGCCGGGGTTTGCGTGGCGGACGACATGTTGTACGCCTGCACTATGGACGGGAGCGTGTACGCGATAAGCACCAGGTAGCCGTTTGCCCGCGTGGAGCAGGTGCGGTACAATATGGGAGGTAGCCCGGAGACCGGGAGGGAATTCCGTTGGCCGCCTACACTCCGCAGGGCGACTTGATCCAGCTTTCCTGGGACGACGTGATGGAAATATGCAGGGACCTCGCGATGACGGTCAGCAAGGAGTTCGACCCCGACATCGTCGTCGGCGTCGCCAGGGGCGGCTTGATTCCCGCGACCATCATCGCATCCATACTCCGCAAGGATCTGTACCCCGTGGCGCTGTCGAGGAGGGTCAGAGGCGTCATAGTCCGCGAGAAGCCGGACATCCTCGTCCCCGTGAGCGACGAGGTGGACGGGAGACGCGTGCTCATCGTGGACGAACGGAGCGAGACGGGCGAGACGCTACGCCTCGCCGTGCGTGAGACCCAGAAGAAGGGCGCGAAGAAAGTGAAGACCGCCGCGATATTCGCGAGACCCGGATCGTGGAAGCCGAATTACTTCGGCTTCGAATCCGAGGCGGTCGTCATCCAGCCGTGGGACTACGAGCTCATCGTGTCGGGAAGGTTCGTGGTCAACCCCGACTACGAGGAGATGCTCTACGCGAGGAGCTGAACTGGGGCGGCTTCCCGCCGGCCCCGGGAGGAATACATGGGCCTCAGGGGATACCTGGCACTCTGGGTTGCAAAGGCCGTGACCGCGGCCTGCCGCACGCTCGGCAGGGGTGGTTCGACCCTCCCCGGCCGAGTGGCGTTGCTGCTGGACCCGCGGATACTCTCGAAGTTGGCCGCACGGGTGCGGCTCGGGAACCTGGTCGTCACGGGGACCAACGGTAAGACGACCACTTCGAGGATGATCGGCGCGGTTGCCAGGAAGGCGGGGTTGCGCGTCGTCAGCAACAGGTCGGGCGCGAACCTGATCTACGGGGTGGCTTCATCTTACATCCAGGCCTCGGACTTGCTGGGGAGGCCTGACGCCGACGTGGGAATCATCGAGGTAGACGAAGCGACCGTGCCCACGGCGACCCGCGAGCTCAACGCGCACGGCGCCGTGGCGACGAACTTCTTCCGGGACCAGCTCGACCGGTTCGGGGAGCTCCTGAGCACGGTGCTCCTGGTCAAGAAGGGATTCTTGGCGATGCCGCCCGGGTCGTTCGCGGTGCTGAACTGCGACGACCCGCTCGTCTCGAACCTCGGACGGGACTACGCCGGCCCGATCCTGTATTACGGCGTCGAGGATCGGTCCCTCTTTGCGTCCGGAAGGGCGCAGACCGCGGACATCACGAACTGCCTCGACTGCGGCGCCGCCCTGGAATATGACGGTGTGTTCTATGCGCACCTGGGGCTGTACAGGTGTTCCGCGTGCGGCCTCTCGCGGAGAACGCCCGATGTCGCCCTCCTCTCGTATACCTCGAGGCCGCCGGGTTCTCGGCTGGTCGTCGGCACACCGCGCGGGGAGCTGCGGATAGACCTCCCTGTACCCGGCGCCTACAACGCTTATAACGCGCTTGCGGCCATATCGTGCTGCCTCGGCATGGGATTGTCTCCGGAGGATATCGTGGCGGGCCTGGAGTCGTACGGCGGCTCCTTCGGGCGGATGGAGTCTCTGCGCGTCGGCGACAGGACCGTCCTCATAGCCCTGGTGAAGAATCCGGCGGGATTCAACGAAGTCATCAGGACGGTCATCGAGGGACCCGAAGCGAAGAACCTGGTCATATGCATAAACGACAATTACGCGGACGGCACGGATGTCTCGTGGCTGTGGGACGTGGACTTCGAGCGCCTGGCGGCCCCCGGCCTGGTCGAGTGGGTGATAGCCTCGGGGCTCAGGGCTGAAGACATGGCGCTTCGGCTCAAATACGCCGGGTTGGACCCGGTGCTCGTTACCATCGAGAACGACCTGCGTAAGGCGTTGGAGCTCGGGCTTTCGAGGCTTCCTCCGGGCGGCACGCTGTACGTTCTCCCGACCTACACCGCGATGCTCGGGATCCGGCGGGTGATCCACGACATGGGTTACGCGAGAATGTTCTGGGAGGATTGACCCGGTGAGAACGTTGACGATATGCCACCTGTACCCTGAACTCATGAATCTGTACGGCGACAGGGGCAACGTCATAGCCCTGGCAAGACGCATGGAGTGGCACGGGATTGAGCCCCGCGTGGAGGGCGTGTCGGTCGGAGAATCCGACCTCGGCCGGTTCGACCTGATATTCATGGGCGGAGGCCAGGACCGCGAGCAGAAGGCGGTCTGCGCGGACTTCCGGCGGGTAAAGGGGGCATCCCTCGCCGACGCCGCTCTCGCCGGCGTC
>JANLGA010000029.1:0-9894 GCA_024653225.1 Bacillota bacterium | reverse complement strand
CACGGGCGCCGGGGAAGTGCTGGAGGGGGTAGGGGTGCTCGACGTGTGGACGGAGGCGGGCACGAGGCGCATGATCGGGAACATAGTCATAGAGAGCACCCTGTCCGGAGCGCCGAGGTCTGTCGTCGGGTTCGAGAACCACTCCGGCAAGACGTTCCTCGGCGAGCGCGCGGTCCCGTTCGGCAAGGTCGTGAGGGGATTCGGCAACAACGGCGAGGACGGGTTCGAAGGCGCCGTGTACAGGAACACGGTGGGCACGTACCTTCACGGCAGCCTGCTGCCCAAGAACCCGTGGCTGGCGGACTGGCTGATCTCCAAGGCGCTCGAGCGCAAGTACGGGGAACCGCTCGGCGGGGACCTGGACGATACCATCGAGGTCATGGCCCACGAGGCCGCGATACGGAGAGCGGGCAAGAGGACGGTGTGACGGGTGCTCATCGTCGAGGCGTTCATTCTCTCCATCATCGTCGCCCTGCTGAGGGGCGGCGAGCTGTCCGGGCTCGCACGCGTGAGGTTGCGAAGCGCCTGGCTGGCCTTCGCGCCGCTCGCGGTGCAGCTGGCGGTCTTCCTCTTCGAGCCGGTGAGGTTCCAGCTTCGAGAAGCGATCCCCTACCTGCACGCGCTGACATACGTATTCGCCGGCGCATTCGTCCTCGCGAACGCGAATGTACCGGGGATGAAGATCATGGGACTGGGGGCCGCGAGCAACGCCCTTGTCATCACGGCGAACGGGGGATACATGCCGGCGTCTTCGGCCGCGCTCACCGGGGCGGGGATGATTCCCGTGCTCCAGGCCCTTGCGTCGGGTCCGCACCACAACTCGGTGCTGATTGACGGGCGGACGGTGCTCTGGTTCCTCGGCGACATCTTCTACGTCCCGCCACCGTTTCCCACGCCGAACGTATTCAGCGTCGGAGACGTGCTGATCGCGGCGGGGTGTTTCCTCTTCGTCCAGGCCGCGACCGGAAAAGCGCTGCTCGGCTGCGACGGCAGGAAATCGAGCGCGCTGTGACGAAAGCGTGTACAATGGCCCCGGCCGCCAGTACCTCGAGCGGAAACGGCTTTCGGTGACCGGAGGTGGTTTCGGTGAGGTGGCGCGTAATCGCGGTTTCCCTGGCGATTATGTCGTTCGCGCTGAGCAGCGGGGCCTTCTTCAAGTGGGGCTAGGCTGCTGACCTCCCCGGGGTTAGGCGGCGGCCGGGGCCTTACCACCGGTCGAAGGCGTGGTGAGGCGTGCCGCGGATTGCCAGGACCTACGTGATGTTGGTTGCCACGAGCGGAGTGGCCTTGTGTTTGTTTGCACTGAAGCCCTCTTTCCGAGGAATGTCGGACCCCGTAACCATACTGATGTTCGTGGTCCTCACCAGTGCCGCTGAACTCCGCCCGGTGCAACTGTGCGAATACGGGTTTGTTTCCGTGGCCCCCGCCTTTCATTCCGCCTCGTACATAATGTTTGAGCCGGGGATCGCGGCGTTGATGGCGGCCGCGTGCAGTGTCATCGCGGATCTTGCGGGTAGGAGACCACCTCACAAGACCGTATTCAACGCGGCACAGTATGTGCTGTGCGTCGGCACGGCCGGCCTGATATACCACGCACCCATCCTGGGATACCCACGGCCGACGCTGCTCGCCGACATCCCGGTGTTCGCCGTCTCCACCCTCGTATACTACCTGCTCAACGTGGGTTTAGTGTTGACCGCTTTCTCTCTCGCGGAGGGCAGGGAGCTATTCAAGGTGCTGGCGTCCCAGGCCAGGCTCTACCTCTTCCAGTACCTATCGCTGGCTTGCCTCGGAATGCTGGTCAGCAGGGTGTACGGGAGGGATCCCCTGGCGCTGGTGTTGTTCGTCATGCCGATCGTTATCGTCTACCTGGGGATCAGGAACTACACGGAGCTCCAGAGCGAGACCAAGAAAGCCATCGAGGCGCTCGCCGACTCGATTGACAGGCGGGACGATTTCACGTTCGAGCACTCGCTGAGGGTCGCCGACTACTCGGTCAGGACGGCCAGGGAGTTGAAGCTGCCGGAGGAAGTGGTCGAGCAGATTCACCTGGCCGCCAGGATACACGACCTGGGGAAGGTCGGGCTGACGAGCAGGGTGTTGTTCAAGAAGGGACACCTGGGCGAGCTCGAATGGGAGAGGATCAGGGAACACCCGCAGATCGGGGGAGAGATCGCCGGCAAGTTGAAGATGTACCGGAACAGCACGGCGATCCTGCGCCACCATCACGAGAACTACGACGGCTCGGGATACCCGGACGGCCTCGCGGGGGACAATATCCCGACCGGGGCGCGGGTGATCCGCGTAGCCGACGCCTTCGACGCCATGACCACCGACAGGCCGTACAGGAAGGCACTGTCGCGACGGAAGGCCGTCGCCGAGATACGCAAGGGCATGGGGACGCTTTTCGACCCGGATGTGGGCGGGGCTTTCCTGAAGGTCCTGGCCGCTGAGAAAGAGGGCACGGCCGGGGACGATTCCTTGCCGGTCGGGGTGAGCAGGGGGTAGACGCGTTGCAGGTCCGTGTGGGCGTGGCCAAGGCGGCGAAATTCGGCGTCCCCGAGAGCGGGGATACGCTGGAAGTCGTCGAGAGGCGGAAGGGCGGCCTGTCGGTCGTGATGGCGGACGGCCAGGGGAGCGGCTTCCCGGCCAAGCGCATCTCGAACCTGGTCGTATCGAGGGCCATCTCGCTGATCTCCGAGGGAGCACGTGACGGAGCGGTCGCGAGGGCGGTGCACGACGTGCTCTTCGCCCTCAGGGACGGGAAGGTCTCGTGCGAGCTGACCATACTGTCGGCGGACCTCCGTACCCGGACCGTAGTCATATCTCGCAACACGTCCGTCCCCGTCTGGGTCGCGTCCCGCGGTGAACTCACCGTGTGCTCCGACGATTGCCAGCCGATCGGCATGAGGGAAGTAGTCAAGCCCTGCATATCTGAGTTCCCCCTCGAGGAGGGCCTACTGGTCGTGACGTTCACGGATGGCGTGCTGCACTCGGGGAGGAACTTCGGTCTCGGCAGCGCGTTGGAGGCCGCGGGAGCGATGGTCGGGAAATCCGGGCCGGAACGCACCGACGAGCTCCCGCGGGAGTTGTTGGACATGGCCATAAAGAGGGACTCCGGCAGGCCGCAGGACGACATGACAGTGGTCGCAATGGGAGTCGTCGGCTTCGAAGGGGAGCACAAGATACGCCACATGTCAGTCTGTTTTCCGGCGTAGGACCGCCATGAATATCGCCGTCGTGGGCGTATGCACCTCCGGTAAGACAACGCTGGTGAATTCCCTCAAGGCGATGGGGTACCGGGCGTACCACGTCGCGCAAGAGCATTCGTCGGTGCCGAGGATGTGGGCGCTCCGCAGGCCCGATTTTCTGGACTGTTCGTACGAGACGGCGACCGCGCGGAGGGCGGTCCCGTGGGGGCCGAAACACATGGAGGAGCAACGGCGCCGGCTCGAGGACGCGAGGGCGCACTGCGACCTGTACCTCCGTACCGACGGGATGACCCCGGAAGCGGTGCTGGCGGCCGTCGTGACCGCAATAGAAAAGGCGAAAGGTGGGGATGGGAACATGCCTCCCGTGACACTCGAAGCAGTGAAGAAAGTGCCGGAGGTCGAGACGTACATCAACCGTGGCAACGACTACACCGAGCACGGCCCGAGGCACGCGAGCCTGGTGGCAAACATCGCCCACAACGTGCTGGCGCGGCTCGGCTTCCCCCAGCGCGAGGCGGAGCTCGCCGCCATCGCCGGGTACCTGCACGACATCGGCAACATCGTCAGCCGGTGGTCGCACGGGCAGACCGGAGCGGTCATGGCGTTCACGGTGCTCAGGGAGCTAGGCATGCCCCCCGACGAGATCGCCACCGTCGTCGGGGCAATCGGAAGCCACGACCCCGAGGAATCGGGGTATCCAGTGAACAACGTGTCGGCGGCCCTGATTCTGGGGGACAAGTCCGACGTGCACCGAACCAGGGTGAGGAACCCCGACCAAGCGGCCTTCGACATCCACGACAGGGTGAACTACGCGGTGGAGCACTCTTTCCTGAGGGTTGACGACGGCCGGAAGGCTATAACGTTGGAGCTGAAGATCGACACCAAGATATCGCCGGTCATGGACTACTTCGAGATATTCCTCACGAGGATGGTGATGTGCCGGAGGGCGGCGTCCTACCTCGGGTGCGATTTCGAGCTGTCCATCAACGAGGTCCGGTTGCTCTGAGTCCCGAGGGCTTCGTTGACAAGCCCGAGCGCCGATGGTTATAATCCAAAAAGGCATTTCGGGCGACGAATCCGAGGGGGAACGCGCATGTCCGGCTCGATACGCGTGGGGTTGCTGGTCGTGCTCGGCTGCGCCGTCGCGGCGGCGTACTGGGTGACGGCAAACCGGCTGCCAGTCAAGTCGCGGGCGAGGGTGCACCTGGCGGTGGTCCTGGTGTTGGGGATCGTCGCCGGGTATTATTTCACCGGCGTCAGGCCGCTCGTCGGGATGCTCCCGAGGGGTCTCGACCTCGCCGGCGGGGTGCACGTCGTCCTCGAAGCGGTGCCCACCCCGGAAGCGCCCGTCACGGAGCAGAGCATGCAGGGCGCCCTCGAGATCGTCCGCCGCCGTGTGGACGCCCTGGGCGTGAAGGAGCCGTACATCCAGAGGTCCGGGAACAGGATTATAATAGAGATCCCCGGGATCGAGGACCCGAACGAGGCGATAGAGGTCATAGGCAGGACCGCCCTGCTCGAGTTCCTGGACGACCAGGGCAGGGTGATCGTCACGGGCAAGGACCTTAAGAAGGCGGACGTCGGCGCCCGCAACGACGGGAAGGCGGTAGTGCTTCTTGAGTTCAACGCCGAAGGCGCCCGAAAATTCGCAGAAGCCACGGCCAGGAGCGTCGGCAAGCAAATATTCATCCTGCTCGACAAAACGGTGATATCCGCCCCGGTTGTCAACGAGCCGATACCCAGTGGCGAGGCCGAGATCACGGGATACGACGACATCCAAGACGCGTACCACCTGTCCGTCCAGCTCAACTCGGGCGCGCTCCCCGTCAACCTCCAGGTCATGGAGAACAGGTCGGTGAGCGCGACCCTCGGCACAGACTCCGTGGCGAGGTCGTGGAGGGCGGCGGGGGTCGGGATCGCCGCCGTCGCGTCGTACATGTTGCTTTACTACCGGTTCCCGGGCTTGGTGGCGGACTTCGCCCTGGCAGTGTACTTGTTCCTGACGGTCGGAGCCCTTGTGCTGCTCAAGGCGACCCTCACTCTTCCCGGCATCGCCGGGATCATACTCTCCGTCGGAATGGCGGTGGACGCCAACGTCATCATATTCGAGCGGTGCAAGGAGGAGCTCAGGGCGGGACATACTCTCAGGTCCGCGATCGTATCGGGCTTCAGGAACGCGCTCACCGCGATAGTTGATTCCAATGTAACCACCTTGATCGCGGCGGGAGTGCTCATGTATTTCGGCACCGGCCCGATCAGGGGTTTCGCGGTCACGCTGTCCGTCGGCATACTGTCGAGCATGCTGACGGCGATAGTGTTCACGAGGTTCTTGCTGGTTTCAGTGGTCAACTCCGGCCTGCAC
Organism: Bacillota bacterium; assembly: GCA_024653225.1. Taxonomy (GTDB): domain Bacteria; phylum Bacillota; class Sulfobacillia; order JABLXB01; family JABLXB01; genus JANLGA01. The sequence continues at coordinate 4,320 of JANLGA010000029.1, read as the reverse complement.
CGGGGGAGGACCATGTTCTTCGGCTACTGAGTCTTCGGCTGTTGAGAATGAGCGGGGAGGTCCGGCCGTTGTTCGATTTCGTGGGTCGCTGGAAGATATGGTTCTGCGCTTCGGCCGCCGTGATCGCCGTCGGGCTGGCGTTCCTGCTGGCCCCGGGCGCCGGCCTGCGGATGGGGATAGACTTCACGGGCGGGATGCTGACCGAGATCGAATTCCAGGGCCGGCCTTCGACGAGCCAGATCAGCCGCGTCCTGGAAGCGAACGGCTTTGCCGGGAGCATGGTACAGAAGGTCGGGACCGACGGCCGCGTCGCCCTGATAAGGACGAAGGCGTTCACCGCCGAACAGAGGCAGGCGCTGTTCGATTCCATGAAGGAGGAGCTCGGCCCATACCAGGTCCGGCGCATTGACGAGGTTAACGCCGTGATTGGCAAGGAACTGGCGCGCAAGGCGCTGCTCGCCCTCGTCATAGCCAACCTGGGGATGGTCGGGTACATCACCCTGAGATTCGAGTTCAAGTTCGCCGTGGCGGCGGTAGTCGCCCTGCTGCACGACGTCCTGGTCACGGTCGGGGTGGTCTCGATCCTGGGCATGGAGGTGAACAGCCCGTTCGCGGCGGCGCTGCTGACCGTGATCGGATACTCGGTCAACGACACCATAGTCGTCTACGACAGGATCCGGGAAAACGTGAAGTCGGCGCGGACCAGGGATCTCGCTTCCGTCGTCAACCTCAGCATCTCCGAGACGCTCATGAGGTCAATCAACACCGCTCTCACCACGCTCCTCGCCGTGGTTGCCGTCCTCGTATTCGGCGGTCCCACGATAAGGGAATTCGCCGTTGCCCTGCTCGTCGGCATCACCGCGGGCACCTATTCCTCGATATTCATCGCGAGCCCGCTCTGGGTGTTGTGGAAGAATAGGGAAAGGCGGGGAAAACCCGGGCTCAAGACCGCGTAGCGGGCAAGAGAGCAGGTATAGGGCCGTTTCTGACAAGGGGCGGGGCTGCTTCGGCAGCCTCGCCCCTTGTCATTGGGGATTTCCAAATTGAGCAGACTACAATCACGGGCACGTCGCGCGCACTCGTGCGCGTGACCGACCCCCACGCACGCCCGGGACGGAGGGATGCGGATGAGACGGCTCGTGGACCTCGTTCGGCACGAGGGGAACGAGTGTCTCTTCAAGGCCATAGAAATGTCAATAGCGTCGACGCTCCACGGCTTTCCCCTTCACGTGCACGTCGAGGGGCTTCGCGGCACCGGCAAGACCACCATCCTCCGCTCGGCCAGGGCCGTGTTCCCGACGATACGCAGGGTCAGGGGTTGCCTCTACAACTGCGACCCGGAGAGGCCCCACTGCCCGGAGCACTCGCGCCTGGACCCGGGGGATCTCGCCGCCCTGGGCACCGAAGAGATACCGGTGCCGTTCCTGGAGATATCGCACTCGGCCAAGGTGGGGACGGTGGTCGGCAGCATAGACCTCAAGCGCATTACCGACAGATCGTCGCCCGAGGCCGCCATCTTGCCAGGGACGATCCCCCAGGCGCACAGGGGATTCATATTCGTGGATGAGATCAACAGGCTGGCGGAGACCTCGCCGGAGCTCGCAGACACGCTCCTCAGTGTAATGGGCACGAAGCCCGGGCGTGTGCAGATTGAAGAGACGGGACTGCCGATCGTCGAGTTGCCGGTGAGGGTTTCGGTCTGGGCGGCGTCCAACCCCGACGAGGACCCCGGACCGTTGGAGGACATAAGGAGGCAGCTCGCCGACCGGTTCGACTTTGTCGCCAACGTGTCCAGGCCGACGAATCCCCAGGTGGTCAAGGCCATCTTCGCGGGGATATCCTCGAAGGACGGACCGCTGAAGGGTCCCGACTACCTATCCAGGGTGTCCCGGCTCGTGGAAGAGGTGACGGTACCGGCGTGGCTACAGGAGATAATAGCCGGGCTATACGTTGATTTCGCGCTCGAAAGCCTCAGGTCCGTGGAGGCGCTCCAGCACGGATCCAGGGTGGCGGCGGCACTGGACATGCGCAGAGAGGCGGGGCTGAACGACCTGATCGGGGTCGTGCCGCTGGCGCTGCACCACCGGGTGAGCGTCTCCACCATGGCGCAGATCCTGAAGTACCTCACGGAACGCTCGTCCGCCAGGGAGCCGTCGAGGCTGCGGCAGTCGCCGCCGCCCTCGGGCGAGAGCGGGGGTCGGGCGGGACAGGGTGACCAGGTCGCACCGGGCGGCTCCCCGCAGGACGCGCAAGGGGCGGTGGATCGCCTGTTCTCACGCCTGAGAGAGACGCTGATGCGTCATCACGCGCCCGATGACGCATCCGGGGCCACGGGCTTCCCCCACCATGGGAGACCGGGAGGGGCCGGGTCGCGGACGCAGGGGGCCGCGGGCGCGGGTTCGGGCGGCGGGGACTCGGGCGGCGGGGGAAGACCCTGGGCGAACCCCCTCGACGTCGAGATAGCGGCGCCGAGGGCGCGGGCGGTGCCCATAATCCGCCTGTCGCCGCGAGAGCTGATCAAGACGGGAGAAGACCTGCAGTGAGGTTCGAGCAGGCCGAGCTGCTCGGAAACTACCTTGCGGCGATATTCCACGGAGACAACGGCGCCCGTGTGGGTGAGACCGCCGTCGTTTCGCGGAAGATCCACGCCGTGGACCCGAGAGCCCCGGAGGACATCCGGGTCATAACGGGCGCCGACGCGGGGGAGGTGTTCTACCGCAGGCGCACCCCCGGCGAAGTGGTCCACATGGACGTCTTCCACGAGGTCGCGGAGGTCAACCATTGCCTCGTCGCAAAGGCCATACGGGGTGTGTTCGAGGAGGACCCCCGGTGGCGGGGGCTCTCGGATTACGTTGACGTACAGACGGCCACGGGAGGCGGGCGGATAACGGGCTCCCTCAGCTACGGCGACAAACAGTCGCTTCGCAGGGCGCACTTGAACCACGTCCACGTGGCTGCGCTTCTCGGGGATTCCGACCTTCCCCTCGTTTTCTCCATCGTGGCCGCCGTGGAATCGGAGGTGCAAGCGCAGGGGTACGAGATCAGGAGGGTCGAGAGGGTACTCCACGAGAGAAGGGGCGGAAGGGGCCGTGCGGACATGTCACCGTACCAGTCCTTTTCCGACTCGATGCTGCAGGGCGAGGCCCCACCGCAGGGCGAGGGCCCTTTGGAGCAGCAGTCCGACCTCCAGAAGGCGATGGAGCTCTCCGATGACCTCGGCAGCGTGGAGGAGGTGTCGGAAGTGCTCGAATACCTGGCCGAGGATTCGGACCTGCACCACCTGATGACCTCGCTGGCGCGGAAGAACGCCAACCCCTCGGAGATCATAGACATCCTCGTGAACAAGGGGCTCGCGAGGCGCGACGGTTGGAGGGCGACGCTCACCCCCGAAGGGTGGAGGCTCCGCAACTTCTTCCGTCTGCACCGGCGGGAGATCGAGATGCATTTCCGGCGGCTGATCCGGAGGATCCCCGCCATAGCGACGCCCAAGGACAAGACGACGTACTCGACCAACGCGTCGCGCAAGTGCGGCGGCAAGGTCAAGCGGAAGCTCGCGCCGCCGGAGAAGGACGAGTGGCTCTCGAATATCGCGATCCCCGAGACGGTGCTCAACGCCTGCAGGAGGGCGTTTGCCTCGGGCGGTGGGGCCGTCGGCATTTCCGCGGAGGACATCGTCCTCGAAAAGAGGCTTCGCTCGAACCCGGTGGACGTCTGCCTGCTCATTGATGCGAGCGCGAGCATGGCCGGCAGGCGCATACAAGCGGCCAAGTACCTGGCGCGGCACCTCCTTCTGGCGACGAGAGATAAGGTGGCCGTGGTCGTGTTCCAGGAGTCTTCCGTCAAGGTCCACGTGCCCTACACGAGGGCGTACCAGAGGATAGAAAGCGGCGTCCTCCGCATACAGCCGCTCGGCCTGACCCCGCTGGCGGAAGGCATAATCGGTTGCCTCGACTACATAAAGGCGTCCAGGGTGAAAAACCCACTCATGTTGCTGATCACCGACGGCATCCCGACGGTGCCGAAGTGGACGCTGAATCCGATTGACGACGCCCTCCAGGCCGCGGAGAGCATACCGGCTATGAAAGTGAGGTTCGGGTGCGTCGGCTTGGAACCCAACAAGTCGTTCCTCGACAGCCTGGCGAGGAAGGCCGGGGGCACGCTGTACATCGTGGACGAGCTCGACAGGGAGGCCCTCGCGACGATCGCGCATAGGGAGAGGTCAACCGCTTCATAAACCGCTTCATAAAGGAGTTGGGAGACTCCGCAAAGAACTTAACGCGGGGGCTGTACCGGCTCTTTTTTCCATCAGGTTTGACGGGT
>JANLGA010000028.1:9975-21962 GCA_024653225.1 Bacillota bacterium | reverse complement strand
GGGACACCACCAGCACGTGTGCGCGTGTGTCCCAAAGTGAAATCGTCCCCGACGAACTGCCGCGAATACCGGAACGTCCACCACGGCGCGAGGGTCCAGTACAGCGCGCACGTTATCGCCGATACGACGATCAGTGTAGTCCCGGAAAGGCCGACCCACATCCACGACAGCATGGAGAGCGTTGAGAAGTAGAGCATCATGTGACCGGTCAGGTATAGGTTCTTCATCGCCTTGACGGGAGTGATTATCACGAACAGGACGTGGATGACGAACCCCAGGACGAAGATAGTTACGATCTGCGAAGACAACTTCGTCATAGCGAACGCAAAGGCACCTTCGTCGGAGGGGATGACGCCCTGTACCTTGAACGCCGCATTGAGCATGTCGGTGATTGGAAACGTTGCCCCCAGCAGTACGTTGCAGCCGGCGAACAGGATCAGGACGCCGACTACCGTCTTCATGACGCCCTCGACGGTTTCTTCGAACGAGGAGCGCTGCGCTATGAACCCGGCCAGGGCTATGAGCCCCAACAAGACGGGAGCCTGGTCAAGCACCTGGAAGACGATGAAGTTCACTAGGGCCTTTAGCGCTTCCATACTGGAATCCTCCTTTGCCAGAACTCAGCTCTGGCCATTTTCAAGGTTGGCGATGGCTTGCGACAGTCTTTCCCTGAGCTCTTCTCTGTTGAGGAAACTCCCTACTACCACGAATTGCTTTGCCTTCGGTTCCCTAATCGCCTGGGCCAGCTGCGTGGTCGTTATCAGGATGTCAACATCCAGGGATCTCGCCGACCCCACATCCGAGCACTCGGTCCTAGAGGGAATCTTCTTCTCTCTAAGGTAACTGTCGACCGCCATCTTCGCCATCAGGCTCGTCCCAAGGCCTGCACCACAAACGACCGCTATTGACAACCTGCGCATCTGAAGACCTCCCAACACCCTGTTTGTCCGATGCCCGGGGTTCGGCGCCGTGGATCTCAATACTCACCCCCCTTCTCTTTGCTGTCCGCTTTCGCGAGCTTGTATGACCTCGACAACCTCGTCCCGCCCGGCCGCTCGCCGGATTGCGGCCAACGCCTCCCCATCTGTTAAGAGGACGGCGAGTTCAGCGATTGCACCGAGATGGCTCTTGTCATCCACCGCGCCCAGCGCAAACACGAGGTCAACGGGGTCGAAGTCGTTGTTGCCGAACGGGACCGGCGACTTCAACCTCACCATGCTCAAGCACACGGTCTTGACGCCATTCTCGGGCCGGGCGTGCGGGATGGCGACGCCGGGAGCAACGACTATGTAGGGTCCGAGTTCGCGTACCATGTCTATCATGGCCGCTATGTACCGCCGCTCCACGGCTCCCGCCTTGACAAGGAGCTCCCCCGCCCGTTCGATGGCCTCTCTCCAATCCGCCGCCTCCACCCCTAGTTCAATGGTGTTCCGGGTCAGCAACTCACCGAGCATTCCCGATCCCCCCGCCTACAGCGCCGCCCCGAGCTCGATGGAGATCTCCCGTGCCGTGCTCCTTACCTGGCAGATCACGTCCTGGAGCTGCTGGCCTTCCATCCTGGTCGCGGGGGCCGACACACTTACCGCTCCGACTACCGATCCCGAGTAGTCGAACACGGGGGCGGCCACGCACCGCACCCCTTCTTGGTGTTCCTCATCATCAAGGGCTATCCCGTTGAGCCTTATCGCCTGCAATTGCTCAACGAACACCTGGGGATCGGTTATCGTCTTCGCGGTGACCGGGCGCAGCCCGGGCGCTTGCAGGAGGTTTCTGACGACCGATTCCGGCGAAAACGCCAGTATGGCCTTTCCGAGGGCGGTGCAGTGCGCCGGAACACACTTGCCCACGACCGAATACAGCCGAACTGTCCTCACACTGTCCGCCCTGTCGAGGTACATCACCTGCGATCCGTGCAAGATGCCCAGGTTCACGGTTTCCTGCACCTGCTCCATGAGCCTCAAGAGATGATGCCTCGCCTTGGATCGGAGTTCGGACGAGTTCAGCACGAAACTGCTCAGCTGGAGGACACGCCATCCAGGCGAATACAGCGCCGATCTCGGGTCCTGCCGCGCATATTGAGTCTCAACGAGGACACTGAGGATCCGGCTCACAGTCGCCTTCGGTATGCCCGTCAAGCGACTGACCTCCGTCGGGCTCACACCGCGTGTGTTGGTCGTCAGCGCGTCCAGGATCGAAAGGGCTCGCCGAATGCTCTTGCTCTGATTGCGTTCGGAAGCTTCCACCTTCTCGCCCACCTTCTCCATCCCCCGCAGACGTTCAATTCCGAGAAGGACCCTCCCCGTCGCCGTCACGCCTCTGGCTCGCACGGATCCCGCGCTGCGACCCCCAACTCCACGAGATCCTCCCTGACTTGCCGGGTTTGTTCGGGAGACAGGGGAAGGAAGGGACGCCGTGGGAACCCCGAGTCTATGCCCCGCAACCGCAGGGCCTCGTGCATGGCGGGAATGTGAGGCCACCTGTGGATGACCGCCCTCATCTTCATCACCAGGTCGTGGCTTTCCGCCGCCCGCCCCATGTCCCCGGCGACGGCGGCCTCGTACAGCCGGACCACCTGTTCTGGAAACGCGATTGATAAACCCGAGATCGCCGCCCTGCATCCCATCAGCATGGCCGGCAACAAGAGGGCCTCAGTCCCCACCACGAATTGGAAACTCGGAGCGTTGACCTTCCGTTTGAACTGATCGAGCCTCAGGAGATCGTTGCCCGAATCCTTGATCCCCGCGACCCCCACGGCAGCAAGATCGGCGAGCAGCTCCGCGGTCAGCCTGGTGGGATGAGCTTTCGGGTAGTCGTAAACGAACACCGGGACCGACACGGCCTCAACTATCGCACTGAAGTGGTGCATTGTGGCGGCGGCAGTGTGCTCATGGTAGTACGGAATGACCGCGGCAACGGCATGGGCTCCCGTCCTCTCGGCGTGTCGGGCCAGGTCAACGGTAGTCGCCGTATCCGCGCAGCCCACGTGGGCGGTCACTGCGAGGTAGTCCGCCGCTTCGTCCACCACGACACTGAGCACCTTCCTTCGCTCGCGCGGGCTGAGGAGGGCGGCCGAGCCGAAGGTGCCGCACACGAACAACCCCTGCACTCGGGTACGCAAGAACCGGCACAGGCCTCGGAGTCGCGTATAGTCCACGGCACCGGTCCTCGTGAAAGGCGTGAGGACCGCCGATATAACGCCTCGCAAGACCCTCTCGTCCAAACGTTCGTACCTCCCAGTTACCCCGGACCGGCTGGCTGTTGCGGGGTGCGGCAGTTGTTTTGCAGTGCACACCTCGGTTCTGCATATCACATTCGCGGCCCATAGTGCGGATTCCTTCTTTGGCCGTACCGCGACTTGTGGCGTGGCTGCGCACGGTGGTGTGTCCTATCGAAGCGGAGGGTGTTCCTTACTGACGGGCGCCGACATAGTCGTAGCCACTCCCGGCCGTTTGCTCGACCGCTTGCGGAGGGGACTGTCAACCCGGGAGGCAATGAGGACGCTCGTAAGCCTCATCCGCAGACAGAGAATGGAGTGGTGGGTGCACTCAACGCCGGCGCGAGGCCGCTGTCATCGGTTCGATTCAGTTTCCGCTCTCGTCATAGAGAAGCGGCCGCCCGACGTACCGACGCCTTGTGCTGCGCGAACTGGAGTGCCCAGATCGCAATGAATATCGCCAGTCCCACGGCGCTCGTCGTCCATTCCGGAAGGATAAGGAGAATCGCCGAGATTGTCAGGAGGAGTCTCTCCCAGAATAACAGCGGCCGTACGAGGTAGCCGACCACGGTCGAACAGTAAGGAAAGGTCGCGAGAAACGCGTTCAGCATGGCGAGGGCCGCATGTACGTTGAGCCCGTTCGGCATGAGTATCTCGCTGTAGACGAACCATAGCGGTAGGATGAGGATGAACGCCGCGTACTTCAGCGAAGTCATCCCGGTCTTGTAAGGGTCGGACTTGGCTATCGCCGCGCCGGCAAATGCTGCCAGGCAGACGGGCGGCGTGAAGTTGGAAGTCGCCGAATACCAGAAACAGAGGAGGTGGGCGGCGAGCGGATTGACGCCCATGCTTTGCAGGGCAGGCACGGCCATTACCGCGACGAGTATGTACGCGGAGGTCACCGTCATGCCCATGCCCAGCACGTAGCACGCCACGAATGCCATGGCGATCGTGAACAGGATCGATCCGCGGGCCGCGGCAACTATCAGGCTCGTAAACATGAACCCGAGCCCCGTCAGGAAGATCACCTCGATGATCATCCCTATGGTCCCGGTGACCGACGCAATCGAGAGGGTGTTCTGCGCCCCCTCTTCCAGGCCCCTCAAGACCACCCGCCCAATCCACTTCAAGGCCGCCCCGAAATCCCATCTCTCCTCCACGAGCCTGGCGACAAAGGTTACGGCCAGAGCGGACAGGAGGGACCAATACACCGCCCTCGGCGGGGATACGGCCAAACCCAGCGCAACTATGAGCACGACGATCGGGACAATGAAATACCAGCCCCGCTTGAATTCCTCCCATGGATTCTTCCTCTCCGACGGGGGAACCGGGCGAATGTTTGACCTGTACGCTTCGAGGTGGCATATGAGTCCCACACTGAAAAAGTAGATGGCGGCTGGAACGAACGACACCACCGCCACCTTCCAGTACGGAATCTCCAGGAACTGCGCTAGCAAGAATGCAGCGGCACCCATGACAGGCGGCATGAACATCCCGCCGCTGGACGCCGCGGGCTCGATTGCACCCGCAACGTAGTCGGGATAGCCGGCCCGTTTCATCAGGGGTATCGTGAATGTCCCGGTCGCCGTGACATTGGCTGTCGCGCTCCCGGATATGCTCCCGAAGAATGCCGACGCCACGACCGCGGTCTTTGCGGGTCCCCCCCTGAGGCCCGCGGTGAGAGCGTACGGAAAGTCTATGAAGAACTTCTCCGCTCCAAGGGCCGCGAGGAAGGCCCCGAACAAAACGAATAACGTGATGTAGTTGGCGTTCGTTTCGAGGATCAGTCCGAATATCCCGTTGACAGAGTACATCTCGGCGATGATCCTCGCCGGCGAATATCCGACGTGCCTCAGCAGTCCCGGCATCCACGGCCCCGCATACGCGTAGGCCAGGAAGAGGGCGCCGAGGATGGTCAAGATCGGCCCTATCGCGCGGCGCGTGCTCTCGAGGCAGACCACGACCGCTATTGCACCCATGATTATGTCGTTGGGGGTGGGGCTGCCCTGCCTCAGTATGAGGGAGTTGAAGTTCACGATGAAGTAGCCGAAGGTGATGAGGCTGAGGCATATCAACGCGATATCAACCACGCCGGGTCCGGTTTCCGGCCGAGATGATCGTCTGGCGGGGTACTTTATGTATATCATCACGGTTATTGCCAGGATGTAGAGCCCTTTCCGGTAACCCATGTCGGGTGTCCCGAGGAACTGTGGACCGGCACTATACAGCATGAATGCCGCAAAGACGACTGCGATGGCCCTGAAAACCAACTGCCAGAACCCGGTCAACTTGCGCTTAGGGTTGCCCGTGGCGAGCACCATGCCTATGGCGCTGAATCTCCCGGCGAGAGACGAGCCCATTACACCATCCTCCTAGACGAAGCCGGTCCTTGCGATCACTATGGAAGCGATTCATTCGACATCTCGCGAGGATGCCCACCGGCAGGCAATGGGCATCCTCGCTCAGTCCGGCTGCTGTGCAGACCTCCCTACTTGTTGCTCGGAGTCGGCAGTTTCACACCTTTTTCCGTCCAATACTTCTCGGCGCCCGGGTGCATCGGGACGGGCAACACGTTGAGAGGATCCCTGTGAGCGTGCGCCTTGTAGACCGTGTCGAGGAAGGAACACGCCTCAGGGCTGTAGCCAATCTTGCAGAATTCGTAGATGACCTCGGCAGGAATATCGGCCCTGGTGCCCCAGAACAACGGCTCTCCGAACGACCTGATCGGCTCGGTCTGACGCGGGTAGGTGTTCGCCGGTATAGTCAGTTCGATGAACCCCGGGTTGTTCTTGATGAAGTTTGACTTGTCCATCATGGGACCGAGGTCGAGTACCCTGACTTTGTGCGTTACCTCGATTTCGCTGATGCCGGTCCACGGGTAGCTCCCGGCCCTGAAGAAGCAATCTATGACCCCGTCCTTGAGGGCCTGCGCGGTTTCCTCGTTGCCCATGTACTGTATCTTGACCTTGTCGTAGATCCCGGCCGCCTTCAGGAACAGCTCCACTCTGAAGGTGACCGATGCCCCCGGAGCCCCCGGGACGACTTTCTTGCCGACTAGGTCCTCGACCTTGGTTATCCCGGATTTCTCCAAGACGATCCCGTGCGCGGCCGTCGGCCTCTGCGCGAGTCCGATTATCCGCACGTTCCGGATCTGCTCCTTCTCGAACTGCCCCTGGGCATTCCACGCCTGGTCCAAGTCCACCGCGTATACGATCCCCAACTCTGCTTCATTCTTGCCGAGGCGCCGGAGGTTCTCCAACCCTCCGCCGGACGTGTTGGGCGTCGTCTTGAACAGGGTGGCGTTCCTGTTCAAGTAATCGGCGAAACCGGCGCCCATCGAGTAGAACGTCCCCGTGCTCCCCCCGAGGCTCATGCGGAGCTGCACCGCCCCACCGGTCGGCTTAGCCGGCTGAGCGGGTTGGGCCGGCTGGGGGCTTGAGGGCGTCGGGGCCGCGGGCTTTGCACAGCCGCTCCCGGCAAGTACGATGGCAACAACCAGGCAAATTCCTGATACGGCGACTCGGTGCATCTTCGTGAGGCGAATCATGCATTCCCCTCCTCTGTGAGTAGACTCTGTCAACTGCGACGATCCCTGGGAAGGCCAACTCCTACATCAGCGTTACGCCAAGTGCTTCCTTTCTTGCCGCCCAAACCTCGAGCTCATCACGTGTCCTTCGCCGCGACGGCATGGAGCAATCTCCGTACTCGCTCGGCCCCGTCGTACAGGGCCCGGCTGCGCCGAATGAGGTCGGTCCCCAACCGGCCGGCTGTCTCCATTATCTCCGCCTCTTCGAACCGCGCTGGTCCCCCCTCCCTTGTGTAGATGACCTCACCATCAACCACCAGCGTTTCACACTCGACGGAACCGGCAAGAATGAACTGCAACAGCAGGTCGTTGTTCGGCACGAACTCGGGCTTGTTCCGCAGGTCAAACAGCGCGATGTCGGCCTTGGCCCCTTCTCGCAGGACGCCTAACGGCGCCGGCGCGTCAAGGCCGAGGGCATAAGCCCCATTCCTCGTACCCAACTGAAACACGCTTCGCGCCGAGGGCCAGTCCTCGTAGTCTCCTTCGGTGACCCTGTGGAGCAGGAGGGCCAGCCGCATCGAGTCCCTGAGGTCCAGGCTTCCCCCGCAATTGGGGCCGTCGGTCCCCAGGCACACGTTGACCCCCGCCCGGACCATGGATTTGACCGGCGCTATCCCGCTTCCCAACAGTAGGTTACTCGCGGGGACGTGAACGACGGAAGCGCCCGAGCGCGCGATGACCTCGATTTCCTCGGGGTCGAGCCAGACGCAGTGCACCAGCGAGGTACGGGGATTCAGCAGTCCCAGTGAATCGAGATGCCTGACCACGCCGCGCTCGTATGATTGCCGGCATATCCGGGCTTGCGTACGAGTCTCGAGAAGGTGAAGATGAACGCCGAGACCCGACCGGCTCGAACCGTCGGCCACGCGCCTGAGCAATCCGTCACTGCACCTGTGTGGGGCGGACGGACCGTACATCACCCGGAGGCGACCGTCGAAAGCCCCCGACCAATCTCTCGCGAAGGACTCGCATAATCCGGCCGGGTCTTCCTCCATCGGTCCGGGCGCGGAATCGTCACCGCTCGAGACCCCGATCGATTCGAGCATCCCCTTGTCAGCGATGGACGGCGCGACGACCACTCTGAGCCCGGTCTCCCCCCAGGCCTTCGCGCAAGCATCCAGCCTCCTCCTGTCGTAATAGGGATGGTCGAGGACGGTCGAAACCCCCGCGCGCATCAGCTCCACCGACGCAAGCAGGCATGCATAGCGAACGTCTTCCTCAGACATCAATTCCCTGCCCGCCTTCGCGTAGTGCGACCACACCTCGAGGGGGAACCCCTCAACCACGGCCTTCGACAACACCCCGTGACTGTGAACGTGCGCGTTTACGAGCCCGGGCAGCGCCACCATGCCGTCCGCCACGATAGAGCGGGGGGAATCGCCCTCGCGTGTCGGCGCGTCAAGGCGTATCTCCTCGATCTTGTCTCCGCGAATGCGAATGTCACCTTTGCAGAAACCGCGGTCAGCGGTCGGTATGAGCGCCTGTCGTATAGTCCAAGGTTCGCTACCGGCCAAGCCCGCACACTCCCCACGTGGTTGACAGAGCAGAGTTCACCCGGCGATGAGTTCGACCGGGAAGACGGGGCCGTCAGTACACACCTTCTTGTAGGTCCCGTCCGCGGTCATCACGACGCAACCCTTGCACACCCCGATTCCGCACGCCATCCTGGTTTCCAGCAGCACCTCGCCCGGGACCCCGGTCGCCGTCCGGAGGTCCTGAACCAGGCGAAGCATACGCCTGCTGCCGCACGTGGCGACATAGTCGAAGGGCTCCGCGGAATGCCGCTCGCGGATGAGGTCCAGCAATTCTGTGCTGGACCCGTCGGTGTCAACGCCCGTTTGCAGTTCCACGCCCATCTTCGAGAGATCCTCCACGCCTACCAGGCTTTCTCGTGAGGTCGCGGATATGAACCCAAACACCCTCTTGCCCTGGGCTATAGCCGTCTTCGCCAAGAAGACGAGCGGGGCGGCACCTACGCCTCGGCCCACCAGTGCGACGCGTCCGGATTGCGGGGGGAGATTGAACCCGTTACCCAAGGGAGCGATGACGTGAACTTCGCCCCCCTCCGGCATCTTGGCCATGAGACGCGTCCCCGCCCCGACCACTCTGTACACTATCGAGAAAGTGTCCCCCGAGACGTCGTACAGGCTCATCGGGCGCCTCAACAGCGGGTCCGATGTGTCACTGCACCGTACCATCAGGAACTGGCCGGGGCGGGCCCCCGCCAGCCCGGCCCCATCTTTGCCCCTCAGCACCATTTTCAGGATGTCTTCGGCGACCGCGCGATTCTGGAGGATTGTAGCGAAAACCCCACGCAATCTAGGCACCCCCCTTGAGGGCGCTCTGCGCTCTGAGATTTCGGTGGGCCAATCCCACGAGATCGGTCACGCGCATGACCCCGTGTCTCACCATGTAGTCCCTGATTCCGTCAATCGTCTCGATGGCCGCGTACGGGTTCGAGAACATGGCCGTTCCCACGGCGACGGCGGAAGCACCAGCGAGGATGTACTCGAGCGCACTGCGCCAGTCCGCCACCCCTCCCATTCCGATCACGGGGACCTTGACTGCCTCGTACACATCCCATACCATCTTGAGGGCGATGGGTCGAATCGCCGGCCCCGACAACCCGGCTCCCAGGGGCAACTCGGGAACCTGCCTCTCCACGTCTATTACCATCGCCGGAATAGTATTGACCAACGAAATCGCCGCGGCGCCTCCCGATTCGGCGGCCAGGGCCATCTCAGTCATGATCACCCCGGCCGGTCGCAGCTTGGCTATGATGGGCAGGTCGGTGGCTTGCGTGCATCGGCTCACCGTATCACTTATGCTGCTGCAGTCCGACATGAACTTGAAGTTGAGCTCCAGCGCCATGACGCCCATTCCGCGCTTGAAGCAGCTCGCGATTCTGACGTATTCGTCGGGACCTCGGTGGCCCCTGAGCCCGACGATTATCGGGATTCCGTATCGCCTCCATCGGGGCAGGTGTTCCTCGATGAACTTCTTGACACCGGGATTGTCACCCCCGACGAAATTCAGCAGTCCCGCGGGGGTTTCAACCAACCTTGGGGGTGGACTCCCGCAATGCGGCTCGAGCGAGATAGTCTTCGGGACGAGCGCCCCGAGTTTCCGGAAGTCAATCAATTCGGAGTACTCTTCGCCGAAGGTCCCGGCGGCCTCGATCACCGGGTTCTGCAGGCGCTGCCCCAACAGCTCGATGCTTAGATCCGGACCGCTCGCCACTTACGCACCTCCGTCCGACCGAGAACACAAGCGGCTGTGTTCTGCGCCTTGTGCTCGGTACTTCTTCGATGAGAGTTCAGACGCTTTCCTTTATCCACCTAGGCCAAATCGCCGTCGCAAGAGATGTGCGGGTCGGCCCTCCACTCCTTGGGGCTGAGGCTATCTCAGGGCCAAGCACACCTCGAGCTTGATCCGCGTCCGGGGGGATCTGATGTCCAGGTCGCAGATTTGCTGGATCCTCCTCAACCTGTATTCCAGCGTTCTCCTGTGGACATACATCCTGCGCGCGGTCTCGGCCATGCAGCAGTTGGACGAGTAGAATTCCCTAAGCGTCTTCACGAGTTCAGTCCCGTGGGTCTGGTCGTACTCGTAGAGAAGGGCGAGTTTCGGCTCCACTTGCCCGATCAGGTCGTTGCTGACTACGGGTCTCCGGACATCGTCCGAAACCGCCGCCGGGGGGGAGATGGCGCTCCTCGCCTCATACAGGGCGACCTGAAGGTGAATCACCCCCCTGTGCACCGAGCTGCTCCCTATCCTGATCGGCCTTCCCCCGTCGCATTCGGGCGCGCGGGCGATCCGCTCGGTGATTTCTTCCATGCTCTTCGCCGCGACCGGCAACGGGGTGTCGCCGCTCCACAGGAATGCCAGAATCACCTCGTTACATCGCGGGGCAAACGCCTCCACGGTCATGGTCCTCGTCCCCTCGATGCCCACGACTTGGTCCGTTCCCCTCACGGCGAGGCAGGCAACGAGGTCCGCCACCCCGATTCCCGCCTTCTCGAGCTCCTGCGGAAATGCCAGACTACCAGGCGAAAACATCAGCTTCCACAGGCAGAGCCGGCGGTGAAGGGACCTCATGCGGCGCACCGCGCCGAGCAACTTCACGTGCTCGGCGACGGCGTGGGCGACGACCTCGAGTGAAGTGCGGTCCAAGAGCCCCGACCCGTGACCGCGGGATATTGACACGGTCCCGACCGTGCCGCCCGCGAGCACGAGCGGAAGCGCAATCTCCGCGGTGCTCTCCCGGGCTCCCGCGCCCGGACCGACTGGGCCCGAGCCCGCGGTCCTTCTCGTTATGACTGCACCGTCGCGATCCCGTATCGTTATGTCGGAGCCCGTCATGTCCGACAGCACACCCGCCAAGCGGTCCAAGGCCCCATATGTCTCCACCGCGATCTCCGAGCCTACATCCAGAATCCCGAAGTCCCCGTTTATGTAGTTGAGCCTCGACCACACCGCCCTGGTAATCTCGCTGAACTCTATGTCCGACGGGATCCGGACGACCGGAAAGTCGAGCTCTTTCGCCGCAAGGAGTATCTCCGAGAGGTGCTTGTCGCCCAGCCAGCGAGGCACGTAGAGTAGTCCGGCCGCGCCGGCGGCGTGCAGTTCCCTCACAAAGCGCGACCCCTTCAACTCTTCTTTCTCGATGGGATAACCGCTGGTTATCACCAATTGGCCGACCTTCAGCCAGCCATCCACCCGGGGTCCCGCCAATATGACCACGTCACTGACCATATTCGACAAGCGTCCGGACCCCGTCAGCACAGTGCCTCGGGTAAGGGGATCCACCTTGAGCAGTTCGCCGAGCGGAATCATTGGAAAGTCCCTTCGTTCGTCCGCTTGAGATTCACGGCCGACGGGCCGTACCCGTCGAGTCTTCCGGAGACCCTGCTGCCTTGCTACCTCGCGTTCTTTGTCGAGAGCTCCTTCAGGACCCGCCTCAACACTTCGAGGTCATTCGCATCGTTGAAGCAGTGAACGGAGGTCCGAACGGCCGCCGTGACCCCCATTCTCCTCAACATGAGCCTGGAACCCAGCTCGCCCGAAAGGGCGATGATCTTCCCCCTGTCGTACAGCTCCTCGGACACCCCGTCGCAATCCATCCCGGGCGCCGTCCACGACACTACTCCGCACTGCCGACCACGTTCGCGGGCGGCGATCACCTTC
>JANLGA010000028.1:8007-9965 GCA_024653225.1 Bacillota bacterium | reverse complement strand
CTTCAGTCCGGCCTCGCGGACGATCTCAATCAGCTCGGCGGACAGTTCCTGTATCCTCTCGAAGATGTCGGCGACCCCGATCTCGCTCAACTGTTCCACGGCCGCCCCGAGCCCGATGACGCCCGAAGTGTTGAGCACGCCCGACTCGTGCACGAAGGGTATCCCGAGGTACTCGAACTTCGTTTCATCAATGGTCTTCGCCGCCCTGCTCCCAATGATAGTCGGTTCGAGCAGCCGCAACACTTCCCGTTTGCCGTACAGAAACCCGGTGCCCTGCGGCCCCATCAGCGACTTCCGGCCGCAGAAAGCCGCGAAGTCGCATCCTATCCGCTTTACGTCAATCGGGACCTTGCCGCCCGTCTGGGCGCAGTCGATCATGAACAACGCCCCCGAACGTTCCTTGACCACCCTCCCGATGGCGGCGACGTCCTGGATCGCGCCCGTAACGTTACTCCCGTGCGTGACTGTCACGAGCTTCGCATTCTTCGTCAGGGCCTTCCCGACGTCGTCCGGATCCACGAAGCCCTGGTCATCCACGTCCAGGAGCGTCAGCGTGATGCCGACTCTCTCGCGCAGTCTCATCCAGGGTATCAAGTTGGACTGATGGTCCGCCCGGGAGACTATCACTTGGTCGTCGGCGCGCCACTTCAGCCCGTTGGCGACCGCGTTGAGCGCCTCGGTGGTGTTCTTGGTGAACACTACTTCGTCGGGTGAATGGGCCCCGATGAATTCGGCTGCCGATGAGCGTGCACGGTTCACCATCGCCTCGTTGTCGCGGGCGATCTTGGCCTTTCCCACCCCGTAGTTGAAGGGATGCTTCTCGTAGTATTCTCTCATCGCGTCTATGACGCGCCTGGATGGCGGGCATACGGCCGCGCTGTCCAGGTAAACTACCTCTCGCAAGAAGGGAATGTCCTCTCTGAACCGGGCGAACTTGTCCATGTGCCGTCCCCTGCCTCCTCCCGTTGTACGATGTGCGTCGCAACCGCCGGTTCGTGCCCGGCCGGCGGGCCTTCCTCATCAAGCGACTATCTTGCGCCCCTTCATGACGACCTTGCCTCCGACCATCGTCAGGACCGGGGCTCCCTTCAACGTCTTACCCATGAACGGTGTGTTCTTGCTCTTGGATTCGAGAAGGTCCGGCTGCACCACCCATTCGAACGCGGGGTCAATCACCGTGATGTCGGCGTCGCTTCCGGGAATGAGAGTGCCTTTGCCCAGTCCGTATATCCGGGAAGGCTTCACCGTGAGCGCGGAGATGATGTCCTTCAAGTCGAACAGCCCGGGCTTGACGAGCTCGGTCATGAGCAGGCTGAATGCGGTTTCCAGTCCGATCATTCCGTTGCCGGCCAGGGGGAATTCCACTTGCTTCTCCTCGAGGCACCTCGGAGCGTGGTCGGTGGCTATGCAGTCGATCGTCCCGTCGGCGAGACCTTCCCGCAGGGCCTCCCTGTCGGAGATCTCCCTGATCGGGGGCGTAACCTTGGCGTTCGTGTTGTATCCCATGACCGCCTCATCCGTCAGGATCAGGTGGTGGGGCGTGACCTCAGCCGTCACGTTCAGGCCCTTCGCCTTGGCCTGCCTGACTATCTCGACGGACTTCGCCGAGCTCAGGTGAAGGATGTGCAGCCTCACGCCCGTTTCCTCGGCAAGGATTATCGCCCTCGCGACCTCAATGTCTTCCGCGGAACGCGGCCGTCCGTTGAGACCCAGTATGGTGCTCACCACCCCCTCGTGCATGTGGCCTTCGCTCACGAGGCTGGCATCTTCACAGTGGACACAGACCGTCTTGCCGAGCGGCTTGGCATACATGAAGGCGGCCCTGAGCACAGCGGCGCTCCCGAGGGGTTTGTCGTCCCCGAATCCGATGACCCCCGCCCTATCGAGCTCGCACAGGTGCGCGATCTCCTCGGACCTCAGTCCCGCGGTGAGGGCCCCCATTATGAACACGTTCACCA
>JANLGA010000028.1:0-7997 GCA_024653225.1 Bacillota bacterium | reverse complement strand
TTCGTGTTCGGCATCGCGGTCACGGAGGTGAACCCACCCATGGCGGCGGCGCGAGTGGCGCTGTAGATCGTCTCGTGCTGGGTGTACCCGGGCTCCCTGAGATGAGTGTGAATATCCACAAAGCCGGGGCAGACGATCTTGTCGGCGGCGTCTATCACTTCCGCCCCGTCATCCCGCAGATTCTTGCCGATTCGCTGAATCGTCCTCCCCGAGACCAGGATGTCCAGGGTGTCATCTATCGAACTGGCGGGATCGATTACCCTCCCGCCCTTGATGATGAGACTCACTTCAGCCCACCTCCGAGGAATATGTCAATGAGCGCCATCCGGACGTATACCCCGTTTCGCATGGCCGGGAATATCGCGCTGTTCGGCCCGTCGGCAACCTCGCTGATGATCTCCTCCCCGCGCCTCAGCGGTGCGCCGTGCATGATGAGGACGTCCTTCTTGCACTTCGCCAATGTCTTGAGGTTCAATTGGTACATCGAGAAGAACTCGCCGGGTTGCATGAACATCTTCTGGAACCGCTCTCGCTGAATCCTCGAGGTGCGGATGATGTCGGCCGTCCCGATCACCGAATCGAGATCGTGGGTGACCCTCGCGCCCAGCTTGCCGTAGTACTCCGGCAGGACGAAGTTGGGGGGTCCGCACATGACGAAGTCCGCGCCGAGGGCTTTCATAGTGAACAACTCAGACCTTGCGCTGCGCGAGTGGGAAATATCCCCCACGCGCAAGACGGTCTTCTGCCTGAGGTCGCCCTTGTATTCCATCATCGTAAGGGCGTCGAGCAAGGCCTGGGTAGGATGCTCGTGCTGCCCGTCGCCCGCGTTTATCACGGGGATTTTCAGCATGTTCGCGGCGAACTCTTGGGACCCTGGAACGGGACTCCTGATGACCAGCAGGTCCGCCCCAATCGCTTCGATGGTCCTGCAGGTGTCGGCGAAGCTTTCTCCCTTGGCCATGCTCGACCCCTGCCCCTGGAAGTTCAGTACTCGGGCTCCGAGCGCTTTCTCGGCCTGCTCGAATGAGAACCTCGTCCTCGTGCTCGGCTCGAGAAACAGGTTCGCGACGGTGTAGTCCTTGAACTTGTCGCAATGCTTGAACCCCTCGCGCTCGACCCTCGCCTTGTACTCCCGGGCAAGGTCCAGGATTCCCATTATGTCATCCCGCGTGAGCCCGTAAATGCCGAGCAATCCTCGCTTGTCCAGTGGCACGATATCACCCTCTCGCCGATTTGCTTCGTTTCTTTTCTTGACGATTTTGAGGGCGAAGCCGGGTTTCCTTTATCCAAACCGGCCAAACCGACGCTCCGGCGTCCTTTCGATCGGCCACGGATTCGCGTTACCTCGACGGCGCCGCGGGCGCGAGACTCTTCCGGGGCAGGCTCAGAATCCACCCTGTTCGGTTCGTGCTATGATGTCCTCCTGGATTTCGGGATCCAAGTCAGTGAAGAACGCGCTGTAGCCGGTGACGCGGATGAGCAAGTCGCGGTACTTCTCGGGGTTCTTCTGCGCGTCGCGGAGGGTCTCCGCCGAGATCACGTTGAACTGCACGTGAAGGCCCCCGAGGGAGCACAGGAACGTCCTGCAAAGCTGAACGAACCTGCGAATGTCCTCGTCACTGCGCAGTATGCCCGGGCTGAATTTCTGGTTGAGTATGACGCCGTTCGTCGCACGCACGAGGTCTATCTTGGCCACCGACTGCATGACGGCCGTGGGCCCCTTCTTGTCCGTGCCCTGGCTCGGTGAAATGCCCTCCGCGAGGGCCTGCCCCGCCTTCCTGCCGTCCGGGGTGGCCCCGGTCACGTACCCGAGCGACACATTCGATGTCAGAGAGTACGCGCCCGGCACGTATCGGCCTCCCCTGTAGTCCGTGTGTCTCTCGAGTTCGTCGGCGAACATGTCGAACACCTCGTGCGCGAGGAGGTCCACCGAATCCACGTCATTGCCGTATTTTGGCGCGTCCAGACACATTTTGCGCACCACCGGGTCCGCGAAGTCGGACCGCAATGCGTCGAGAAGCGCTTCCATGCTCAACCTGCCGGTGCGGAAGACCAGGTGATCAACGGCCTCTATTGAGTTTGCCGTGTTGGCGACGCCCACCCCGAGGACGCCGGTCCAGTTGTATTTCGCCCCGCCGGCCGTGACGTCGCGACCGCTCTCTACGCATCCCGGGACGAGGCTGGAGATGTACGGGTAGGGCATGATCTCGGCGTTGACTTCGTCCACGATGTTGTTGACGGTCACGATTTGGTCGACCGCGTGCGCTAGCTGTACTCGAAACGCCCGCAACAGGTCCCCGGCGTCCCGAAACGAGAGGGGATCCGGGGTCTCCGGGCCGACCCGCCGGCCGAGTCGCGGGTCGCGTCCCCGGTTCAGGGCAAGTTCCAGCGCCTTCGGGATGTTCACGTAGCCCGCGTTACACCTGTTCCATCCCCCGATCACGTCGTTCTCGACGCAGCCGATCGGGCAATAGTCGCGCGCTTCGGACAGCGGAATGCCCCTATGCAGCACGGACTGGATCACCGTGTTGTCCCCGAGCAGCTGGGGTTTGCCTCCCCCCGCGGCGATCAGCCGCGCGGCCTTCAGCAGGATGCGCTCGGGCGACCGACCCGACACCCTGAGGGTGATCTGGGGCTCCGGCAAGCGGGTGATCTCCTCGGCTTCGAGGAATAACTCGGTGAGTTCGTTGGTGGAGTCGCGACCGTCGGCGTCAAGGCCTCCGAGGGTGATGTTGTGGTCCCTGTTGAGGCCGGCGTGCATAGTGGAACGATGAAGCGGTCTCGCCTTCTCCACGTCGAACAGCTTGAGATAGAACAGGCATATGAGCTCCAGCGCCTCGTTCCTGGTCAGGACCCCGCGTCGGAGATCGGCGACATAGAAGGGATACAGGTACTGGTCCAGCCGTCCGAGGGAGCTTCCTCCCCCGTTCTGCTCTATGAAGACCGAAAGGTGCGCGAACCAGACGGACTGTAGCGCCTCGTGGAAGCCGGACGGCGGGTACTCGGGCACCCGCTCGCACACGCGCTTGACCGCGAGGAGCTCGCGCCTCCTCTCCGGGTCCGTCTCGGCGTCGGCGAGACGCCCGGCCAGATCGGCGTGCCTGCGCGCGAACCTGATGACCGCTTCCAAGGCGACGACTGCGGCTTGCCAAAAGTGCGCCTTCCTCATGTCGTCCGGATTCGATGGGTCCGCCGATGCCAACCGGCTCCTGCAGTCATCGCTGACGCGGCGAAGGCCGTCGCTGAGCACGCGCGGAAAACTCAGGAGCACGTGCCCCAGGCCACTGTCCTCCAGGTGAGTCGCCACGAACAAACCCGCTTCGCGGGCGACCTTCACGGACTCGGGATATCTGGCCAGTATCGCCTCTTTCAGCGTCCTCCCGCGCCAGTATTCGATCGTTTTGGGCAAAGCGGCCACGGTCTCCGCGGCCGCCCTCACGGTGGTCGTTCGGGTCCCGCATTGCGTCTCCCCGCCCGCGGCCGCCGGGGCATCGCTGGCCACCCCTTGAAGCAACTCCGCCTCGAGCCAGTCAATGGACATCTCGGGGAACAGGGATATCCACCGCGGGCCCCCAGCCTGTGTGCCGACGATCATTTCCCCGTCGCCGATGACGATCGGGATCTCGCTCAGGACCGCTGAGAGCGCCTTGGCCCGCCGCAGTACTATCGGCTCCCCTTCAGTCGCCCGGTACGACCTGGTCACAATGACCGCCCGCTCCGGCCGGACGGTCCGCGGCGACATTAACAGCTTCTCTCTCATCCACCGGACCCTATCGGGATCACGCAAAGCAGCCACTGTCTTCCATCTCCTTCACCAGCACTAGGCTCCTGCTCGTCCCGAGTCTCGAGGCGCCCGCCTCGATGAGCTCCTTTGCCTGGGCAAACGTGTGGATCCCTCCGGCCGCCTTGATGCGGGCTTTACCCGCCACCGCCCTCCGTATCAGGCGCACGTCCTCCACCGTCGCACCCCCCGGGGCGAATCCAGTGGACGTTTTCACGAAGTCGGCACCGCCCTCCACGGCCAATTCGGAAGCCCTGACCTTCTCGGCATCGTCAAGATAACAGGTTTCGATGATGACCTTGACAATACCCGCCCGGTTGACGCGGGCGGCCTCGGACTTCACGCCTTCCACGACGGCCCTCATGTCGTGCAGGACCGAAGCGTACTCACCGCCCTTCAGCGCCCCGATGTTCATGACCACGTCAACCTCGGAGGCTCCGGCCCTGATGGCGTCCACCGCCTCGAAGACTTTGACGCGGGTCGCGCAAGCCCCGAGGGGAAACCCCACGGTGGGCCCCACCCCTACACCCGAACCCTCCAACAGCTCGGCCGCGAACTTCACCCAGTACGTGTTGACGCAGACCGTGGCGAATCCGTACTGCCTTGCCTCCTCGCACAGCCTCCGTATCTGGTCCCTGGTGGCCCAGGGCTTCAGGCCGGAATGATCTATTGTGCCGCAGAACTCGCGTCTCGTCATCGTCGGCGTCCCCCTCCCCATGCGTTCGGGTCCCCGCCCCGCATGCCGCCCGGCCCGCGACCGGCACACCGGGCGTGCACATGCATTCACCTCTGCACAATTGCTTCGATCCCAATATTCGACGATCGCCACAGAAAATCTTGCACGGGCGCGGCGATCTCGCGCCGCTCGCCGCTCATGGTCGCCCCTCAATCTCCTTCGATGGCCCTCCTACATAACATAGGCACCGAGCGTTACCGCGTCAAACGCGTACTTCAAGCGACTGGAGGGTGGGTTATGGTCGGAGTAATCCGATGGGCGCCGTGTCCGCGCGTCCGTTGCGGGGCGCCCCCCGCGGCGGCATTCGCGCACGTCAGGGGCGGCCCCCTGCGTCCGGAGATTTGCGGGATCGCATTCATTTGTGACGTTCCGGGAGGCGCGGAAGTGCACGTGGAGGTGGCCGGACTTCCCCCCTACCGTCCGGCCGGCGACGGGAGACCACCCGTGGGCCCGCACGGTTTCCACCTCCACGAATTCGGAGACTGCGCGGTCGGCGACCCCGCCGAACCATTCAAAGCGGCCGGAGAACACTGGAACCCGGGCGGGCGGCTGCACGGGGATCACGCGGGCGATTTCCCCGTGCTTTTCTCCAATGACGGCTACGCATGCATGACGTTCTTCACGAATAGGTTCCGAACGGCGGACGCGATCGGTAAAGCGATTATCGTTCACGAGAACCCGGACGACTACCGTACTCAGCCTGCCGGGGCGTCGGGAAAGCGCCTGGCTTGCGGCATCGTCCGTCCGGCACGGTGGTTCTGCTGATCCCGGCCCTCCCGTCTCCGCGATGCGCCAGGAGTCCACGGCACCCGCGTCAAAGTGGGACCGGGGATTACGCTCGGGCGGGGGGATAGCATGAGAGTCACAGTGATCGGCGGTGGAGGAGCGGCGTTGCTCGCGGCGATCTCAGCTGCGGAAGCCGGGGCTGAAGTCTCGCTCGTATCGAAAACCCCCGTGGGGTTCGGCAGTTGCACCGCCCACTCCGGCGGCGCGTTCACGCTCGCAGCCGGCGGGACCACGCCGGCGGCGCACTACGACATGACGATGAGCACCGGAAAAGGGCTGAACGACGCCCGCCTCGTGTCGATCCTGGCCGAACAGGCCCCCCGGAGGGTAGCGGACCTCGCGAGGTACGGGGTCGAGCTGAAGCAGTCGCCTTCCGGGGCGAGGGCCGGAGAGAACCTGGGGGAGCTCGTGCGGGGACTGGCCATAACGAGGCCGCTCACGGCATACGCACGGAAGATGGGAGTCAGGATCCTGGACCGGACCGCGGCGACGCGGATCGTGATGGAGGGAGACGGGCCCAGGGCGGTGGATGTGATGGCCCTGTCATCGGGCGAGGCATTATCCCTCCCCTGCCGCGCCGTCGTGGTGGCCACCGGTGGCGCGGGCAGGATCTACCGGCGCACCGACAACCCCGTACGCACGACGGGCGACGGGCACCGACTTCTGGCTGAGACCGGAGCGACGTTCCGGGACATGGAATTCGTCCAGTTCTACCCCCTCGGGTTCGATGAACCCGGCTTCCCGGTGTGGGCCGTCGAGCTCACCCTACTGGATTACTGTCGGCTCACGAACGCCAGGGGCGAGCCTTTCCTCGAGGCACGGTTCAAGCAGTGGGGGATCTCCTCGGCCGTCGAGGCCAACCTCAGGGCGCGCGATCTCTGCGCACTCGAAACCGCCCGCGAGCTGGAGGAGACGGGGAAGGTCGAGCTGCACCTGGAGGAGGTGGACCTGTCGCGCGTGACCTCGCCGCGGGATCGGGGGGTACTCGATGCCCTGTTTCGGATGTTCCCGCCGGGCAGGTCCCACACCGCGGGCCCCGTGGGCGTGTCGCCGGTGCAGCACTACTTCTGCGGCGGGGTGGTGACGGACGAGGAGTGCGGCACAGGGGTACCAGGGGTCTACGCGTGCGGTGAAGTCGTCGGCGGGTTGGACGGAGCGAACAGGCTCGGCGGCAACGCACTCACCAGCCTCGCCGTTTTCGGCCCGATCGCCGGAGCGTCCGCCGCCCGGTTCGCCCTGTCCTCAGGCGACTACCGGTACTCCGGCTCCAGCCGGCGATGGCGCGAATGCCCCCCGCCTGCCACGGTGAACGGGCAGATCCGGGTCCATCCCGAGGAGCTCAAGCGGCAGATCCGGCTGGTGTGCGACAGGTACCTCGGGCCGATCAGAAACGCGGCCGGACTTCGGAAGGCGCTCGATGAACTCGGCGGCCTCGAGGCCGAATGCAGAAACCCGGTCGCCGCCACACCGAGGGAATCCCTTGAGGGATTTGAGGCCGGGGCAATGCTCCTGGCGGCCGAGATGGTCGCGACGGCCGCCCTGCACAGGGAGGAGAGTAGGGGCGTCCACTTCCGCAGCGATTTCCCGTGGCAGGATGCCGGCTTCGACCACCCCACGCACATTCGCGTCGTTGATGGCCGTCCAATAGTCATCGCCCCGTGACAGCGCTTCCGAACGACCTCCCGCCCACGGGACTAATCGGGCCGCCGGCGGCCTCGGCTCGCCCCTGAAGCCCGTCTTGACCCGGGTAACGTCAGAACGTATACTTAGTAGAGGCAATAGTTAGAAGGTGACACTATGCCCGCCTCACGTGATTGCGCCCGGCAGGTGGTGGAGACAGTGCCGGTCGCCATGCGCTTGATAAGATCGGAAATGCGCCTCCATTGCGGGAACCAGTTGTCAGTCCCACAGTTCCGCACCCTGGCATTCCTCTACCGCGAACCAGGTGCATCACTCTCGCAAGTGGCCGGCCATCTGGGTGTGACACCGCCGACCGTCTCGAAAATCGTGGACAGGCTCGTCGAGCGCGGGCTGGTCCAACGTCGGGACGACCCACGCAGCCGTCGGCGGCTCATCCTCAGCGCCACCGGGAAAGGCCGGGATCTGTTCGAGAATGCCCGTGAGCGTACGACGGAGCGCATCGCGGAGCGCTTGGACGGGTTGGCCCCATCGGACCTGGCCGCGATCCAGGCGGCGATGGGACTGTTCGACCGGGTGTTGAGACCCGGTGCCACCTGAAGGTCGGACGTAGCTGGGCGGGCGCTGTTGACGGTCGCGGCGAAGGGGGATCGCTGATGGACGTAATCGAGGTGGATTCGTTGACGCGCAGATTCGGGTCGTTCGCGGCGGTGAAAAGCCTGTCGCTCCGGGTCCGCGACGGGGAGGTCTTCGGTCTCGTGGGGCCCAACGGCGCCGGCAAGACGACGACCATCAAGATGCTCACCACGCTCCTTCCACCCACCGCCGGCGGGGCGAGGCTCGCGGGATATGACGTGGTGCGCCAGGCGGCCGCCGTCCGCCGCGTGATAGGATACGTTCCCCAGGTGATATCAGCCGACGGCACCCTGACCGGCTATGAGAACCTCCTCGTCTTCGCGAAACTCTACGACATACCCAGCAACGAGCGCGCGGCCAGGATCGGGCACGCCCTCGAGTTCATGGGGCTGTCCGAGGCCGCCGGGCTCCTCGTTCGGA
>JANLGA010000027.1:5763-22103 GCA_024653225.1 Bacillota bacterium | reverse complement strand
AGAAAGCGTCAATCACGACGGCCAGGTAAAGCCAGCCCTCCCCGGTCGCGTGCTGGGTCAAATCGGCGACCCACAGCTGGTTGGGTGCCTCGGCTGTGAAGGCCCTGCTAACAAGGTCGGGATAGACAGGACGCGTCGGATCCCGTCGTGTACAGCCTCGTAGTCTACGGCGGTGCGCGCCGGATAACCCCTCTTGGCGCATCAGCCGCGCAACCCGCTTCTTCGAACAACGAATGCCGCGCCCCAGGGCAAGCTCCGCGTGAACTCTCGGCGCCCCGTACGTGCCACGGCTGGCCTGGTGAATCTGAACGATATGCTCGGTGAGTTCAACATCCCAGCGCGCCCTCGCCGACATTCCTCGCTTCCGCCAATCGTAGTAGCCGCTGGTGGAGACCTCCAGCACGCGACACATCGTGGCGATATGATAATTGGCCCTCTCCCGCTCAATAAACATGAACGCTGCTACCGGCTCCTGTTGGTCTCCTGAGCGAAGAAGGCCGCGGCTACCCCGAAAATCCCCCGTGATACCCGGTTTCAGGCGACCTGATAGATCTCGACGCTATAGCCGAGAGCTTCGAGCCGGCGGAGGGTGCGGCGAACGGTGGCCTCTTTGTTCTTGCGGTCGAAGTAGTCCGGACGAAGGTCCTGGTAAGTGGTCTTGTCCTTAAGGATGTGGTAGATGATGCGCAGGATCGTATGTCCAAGGGCAACAACAGCACGCTTCCTGCCACGTCGGGAGGCGAGGCGGTGGTAGTAGGCGCTCAAGTAGGTGTTCTTGGTGTACGAGGCAGCCCATGCGGCTTCGGCCAGGGCCCCGCGCAACAGGGGGTTCCCCCGCCCAGTGCGCCCACTCCTGCGCTTTCCCGCACTCTCCTCGTTCCCAGGGCACATCTTGGCCCAGGAGGCAAGGTGATGCGCGCTAGGGAAACGGCTCATGTCCGTCCTGGTCACCGCCACGATCTCTTCACTGGTTCTACGGCCCACGCCGGGGAGTGTTCCGACGCGCTTGAGGTCTCCTTCGAAAGGGCGCATGCGCTCCGCGATTTCCACATCCAGTCGGGCAATCTCCTGGTCATGAAAGTCGATGTGCCTTAATTGGGTAGCCAGGAGCATCCGCTGGTGTGCGCCGAGCATGCCGCGCAGGGCCCGTTTCAATTCTCCCTCTTTCTTCTTCAGCCGTGCCCGGGCTAAAGCCGCCAGCGCAGAAGGATCCTCCTCGCCCCGCACCAGCGCCTCCAGCATCGCCCGACCCGAGACCCCCAATACGTTGGTGGCAACTGAGCCTAGCTTAATGTTCGCACCCTCCAGCACCTTCTGAACGCGGTTGATCTCGCGACTCCGTTCCTGGATCAGGCTCCGGCGGTAGCGGACCAGCTCCAGGAGTTCTCGTTGGGGCCGATCCGGGATGAAACTGCCGCGCAAAAGACCGTGCCGCGGAAGGTCCGCGATCCACTCGGCATCCTTAACGTCGGTTTTGCGCCCGGGTACCGCCTTAATGTGTTGCGCGTTGACAACGAGAACCTCCATTCCCGTCGATTCAAGGAGATTGTAAATAGGTTTCCAATAGACACCCGTGCTCTCCATCGCTACGTGTGTGCATCCGGAGGCGGCCAGCCAATCTGCTAGTTCCAACAGCGCATCGGTTGTCGTCCCGAAAATTCGCTTCTCCTTCTCTCCACGCGTGACCAGGCACGCTGTGACGGCTTTCTTATGCACGTCCAACCCGCAGCAACGCTGGTACAGAACTTCCACCGCAATCACCCTTCCCGCAGCCGGCACGGCGGCCCTGTCTGTAAAGGGAGTCTACCCCGCGTGCTTCCCCTCCAGGGAGCGACAATTCGTGGTGCCCGCGACCGCCGAGATCAGACTTTTTTGTGGGCTCGTGGCGCCAAGCTGCGCCGACCTTCATGACTCGGCTGCAAGGAAGGCATTTCGTTGTAGCCCATTTTCATCCTTCGTGGTGCCGAACACGGCATGACGGACTTTTTTCAGGATCTCGCGCTCTTCCCGGAGGACCCGAGTCTCCCGGCGCAGGCGCTGCAGTTCCTCACGTTCGGCAGACGTCAACCCCTCGCGCTGACCGGCATCAATCTCGTACTGCCGGACCCACTTGCGCACTGACTCCGCCGAAACACCCAGATCCCGCGCCACCTCCACCATCGTCTTCCCGTTCTCGCGCACCATGCGCAGGGCGCCCTCGCGAAACTCCGGCGGATACGGCGGTCTTGTCCTCGGCATCGGTGACCATCCCCTTCCTGGGTTCATACCCCAAGTATCAGGGTGTCCGTCAAACCGGGTCAAGCCCAGAGACGGTCACCTGCCACGGGCCTGACCGCCCTTGTTCCTCGGCCAGCGCAAGCATCTGGCTGTCCTTCGTTCGTACCTGTGACCCCACAATGAATCACTCCGGCCCGAACTGCACGAGTCTCGTTCACTGATCGCTTGTGCGTCTTTCGCTACAAAGCTTGCGGCCTTGCCCTGAGCATGTCCAACAGCCTTGCGTAAACGGGCAACTGAAACGCCGCCCTGACAAACGCGGGCCTCACGTCGAAGCGCTCGCCGAGGTCGTGAACGGTCTCCACCTCATGAGCAATAGCCACGGCTTCCATCGGCTGCATCAGCAATTGGGCCGCCCAGCGGAACGCCTGCTTCTCGGTCTTGGACAACAGCACGTGCCCCATGTCGGACCGGTGCGACCGGAACAGCATGTCCCCCACGGACGTAGAATGGTGGCCGAGTTCTTTAGCAAAGACGAAGCGGAGCAGGGCCTGGTTGTGTTCGAGTTCGGGTGTGGGGACGAACGCAGGTGTGACATTTGGTTCGTGGAAGTAGAATCCGACTGCTGTGGCGCCAAGCACATTATATCACCTTCCGGTTCGGGCCCGTCAATTTCGGCGCAGACGCCGGACATCGGCCGAGAAAACGCCGCAGCACGAGGGGATCGGGGTGGTTCCGCCGTTTTCTGCGGAGTCGCCGTCAGGCAGGAGACCACAGGGCGGGCAAGGAATAATATGGCGGCAGGGCGCCGGTGATGGAGGGAAATCCACACCGGTGATCGTTTCTTTGAGCTCCTCCGCGGTGCGCGGCATAGAGGGGTACATTGTCAGGGTGGAGGTAGACGCTTCGAACGGGCTGCCCTGCTGCTCGATAGTGGGGTTGCCGGACCCTGCGGTGCGGGAGGCGACCGAGAGGGTCAGGTCGGCCATAAAGAACTCCGGGTACGATTTCCCGCCCCGCCGTATCACGGTGAATCTCGCGCCCGCGAACACTCGGAAAGAGGGCTCGGGTTTCGACCTGCCGATCGCCCTCGGCATCCTCGCCGCTTCGGGCCAGGTAGCACTGGGGGAAACCGTACGGGACTACCTTCTGCTCGGGGAGCTGTCGCTTGACGGGCGGGTCATGGCGGTAAGAGGGGTTCTGCCGTGCGCGGTGGCGGCCAGGGACAAGGCCGAGAAGGCAACAAGGGGATAGGCTGGCCACTAGTCTTATGGACTCCTACCGCCGAGCGCCGCATCAGGGGCGACAGTCTGGGAACGCGACAGAGCCGATTCGATGGCTTACCTGAAAGGGAGGACAGGATTATGGAATTGGGCGAATATGCGGCGGCTCTTGAGGCAAGGCGCATGAGCGACGCCACAATAAGAGGATATCTGTCGGACCTAGGACTGTTCTCGAGGTGGTTGGAGGAGACGACTGGGACGGTCTTGCGGCCGGGGTCTCTGACGGCGGCGGATGTGCGTGAGTACGTGTCCTACCTGAACACCGTGCAGAGGATGAAGCCGGCGTCGGTGTCCCGGCGGATACGAGCGCTGGCGAATTACTGCGAATGGCTCGTGCAGACCGGCTCGTTACCCAACAACCCCGTAAAGGGGATCAGGCTGCCAACGGAAGCGAAGAGACCGCCCAGGAGCCTCGGTGCAAACGAGGTCTACAGGCTTCGTAGAGCAGTCCACGGAGGCCACAACGCCAGGGATATAGCCATTGTCGAATTGATGCTCTCTGCTGGGCTTAGAGTATCCGAAGTCTGCTCGCTCACTCTCCGCGATGTGTTCATTTCTGAACGCAAAGGAAGGGTCGTTGTTCATTCCGGAAAGGGAGAGCGATACAGGGAGGTTCCATTGAACAGCGTCTCTCGACAAGCGCTTCGAGACTACCTCTCCGTGCGTCCTGGTGGTCAAGACGAGATTGTGTTCTTAGGAGCTCGCGGCCCGCTGACGCCCTCGGGCGTGTGGCGCATCATGCAGAAGTATTGCGAGGAAGCCAAGATACAGGCGTCGCCTCATGTGCTCCGGCATACCTTCGCCACCCGGCTTCTAAGAGAAAATCACGCGGATCTCGTCGTAGTCAAGGAGCTCCTTGGTCACAAGAGCCTCGATACGACAGCCGTATACACGATGCCGACTCTGGACGACATGGAGGTGGCTGTAGAAGGAGGCTCTCGTAAGGCTGGGTAGAGTGGTACTTGGAGGGCGCCGTTCATCTTGGCCCCGACGGTAATACTCGGGGAGAGAAGACTACCGAGGACTCCCTTTGGTTACCGATGGCAACCAAGAACGCGTCTACGAGATCCGGGTCAAACTGCTCCAGCAGAACAGCTCCCGAAGCGCCATCGTCGCGAGCCTGCAGCAAGCCCTCTGGACACGGAGCCGTGAGGACTCTAAGACAGCCATTCGCTCCGAGTCTACGACGATAAGTATCGGACAGCCTTCCGTCGCATTGAGACCGCAGAGAGATGATCGTCTGGGGACCTGACGGCCATTCTGCCTGGTGCCGACAGGGCAGAGGGTCTAGAAATGGACGGCGCGCTGACAAGCGCAGAGCGAACGTGGAAGACGTTCGCCAAGCACCCCACGACAGATCAGCAGAGCGGTGCACGACCAGGCAACGCTGACTGACACCAGTACCAATGGGCTCACATAGCCGTCAGTTGCGTGTGTTCTTGTTCCCGGCATGCCTTCCGGGTTGCCCCTGAATATCTACTTCGCTGTGTTTCCCTGATCACAAGGTTATACTGCAGGACGGTTAATCGTGCCTTTTTTGGGCATGGTATTGCTCGAGAGACGAGGAGGTGTTCGGTGTGTCTCGGATTAGGGTGATAGCCACCCCGTGCCTCGAGGGTGATAACAACTTCCACAAGGTATTCGACTATCTCTTGGCTAATCAGATAACCAAGAGAGGCGGGGTTGTAGTGAACCTGCAAGGGAGGGATTGCATGAGTGAAAGCCGCGGTCTACGCACGAGTCTCAACGAAGCATCAGGCTGAGAAGGAGATATCTATTCAGGAACAGATACGACTCGGCAAAGAAAAGGCCTCAGAGCTTGGAGCCACTGAGATTGACGTGTTCACAGACGAAGGCTACTCCGGGGCGGATCCGACAAGGCCTTCCCTCCAGGAGATACTGTTGAGAGTACGTCAGGGTGAGTATCAGCTCGTGGTGTGCTACGACGTTGATCGCTGGGCTCGAGACCTCGGGGACCAGTTGGTATTTGCCGACCAAGTGGAATCGTCGGGCGCCAGGCTTGACTTTGTTGTGGCCCAAAGGGGCGAGGGCCCAGAGGGAAACTTGTTCTTTCAGATCAAAGGGGCTTTTGCCGAATACGAACGCGCAAAGATCCGTCAACGAAGTATACTGGGCAAGTACGCAAAGGCCAAGAGGGGTCAGATGGTAACATGTTCCCGACCTCCTTATGGTTATCGATACAACGGCGATGCTATGAATCCCGCGCTCGTCATCCACGACAAGGAAGCGGAAATCGTTCGCCAGATTTACACCTGGACCCTGGAAGAAGATATCGGGAGCGTGATCATCGCCAGACGGCTGGAGATGATGGGGATCCCCTCACCAGGCGGGAACAAGCACTGGCAGGCCTCCTTCATAACCAGGATGCTCAAGAACGAGGTATACTGTGGAGTCTTCTACAATCTGCGGTACAGGGTCGTGCACCGTGACCACCGGTCGTATGAAGAGATGCGCCCTAGGGAGGAATGGGTTGCCATTCAGGTGCCTCCTATAGTATCGAGGGCGTGCTGGGAAAAGGCGGTACAAAGACTCTCCGAAAGGCTCACCCGAAAGAGCATGGTTCCTGTACGCCGGCACTTGCTCCAAGGGATATTCTATTGTGGAGTGTGCGGGCATCCTATGTCCTCCACCATACACAACGGTGCCGCCTACTACAGGTGCTACGGAAAACTCAAGCATAAGACTGAATGCAACATGCCCTATTTCATGGCTGAGGATGGCAAGCGCAAGAAGGGGCTGGACGGCCGTGTGTGGGACGGGATTGCAGAGTATCTCAGAGATCCTGCGGTCCTAGAATCCGAGTACAAGCGAATTGCGGCGGAAAGTCGATCTGCAATTGCGGTAGACGAGATGAGGAGAAACGCTGAGACTCTGGAGCGGACAATCAGTAGGCTCCGAAGGCAGAAAGATGAATTGCTGGACCTTCGCCTAGAAGGGCTCTTGACGGCCAACGAATTGAAGAGACGAATGCAAACCCTGTCGAACCGCCTTTTGGTGGCCATGAGACAGCTGAACGATGTCCGCGGTAGGATATCCGTCCTCGAGACCAGCGACACCCTGGTGCCATCGTTCTCCCAATTCCTTCATAGCCTTAGCGCCAGGCTAAACAACGTTACATTCGAGGATAAGCGAGAAATCCTTCGAATGTTAAAGATCAGAGCCTACGCTTACCCAGACATGAGCATCGAAATCAGGGTACCTGTCCCCATAGCGTGCAAGGACTCCGAACAACAAACCCTCGAACTTGGCGTTCGTCTAGCTTCCTCAAACTAGGTCAGAAACCGGTCATCCCTCCTCATTTCTCTTCGTAAACGCGCTGATGGTGCGTCAGACATGGTAACACCTGTGCGACGGTGCCCGCGGCCGCCGATACGATCAAGGCGCATCTGTCGGACACCCGCAGGAACCCGCAGGACTATGATGCCATCTTCACCGGGGACCTCGGGGGGGTCGGGAAGGCATTGACCGAGGAGCTGTTGAGGCGGGAGGGGATTGACCTCGCCGGGCGGTACGAGGACTGCGGCCTGATCATCTACAGGAGGGGGCAAGACGTCCACGCGGGTGGCAGCGGGTGCGCGTGTTCGGCGCTGGTGTTCGGTACCAGGCTGATGAAAGCGCTCGCGGAAGGGAGGTACAGGAGGGTGTTGCTGATCGCGACCGGGGCCCTGCATAGTCCCACCACCTGGCAACAGGGCGAGAGCATCCCGTGCATCGCGCACGCGGTCGCCGTCGAGCAAGAGGCGCGCCGCCGCGATGCCGACGAGTCCGGAAGCGGGGGTGGCATGGAGTGAGGCTTCTGGCGGCGTTCCTGGTCGGCGGGGGAATATGTACCGTCGCTCAACTCATCGTTGACCTGACGAACTGCAACCCGGCCGTTGTGATGGTGGGATCGGTCAGCGCCGGGGCCATATTGAGCGGCCTCGGGGTGTACGAGGCACTAGTTGAAATTGGGGGCGCCGGCGCGACTGTCCCGCTGCCCGGGTTCGGCCACGCACTCGTGCAGGGAATGATGGAAGAGGCGGCGCGGTCCGGCCCCATCGGGGTCCTCACCGGCGGCCTCAAGGCGACATCGCTGGGACTCTCGGCCGCAATCATCCTGGGGTACCTGGCGGCGCTCCTGTTCGATCCCAAGGGGTAGTCGAATGAGGAAGCCGCGCAAGCCCCTCAGGCCGTTCGAGTTGAAGAGAAAGAGGCTGGAAGAGGAGTTCTCCCGCGCGGTCGACGGGAGTGGCGGTGAGGGACTGTCGGAGGCCGCCGTCTCGGATGACCTGGACCGAAACCTCGCCCTGTTGAAGAGCGTACTGGAACCGAGCGACGACGTGATTTTCAGGGAGATCTCAATAGGGTGCGAACAGCACATTCGCGCCGCGATCGTGTTCGTCGACGGGATCGTGCACAAGGAGACCATTCACGAGCACATCATGCAGTCGCTGATGCTCCTCACGGAGAGGGTGTTCCCGGCGCCGCCGCGAGGTTCGGGTCTCGGTGAGACCATCAAGGAATTCGCCCTGACAGTGGGCGAATTGCGCCCGTCCACGAAAATGGAAGAAGTGATTGACGGCATCCTGAATTCGGACACCGCCTTGTTCATAGACGGCGTGAGCGTGTGCTACGTGATCAATACGAAAGCATGGGAACACCGCTCTGTCCAGGAACCGAACACCGAGTCCGCCGTCCGAGGTGCGCGGGAGGGGTTCAACGAGGTGCTGCGGGCCGGCACGGCCCTGGTGAGACGGCGGATCAAGGACCGAAGGTTACGCGTGAAACAGCTGAGGCTCGGCAGGCGGACAAAGACCGACGTGGCCGTGATGTACATCGAGGGGTTGGCCAACGAAACCCTGGTCGGCGAGGTGTTCGCGAGACTGCGCGCCATAGACGTGGACGCCGTGCTCTCGGCGGGTCACCTGGAGCAGCTTATCGAAGACAATCCGTTCTCGCCCTTCCCGCAGCTTCAGGCTACGGAGAGGAGCGACAGGGTGGCGGCCGGCATACTCGAGGGGAGGGTCGCGATCCTCGTGGACGGCACCCCGTTCGTCCTGTTGGCGCCAGGGAACTTCTGGGGGTTCTACCAGGCGCCCGACGAATACAACGAGCGGTGGCTCATCTCCACCTTCATCAGGACCCTTCGGCTCTTCTCGCTGTTCATGTCGCTCACCCTCCCCGCGTTCTACGTGGCCCTGGTCTCTTTCCACCCGGACATGATCCCCTCCCGTCTCGCGCTGCCGCTCGCCGGGCTGAGATTCGGAGTCCCTTTCAACGCGGTCGTCGAGGTACTCATCCTCGAAGTGTCCGTGGAGACGCTGCGCGAGGCGAGCGTGAGGCTGCCGGGTCCGATAGGACCGACCGTCGGGATAGTGGGTGCGATCGTGCTCGGCGAGGCGGCGATAAGGGCCGGCCTCGTCGGTCCGCTGGCCGTCATCGTGGTCGCCCTCACCACGGTCGCCTCGTTCGTCTCGCCCAGCTACAGCGCGGCCGTGGCGATCAGGGTGCTGAAATTCCCGATGTTGTTCCTCGCCGCCGCGTTCGGACTGCTCGGGATCATGGTCGGCCTCATCGCGATCGGGACCCACCTGTGCAGCCTGGACTCGTTCGGGTTTCCCTATTTCGCCCCCCTCGTTCCCCTGACCGTGTCAGACCTCAAGGACACGGTCGTGCGCGCCCCCACTTGGGCGATGAAGAAGAGGCCGCTCTTCCTGCGCCCGGGTGACGTACGGCGGATGGGGGACAGGGTGAGCGCCTACGAGACCGGCCGGGCGCAGAAGAGGACGGAGATCGTCGGGAAGGCCCACCGTGAAGGGGGAAAGGGCCGTTGAACCGCGAGGTGCTGGCGGCCGGCCAGGTGATGGCGGTCGCCGCCCTTTCCATGATCGGCGTCGCGATCCTCACGGCTCCCGGCACAGTCGCGGTGCGTGCGGGCCCGGACGCCTGGCTGTCCTTCGCGGTGATGTTGGCCCTCTCCATCGGCGCGGCGTACCTGATGTTGTCGCCGGCGGACTGGTTCCCCGGCGAAGGCCTGGTGGAGTACACCCGGCGGTTGTTCGGCAAGCCGCTGGGGACCGCGGTGTGCCTGGTGTATTCCCTCCTCGAGATGTTGTCGGGTGCCCTGGTCATCAGGCTGTTCGCGGAGGTTGTCGGGACGGCCGTCCTGGCCTGGACGCCCCTGGAGGTCACGTCGGGCGTGATGCTGCTGTTGGTGGCGTACCTGTGCATGCAACGGGTCAGGGTTTTCGGCCGCGTGAACGCGCTGTTTCTGCCGACGGTCATCGTGGCGTTCTACGCGTTCATAATCTCCGTGTTCCAGAGGGCCACGGTGTCCAACCTGACGCCCGTCCTCGCCCGCGGCCTCGGCCCGGTCGCCTCCGGGGCCGCTTCTTCGGCGGTCGCGTTCCAGGGGTTCGAGGCCATCCTGTATTTCGGCGGATACGCCGACAAGCCTCGGGAGGCGATCAGGGCGGGTCTCCTGGGGGTCTTCTTGGTCGGGGCGGCGTTCGTGCTGACCTGCGCGGGGGTCCTGGGCATCTTCGGTCACGTGCACCTGGCGGTGCTCCAGTGGCCGGTGCTGGAAGCGATGAAAGTGCTTGGGGGTATGCCCGGTGAAGCGATCGAACGGTACGAATCCCTTTTCGTGACAGTGTGGATGATCGCGGCATTCACTTCCGCGGGCGCGTTGGTCTACGCGGGCACCGGGGTGTTCTCGGACCTCACCGGGACGGATCGTCGGTTGCTCACGCCCATCGTGACGCCACTGCTTTACACCCTGGTTCTGGCCCCGAACAACGTGTTTTCGGCTGTGAGCCTCGCGTCGGTGGCGGGCGCGGCGTCTCTCGGCTGGGCCACTGTCGTCGCCATCGCGGTCGGCATCGCGGCGTCGAGGACGAAAGGGGCCGAGAGACGGTGAGGGCGAGGGTGAGGGCGCCGGTCACTGGAGGCGCAGCGCGGTGCAGAAGGACGGCCCTGGCCGTGGCGGTCGCATCTCTCCTTTCGTTCTGCGCGGGCTGCTGGGGAGCGAGGGACATTGACATGCGGAGTTTCGTGCTGATGCTGGGGGTTGACGCGCGCGCGGCAGCCGTCAGGGTATCCGCGCAGGTGGCGGTGAACGAGCGGATGGCGAGAGAAGCCGGCGGCGGCGCCGAGGTTCGTGACACGTTCAGGGTCATACACAGCGATGCCGGCGGTGTGGCGGAAGCACTCAACCTGCTCCAGGATTCATCGCCGTTACAGATGTACCTTGGGCACCTGAAGGTCGTCGTGTTGGGGGAGGAGTACGCCAAGGGCCCCGGCGTCCGGGAGATCGTGGATTCGCTCGTGAGGGA
This sequence comes from Bacillota bacterium, assembly GCA_024653225.1. Taxonomy (GTDB): domain Bacteria; phylum Bacillota; class Sulfobacillia; order JABLXB01; family JABLXB01; genus JANLGA01. Next base: position 11,269 of record JANLGA010000027.1, on the reverse strand, counting down.
CCCGGAGGTCCGCGGACAGGTCCTGGTGGCGTGCGCGAGGGGAAGCGCGGAAGACCTCGTGCGCGCGAGCGTGAAGGGTGAGCGGCTTCCGGCGTCCTACGTCGAGAGGCTTATCAACACGGGGCAGGAGTTCGGGCACGCGCCCGCCTCAAGGCTGGCCCAGTTCTCCGCTCAGCTGGACACCCCGGGGGCGGGGGCCGTCGCGCCGGTGCTCGTATTGAGCGGCGACACGATTGACGTAGGCGGGGCATGGGTCTTCAAGGGTGATACGGCCGTAGGCGAGATCGGACACGACGACTTGCACGATCTGGCGTTGGTGAGCGGTGCTCGGTCCGTGGGAACCTACTCCGTTCCGTCGCCCCGCGGCAGAGGCGTCCTGTATGCGTTGCTGCGCAGCCCCCGATCGCGGGTGTCCGTTAGAAACACGGGAGACCGGGTGAGAATAGAGGTGAGGATCTCGGCCGAGGCGGAGGTCGTGGAAGACTCAGGCCACCTGCCTGGGGAGGTCGTCGGGCAGAGCCGACTCGGAGCGAACGTGGAGGAGATCGGCCGCGAGCTTTCAAGGAAGGTGGAGACCCGGGTCGCGGGCCTGATCGGGAAAATGCAGCGGGAGTACGGGGTTGACATATTCGGGTTCGTCCGTCATTCGGGCGGTCTCAAATTCGAGCCCGGCAGGTGGGACGAGTTGTTCCGTACCGCGGAGGTCTCGGTGAAGGCCGATGTGAGGCTCCGAAAGTTCGGCATGGGGGCGGCGTGACGTGTCTCTCCGATCGGTGCTGTGGTCGGGATGGTATGGTCCCGCGGCATTCTTGCTCTCGGGCCTGTACCTCCTGGGCGCGGCCGGGTCAGGCGGAAGGGGATCCCGCGAGGGTTTCCCGTCGCACGTGGCGGTGGGGGCCGGGTGGCTGTACGTCGCCCTGGGCGTGGCGGGCTTAATCCTGGCGGCGATCGTGCATTGAGAGGAGCGGGCGCGTCGTGATGGTTGTCGGAATCCCCCGGGGCTTGCTTTTCTACGAGTACTACCCGCTTTGGAGGGCGTTCTTCCAGGCGCTCGGCATCGCGGTCGAGACGTCCGGCCCGACGTCCCGCGCGGTGCTCGACGCCGGCGTCTCGCGCGCCGTGGACGAGGCGTGCCTACCGGTGAAGGCGTACCTGGGGCACTGCCTGGAACTCGCCGAAAGATGCGACGCGCTGTTCGTCCCGAGGGTGGTCAGCGTCGAGAGGGGGGCGTACACTTGTCCGAAACTGCTCGGGCTGCCGGAGATCGTGGGGAGTCTGCGGACCGGGCGTCCGCTGGTGACCCCCGTCGTGGACTATACGCGGGGCGGAAGTAGAGCAGTGGACGCCGCCATAGCCTGCGCCCGCAGACTGGGTTGTGGCAGCGTGCGGGCCGCGTGGGCCTACGTTCGGGCCCGCCTGGAATATCGAACGTTCACGGAAAGCCTGCAGGTCGCAGGCGGTTGGTTCGAGGGGGCGGTTGCGGGGCGTGCCGAGACGGGCACCGCGGACCGCGCGCGTCCTCGCGTCCTGGTACTCGGACACGTATACATGGTGAACGATCGGGGTATCAACCTGGGGATCAGGGAACACCTTCTCCGACTGGGCGTACGCCCGGTCGCGCCGCAGTGGGTGGCCCGGCGGAACTGGACGAGCGGGGCTCGCGCGCTGCCGAAGAAGCTGTTCTGGACGTACGAGAAGCAGCTGTTCGGGGCCGCGAAGCACGTCGTGGATCGCGGGGAGTGTGACGGGGTGATACAGATCACGTCCTTCGGCTGCGGACCCGACTCGCTGGTGTCCGAGTTCGTTAGGAGGGAGGCGGAGCGGTCGCGGGTCCCGTACATGGCCCTGACCGTGGACGAACACGCCGGCGAGGCCGGGGCCGTCACAAGGCTGGAGGCATTCGTGGATATGCTGGCGAGACGGCTGGGGGATCGGGAAACGTGAGGTTGACCTTTCCTCGAATGGGGAATTCGCACATCCCGTTCAAGGCGTTGTTCGCTTCCTTGGGCGCGGAGGTCGTCGTCCCACCTCCCAGCACGAGGAGGACGGCGGCCCTCGGGTCGAGGCACGCGCCCGAGTTCGCCTGCTTTCCGCTGAAGATGACCCTGGGCAACTTCATCGAGGCGGCCGAGCTGGGGGCCGACACCGCGGTGATGGCAGGGGGCGTCGGGCCCTGTCGTTTCGGATACTACGCGCAGGTGCAGAAGGTGATATTACAGGACCTCGGCCGCGACCTCGATCTAGTGGTACTCGAGCCGCCGAAGCTCGGCTGGATTCACCTGGCGCATCAGGTCTCGCGCCTCACCGGGGGCCGAGGCGCGGGGGCGCTGCTTCGGGCGGTGCGACTCGCGTGGGCGAAATGCAATGCGGTGGACGAGATCGAGCGGCTGGCGCGGACCTCCAGGCCCCGCCAGGGAGAGCGCGGTGCGGTGACGAGGGCCGAGAACGCCGCGCTCGACCTCCTGGACCGGGCCGAGTCCGCGCGGCAGGTGCAAGAAGCCCTCGAGGCGGGGCGGTCGCTGATCGCCCGGACCGTCGCGCGGAGGACGGCGGAAATGAGGGTGGGCATTGTCGGGGAAATATTCATGGTGCTCGACGGCTTCTCCAACATGGACCTCGAGAGACGCCTCGGCGAGATGGGCGTGGAGGTGCACAGGTTCCTGACCATGAGCGGCTGGGTGAGGGCGAACCTGCTTCCGAAGCGGTACACCCCGGCCGAAGAGAGGGAGGCGGTCGGGCTCGCCCGCCCGTACCTGGACCACTTCGTGGGAGGCCACGGCCTGGAGTCCGTCGGCGGGGCCCGGCTGTATGCCCGGGAGGGACTTGATGGGGTGATCCAGGTGATGCCGTTCACGTGCATGCCGGAGATCGTGGCGGAGAGCGTCCTCAGGACCGTGTCCGGGGACACGGGCGTCCCGATACTCACGCTCAGCTTCGACGAACACACGGCGGAGGCCGGCCTCCAGACGCGGCTCGAGGCGTTCGTGGACCTGCTGCGCCGGCGAAGGCGGGGGGCGGCCGGCGGTTGAGAGTGTACCTCGGGATTGACGTCGGGTCGGTGAGCACCGATGTCGCGGTCATAGATGACGACAACCGGCTGGTCGCCGGCGCGTACCTGATGACCCGCGGGCAGCCGATAGGGGCCGTCCAGGAGGCGCTCCAAGCGGTATCCGACTGCTCGCAGCGAGGAATGGTCGTTTGCGGTGCGGGAGCCACCGGCAGCGGCAGGTACCTGGCGGCCGCGATCATGGGCGCGGACGCAGTCAAGAACGAGATCACGGCGCACGCGGTCGCCGCGATAGACCGCGTGCCCGGCGTGAGTACGGTGATCGAGATCGGGGGGCAGGATTCGAAGATCATCATCATCCGGGACGGGGTGGTGGTTGACTTCGCGATGAACAGCGTGTGCGCCGCGGGGACGGGGTCCTTCCTGGACAGGCAGGCCGCCCGGCTGGGGATCCCGATAGAGGAATTCGGCCGGGTCGCCCTGTGCTCGTCTCGGCCCACGAGGATCGCCGGCAGGTGCGCGGTGTTCGCCGAGTCGGACATGGTTCACAAGCAGCAGGTGGGCCACGCCGTGGAGGACATAGTGTGGGGACTGTGCCAGGCGCTCGTGCGGAATTACCTCTCGAACGTGGGCAAAGGCAAGGACATAAGGCCCCCGGTCGCTTTCCAGGGCGGGGTCGCCGCCAACGCCGGGATGAAGCGGGGATTCGAGGAAGCCCTCGGCTACGAGGTGGTCGTGCCCGAGGAGCACAAGCTGATGGGCGCGATAGGCGCCGCGATCCTCGCGCGCGAGGCCTGCTGCGGCAAGACGGCGTTCAGGGGTTTCGGAGTGACGCACGAACGGTTCGTTTCGCGCGGCTTCGAGTGCGACGGGTGCGCGAATTCGTGCGAGGTCACGGAGATCCACTCGGGGGGCTCGACGCTTGCGAGGTGGGGGGGAAGGTGCGGGAGATGGGCGTGCGCGAAGCCGGCGGTTCCGTGGCGTGCGGGTTCCGTGGTATAATGACGTAGCCCCCGGTTTGGGAGATGGTGACCGGTGCCCGATCTTCGCCTCCTGGTCCTGAGGATCCCCGGACTCGCACTCGGATTCGCCTTTCACGAGTTTGCCCACGCGTGGGTGTACGGGAGGCTCACCCTCGAGCCGTGGGTGCACCTCGACCTCGTCGGCTCGCTCTTGCTCGTGTTCTACGGCTACGGCTGGGCCAAGCCCGTGCCGGTGAACCCGTACAATTTCAGGCGCCCGAAGCGCGCCATGTTGCAGGTGGCGCTGGCCGGACCGGTGACCAACATCATAGTCGCGTCGTTTTTCGCGCTCCTGCTGAGGCTGTGGCCCGGCCGCCTGCACGTGCCGCTCCTGCTGGATGTGATCAGGGCCGGGTTCTGGGTGAACATCGGGCTGGCCGCGTTCAACATCCTCCCGATTCCCCCGCTGGACGGAGCCAAGGTGCTCGCGGGTGTCGTCTCCGACGAGATGGCTTCGATCATGGAGCAAGTCGAGCGGTACGGGCCGCTGCTCCTCGTGTTGTTGGTATCCACCGGCATCGTTGACCCCTTGCTGAACGCCATCGAGCGACTGGCGATGACGGGCGTGGTCGCGGTCGTGAACGCGGTCACGTGGTTCGTCCCGTGAGGGAGGGCGGGGCCATGCTTTCCAGGCCGGTCAGGTGGCTACCCGTCACGCTGGGGGTTTTCCAGGGCCCCCTTGACCTCCTCCTCCACCTCATAGAGGAAAACGAGATAGACATATACGACATTCCCATAGCGCAGATCACCGACCAATACGTCGGTTATCTCCGCGCAATGGAGGAGCTCGACCTCGAAATAGCGAGCGAATTCATAGTGATGGCCGCCACGCTGATGGAGATAAAGACGAGGATGCTCCTGCCGAAGCCGAGGGCGGAGGCGGGTGACGAACCGGCTCCGGACCCGAGGAGAGGGCTCGTGGACATGCTCCTGGAGTACAGGAGGTTCAGGGAGCTCGCGGATCATCTCGGCAACCTGCACTCGGCCCAGTGCAAGAGATTCGCCAGGGGGGCGGCCGGCGCCGCGGGCGAGACGCAGGTCGAACTCGGGGATCTCAGCCTGTACGATATCCTGCAGACAGGGAGGCGCCTGGCGGACAAGCACCGCCCCGTGTTCTCCAAGATCGTCCGCGAGTCCGTGAGCGTCAGGCAGAAAATGGCGGAGCTGATGCGGGCGGTCGCGCGTGCCGCGCGGAATCAGGCGGTGCTGTTCAGTCATTTCGTGCGGTCGGCGGTGACCCGCCGCGAAGTGGTCGTCGCTTTCCTTGCGCTGCTCGAGCTCGTGCGGCGGCGGCGCCTCAGGGCGGAACAGGACGGCCTCTTCGGCGACGTCAGGATATTCAGCGCTCGTCGTCGTAATACGGGAACGGCGGAGGGATGAAAGCGGCGGTGGACACCACTCTTGCAGCGGCGGCGGTGGAGGCCCTGTTGTTCGCCTCCGATTCCCCCGTCACGCTTGAAAAACTGCAATCGATCCT
>JANLGA010000027.1:0-5753 GCA_024653225.1 Bacillota bacterium | reverse complement strand
AGGACAGGGCGGTCGTCAAAGACGCGGTCGAGGAGTTGCGCGAGCGGCATTCGAAGCCGGACAGCGGGATCGAGATCCAGGAAGTGGCCGGCGGCATCCGCCTGGTCACCAAGCCCCATCTCTCGGAGTACGTGGAAAGGCTCGTGCGAAGCAGGCCCCCCGCCCTGTCAAGGGCCGCACTGGAGACGCTGGCCATCGTGGCGTACAGGCAGCCGGTCACGCGCGCCCAGATCGAGATGATCCGAGGGGTCAAGTCGGAGAGTGCGCTGAACACCTTGCTCGAGCGCCGTCTCGTGAGGGAGGTGGGTCGCAAGCCGGTTCTCGGGAGGCCGATGCTGTACGGGACTACCAGGGAATTCCTCAAGGAATTCGGCTTGAACAGCATCGAGGACCTGCCCGAGGCGAGGCTCCCCGGGGAAACGGAATACCCGGCCGCGTCGGTGGAAGAATAGGGGCGGTCGCCCGCGCTCGACGCGGGCCGGGGGGGCGGGTGCCACTTGAGAGGCTTTGCGGTCGCCCTGGCGGTATCCGGGGCGGCTTTGCTTTTCGTGGTCATGTCCCCGCTGAGATTCAGGCTCAGGCTCCGGATTGAAGGGCTCAGGGGGCGCCTGGAAGCGGAGGTGTCCGCGCTGTGGGGCATCGTCAGGCTGAGACTCGTGCTGCCGCGCGGCGCGCCCCGTCACCCCCGCGCCACGGCTGCGGTGTGGCGAAGGCTCGGCGTCCGTCTTTGGGGGCGGCTCGCGATGAGGCCGTCCGACATCGCGGAGGCCGCGCGATACCTGCTGTCCAGGACTGCCTTGCTGAGGCTCCGCGTTCGCGCGGTTACGGGGACCGGGGAGGCATCCTCGACGGGTATCGCCACTGGTCTCGCCTGGGAGCTCGCGGGGGCGACGCTTTCGGTCGCACGTGAGTTCGTGGGTGAGTGGAGGTGCGCCCCGGAGGTCGGCATCGAGCCGTCGTTCCTGGAAGGCCGGCTGGAGATGGAAGTGGATTGCATAGCGGAAATGCGCGGCGGTCATGCTATTAATGCCCTCCTGGGGATCGCCTGGAAGGCGTCGAGGAGAGTGAAGGTGCTTGGACGAGCATCCGATACAGGGCCTCATGAAGACGGCCATGGAGAGCATCAAGGACATGGTGGACGTGAACACGGTGGTGGGTGAACCAGTCGAGAGCCCAGACGGGAGCGTCATAGTGCCCGTGTCCAGGGTGACCTTCGGTTTCACCGCGGGAGGCGGCGAATACGGCTCGGCCGGCGCCGCGCCCGACGCCAGGACAGGAGGAAACGGCGCCGCGAGGCCCTTCGCGGGCGGGAGTGGGGCCGGCGTGTCGGTCCAACCCGTGGGCTTCCTGGTCGTCGGGCAGGGGACCGTCCGAATGCTGCCGGTCACGGGCGGCGCGGTGTTCGATCGCGTGATTGACTTGATACCCATGCTCCTCGCCCAGGTGAGAGCCATCCTGCGCGGAGAAGCGAGAGAGGAGCGGTCGGCCGAGGGGGCCGCCGTGGAAGCGCAGAAGCCCGTCGGCGTCCCGTAGCGCCCGCCATGCGACCTTTGTGGAAGGGCGCGATATCATTCGGGCTCGTCAACATCCCCATCAGGCTGTACGCCGCGACCGAGCGAAGGGACCCTCGATTCCACTACCTCCACGGGGAGTGCGGTTCGCCGATCAGGTACGTCAAGTGGTGCCCTTACTGCAAGAGAGAGGTCCCCGCCGAGGAGGTGGTGTGGGGATACGAGTACGAGAGAGACAAGTACGTGCTCTTCACCGATGAGGAACTGGAGGCATTGCAGGCCGTTCCTCAGAAGACGATCGCGATCGAGGACTTCATTGACATGCGCGAGGTGGACCCCATCTTCTTCGACAGGGCGTACTTCCTGGAACCCGTGGAGGGGGGTGCGAGGGCGTACGCTTTGTTGAGGCGTGCAATGGACGAGAGCGGACGCGTGGCCGTCGCCCGCGTCGCAATAAGGTCGAAGGAGACCCTGGCCACCGTCAGAACGTACGGTGCGCGCGCGCTCGTCATGGAGACCATGTTTTGGCCGGACGAGGTCAGGCCCGGCGAGTCCCTGGCGATACCATTCGGCGACGAGCCCGAGGACAGGGAGGTCCAGATGGCGACCACCCTGGTGAACATGTTGTCGTCCCCGTTCGAACCGTCGAAGTATCGTAGCGACAGACGCGAGAGGCTCACCAGGGCCATCAGCGCCAAGGTGGAGGGAAGGGGAGTGGAGGCGATCAGGGCCCCGGGGGTGGAGGGAATCGCGGACCTCGCGGAGGCGCTGCGGCACAGCATCGAGGCGGCCCAACGGCGGAGGACCGGCGGCGCCGCGGGCCCGGTCCAATGACGAGCGACCCGGTGAACGGCCCTCTCGAGCCGATGCTGGCGACGCCCTGCGCGGAACCGTTCGACTCGCCGGATTACTACTTCGAGCCTAAGTGGGACGGATACAGGGCCGTCGCCTTTCTCGGCGACGCCACCGTCCTGCAGAGCCGGAGGCTGAAGGATATTACGCCCGAGTTTCCCTCGCTGGGCCGCCTGCACGCGGCGCTCAGGCACCGAAGCGCCACCCTGGACGGCGAGGTCGTCGTCATCAGGCGCGGGAAGCCCAGTTTCCAGGCGCTTCAACGCGGGGGTGGAAGGCCGGTCTACGTCGCTTTCGACTTGCTCAGCGTGAACGGCCGCGGCCTCCTGGACGTGCCCTTGGGGGAACGCAAGAGCATGCTGGACGCCGCGCTCCACGACACGGGGGAAGTCGCGCTGTCGCCGTACTTCCGGGGTCGGGGCAGGGCCCTTTTCCGGGAAATGGCCGGTCGCGGCCTGGAGGGGATAGTCGCGAAGCGCGTTGACAGCCCGTACTTACCGGGCAGGCGGACGTCGTACTGGCTCAAGATCAAGGTGCGGCGGGTCGCGGACTGCGTCATCGGCGCGGTCTCGCGCGGCGTCGGTCATTTTGTGGGCTCGCTTGCCCTGGGCCTGTACAGCGCGGAGGAACTGGTGTACGTGGGGCGGGCCGGGACCGGCCTCAACGAGAGGGAACGTGTCGCGTTGTGGGAGAGCCTCACCCGCGCGGACGGTCCGCCATTCCACTTCCCGTCAGGCAGGATACCGACAGAACTTCGGGGTGCCGTTTGGGTGGTCCCGGACACCGTGTGCGAGATCTCGTTCGCGGAAGTCACGGACGATCTAGCGCTCAGGCACGCTTCGTATGTCCGGCTGAGAAGGGATAAGTCACCCGCGGAGTGCACCCTCGACCAGTTGACGGGGGTGTGAGTTCCGGATGACCCCGGCGAAGATAGGAACCCGCGAAGTCACGCTGTCGAATCAGGACAAGGAGTTGTGGCCGGAGGACGGGTACACGAAGGGAGACCTCGTGGACTACCTGCTCGCGGTGGCGCCCACCCTGCTGCGGCACACAAGGGATCGCCCGCTGGTCCTCACGCGGTATCCGGACGGCATCCACGGAGAATGGTTTTACCAAAAGGACGTTCCGGCGTACGCGCCGCCCTGGCTGGATACTTTCGAGTACCGGGGCGAGGGTCGCGACATAAGGTTCTTGCTCGCCCATGACCCCGGCGACCTAGCATGGATAGGAAACCAGGCCGCCATTGAAATACACCCCTGGTCCTCGCGCATCGGTTCCATAGGTTTTCCCGACTACGCGGTCTTCGACCTCGATCCCGCCCCCCCGGCGACATTCGCTGCGGTCGTCGGGGTGGCGCGGGCCGTGAAGATGTGCCTCGATCACCTCGGATTGAGGGGATACCCGAAGACCTCCGGAGCGACCGGGCTTCACATCTACGTCCCCGTGCGGGCGGAGTATCCGTACCCCACGGTCGCGGCATTCGTGAGGAGGATTGCGGAAGCTATACGAGACACGATGCCGGAACAGGTCACCTTGGAGCGTTCCGTAAAGAAAAGATCGGGCAGGGTCTACATTGATTACCTTCAGAACGCCAAGGGCAAGACGATCGTGGGACCTTATGTCCCAAGACCGTTTCCCGGCGCCCCGGTCTCGACCCCCATCGGCTGGGACGAGCTCGACGGAGTTGACCCCGCCCGATTTAACATCAGGTCTGTTCCCGCGAGAATTGGGTCGGTCGGTGATTTGTTCGAGCCTGTTCTCGTGGACGAGCAGTCCTTGGACGATGCCTTGAGGTCACTCGGAATGGCTAACGAAGTCGGGGGCCCTCGTTTCGGCCGGCGACCGCCTGTTCGGCGATTTCGATAGCCCTCCGGACGACCCTACCGCAGTCCCTGGAAGACACTGCTCCCCATCCATAGTTACGCACGGTGTCGTACACACCCAGGTCCGTTGCTATCTGTTCCCTGAGCTGGTCGGACATGAATCCGCGACGTGCCATGGAACACCTTCCTTTCCTGTTCTACGCCATGGGAACAGAGGGCCTATAGCAACCTTCGCTCTGGCCAGTTAAGCGATCCCTTTGGACCCACGAACAACCTCTCGGCTGTCCGTGAGCCTTACGGGACCGACATCTGACCGTTGCCCGACGGAACGAGGTCCATTCGAAGCTGCGGATAATCAATTCGACTATCCGCAACCACTACTGGACGTCTTGCCGTCTTGGCTCGGGCTCGACCGTCGTCGATCCCAGGCGGCCCGCGACAGCCTTTCGGCCGCCACGGACCGCGTTTCGGACCGACAACGATCTTCGCTCCGGCTGCTGCCGATCCACAGAGGTTCCGGCATGGCATCCCAGCCACCAGGACCGGCAGCAACCTTTGCCCGGCGATTGCAGATCGCCCTTTCGACCTGCAATCGCCTTCGCTCGGCTGCTATAGACCCTCGAAACTAGTATAACCCCCGGTTTCGGCCGTAACCGCGCCGAATCGTTGTATTTTTTTCCTAGCGTAGAATAGTTTTTTGTGACGGGAGGGGTGGACTTGGATGCAGTGTGGCTGATCCTGGTGTGTTCGGGGCTGGTCGTCGCGTTCGCGGGCGGGAGGACGGATGCGGCCGTGACCGAGGCGCTGAGGTCCGCCTCCACAGCGGTCCACATGATGCTGGAATTCCTCGGGGCCATGTGCCTGTGGCTCGGCCTGATGAAAATCGCGGAGCGGTCCGGGTTGACCTCGGTGGTGTGCAGGCTCGTCTCGCCGTTCATTCGGCGGCTGCTTAGGGGGGTTCCCCCAGGTCATCCCGCACTGGAGGCCGTCAGCATGAGCTTCAGCGCCAACCTGCTCGGGCTCGGCGGCGCCGCCACCCCGCTGGGCCTGAAGGCGATGAAGGAGCTTCGGGACCTGAGTCGCGAGGGTACCGTGGCTTCATCGCCGATGTGTACGTTCGTGGCGATGGTGTGCTCGGGGTTCACGCTCGTGCCTGGAGGTATCGTCGCCGTTCGTGCACAGATGGGTTCGAGGGAGCCGACCGCTGTCGTCGGCCCGACACTGCTGGCGGGTATTGCGGCGCTGACGGCCGCCCTGTGGACCGACGCGGTGCTGAGGTCCAGGTGGAGGGGTCGGGCTTGAGTCACGTATCCGCGTTCATCGCCGCACTCTCGCGGTGGGTCATGCCCGCCTTGATGATGGGCATCCCGGTGTACGGGTTCGCCAGGGGAGTCGCCGTCTACAAGGCATTCGTGGAAGGTGCGCAGGAAGGCCTGGAGATGGGCATCAAGATCCTCCCTTACCTCGTCGGGATAATGTTCGCGACCTCGCTTTTCAGGACATCGGGAGCGATGGACCTCGTGGTGGCGGTGCTCCGACCGGTGCTCGAAGCGGCGGGCGTCCCCGG
>JANLGA010000026.1 GCA_024653225.1 Bacillota bacterium | reverse complement strand
GAGAGAACGGCTGGACAGGGTGGCGCCCCGGTGAGGACCCGGGGCGCCGAATCTCTCCCCGATACTCCTACGCTGCTACTTCCTCTTCGATCTCTTCGCCGCCGCGCCAGCTCCACCTCGGCTTCATGAAGCCGGGCGCGAGCTCCAGGGCGAGGAGGAGCGGTATCACCATCTGGGCGCAGTATACGTAGCCCGTGCCTCCCACCCAGGACGTGATCAGGAACGGCTTGAAGGGTGCCAATCCGAAGAGGCTGATGACGTACGCCGAGATCGGCAGCCCGATCAGGTACTCTATTCCTACGAGCGATACGATGGCGAGGGCATAGCGTGCGATCCCCTTAAGCTGCCAGATCTTCTTCACGAACAGGCAGAAAGTGAGGGCTATCGCCGGGTAATAAATTATGTCCATGACCGGGATTGCCGACGGGAGACCTATGAGTATGCCGGTGCACAGCCCCACCCACGGTCCACCGGCGAACGCCGCGAGGACTATCGCCGTCTCGCGTATGTCGAGCACGAAGGGTGGGTACAGCGGGATCACGAGGCCGAGCGCGCGCCACGCGAACCCGAGGCCTCCGAACGCCGCTATCAGGCCGACCTGCCTGGCGGTGAGCAACGACCGCCTCTCCCTTGGTTCGGTGCCTATCATTCGTTTTCACCTCCTTGACCAGCTGATTGTTGAGTGTCCCCCGCCGCCAGCGGGTTGCCGGCGGCGATCTCGTCTATCAGGAGGATCGTCCGCGAGACGACCTCCCGAACGATCGCTTCCCCCTTGTCAACCGTCGCCTTCGTGGGGTCGCCTATCACTCCGGACCGCGTGAGGCGGTTCATCGGGGGCAACGGGAATCCGATCTTGAGTCGCGGGGCCAGCATATTCACCGCGAAGAACTTGCTCGCGAGCGGCGGCATTTCGCGCCGAGCCTTATCCCCGAGCACCCTCTGTCCCAGCGCGAGCGACAGCGACGTCTCTCCCTCGCAGCCGTGGCAGAGGCTGTCCTCCAGGATCTCGCGCAGCCTGTCCCCCAGGAGTTGCCACCATTCGTGGACCAGGACGAGCGCCTCGGGGAAACTGTGCGCGAGCCGCTCCGCGGCTGACGCGAGCGCCGAGCTGTTTCCGCCGTGGCCGTTCACGAAGACCACTGCGCGCCAGCCGTGTCGCAGCAGGCTCGCCCCTATGTCGTACACCATGTCCTCGAATACGCGCGGTCGCAGCGCTATGGTCCCGGGGAACCCCATGTGGTGCTCGGAAACCCCGAATGCCACCGGCGGCGACACCGCCACGATCCTGCCCCGCCGTCCGGCCTCCTCGGCGATCCGGCGCGCCAGCGCCTCGGCGCAGAAGGCGTCGTTGTCAACCGGCAGGTGCGGGCCGTGTTGCTCGGTCGAGCCCACCGGGACGAGCACGGCCGGCGCGTCCCTCACGAGTTCCCTGTTCTCTTCCCACGTCAGCCTCGATATGAACGGCGACACGATTCATTCCCCCGCAAGCGTCACGGGATCCGGACGAGGCCCAGCACGAGCCCTGAGGTGAACTTGTAGGTGGCGATTCGCATCATCGGCGAGCCGACGACCGCGGCGCCGACGATCACGGCGACGAACACCGCCATCACCGCGTAGTCCTCGCGCGAGAACCTCAGCTCCTTGAGCCACGTCCGGCCGCGAACGTTGTAGCTGAACCCCTTCGCCTCGATTGCCACTGCGATGGCGTTGGCCCGCCTCATGGTGCTCATCAGCGTGGGGACCATCATCCTCATGAGCGCCTTCAGCCTCCGGAACGGGTTGCGGTACTCGAATTCCCACGCCCGCGACTGCAGGGCCTCCTTTATCTTGCGGTTCTCGTCTATCAGCACGGGTATGTAGCCGAAACCGATGCCCATGGCGACGCCGAACTCCGGCGGCAGCCCCATCCGCACGAGCGAAAGCACCACGTCCCTCACCGGGGTCAGCAGCAACACCGTGCGCACCGTGAGGAGGATCGAGAGGAAGCGAAGCACGGCCGCGAGCGACCATACGATCGCCTCGACCGACACCCCCAGGGTGAATCGGGCGACGCCGGGAGGGATCACGTAGAACAGCACGTGCGGGTTCTCGTGAGGCTTGAGGAACAGGTTGAATACGAAGTACGCCACGATCACCGGCACCAGGGCGCGCAGGAACGACGTCACGAGCCCCATGGGCACGCGGCTCATCTTCAGTATGAGGATGATCGCGCCGAACACGACGCTCAGGAATATCGGGTCCGACCACCACGCCACGACGAGCACGACGGTCGCGAAGTACAGCATCTTCACGCGCGGGTCGAGCCTGTGGAACAGGGCTTTGCCGGGTATGTACTCGAGTACCACCTGCTAGGCACCCCCCGCCCATCTCGCCGAGACTTCCTCGACCATCTCACCGACGGTGAGCACGTCCCCGCGCAGCCCGAAATCAGCCAGCGCCCGCACCAGCCTCGCCACCTGGGGCGGCTCGAGCGAGGTCGTGGAGATCACGTCCGGCTTCGCGAATACCTCCCGGGGCGTGCCGTCCAGCAGCAACTCGCCGTCGCGCAGCACGATCACCCTGTCCACGTACTCCGCGACGATGCCCATGTCGTGGGTGATCACCACGACGGTCTTGCCCTCCCGGTGCAGTCGCACCGCAAGGTCCATCATCTCGCGGCCCATGCGGTAGTCCTGGCCCGTCGTGGGCTCGTCTATCACGATCACGTCCGGACCCATCATGAGGATCGCCGCCACCGCGAGTTTCTGGCGTTCCCCCTTGCTGAGCTGGAACGGCCCCCTGTCCAGATACTGCTCCAACTTCATGCCCGCGGCGATCTCGGCCATGCGATCCAGCGCGGACGATTCGTCCATCTTGAGGTTGCCGGGGCCGAACAGGAGCTCCTCGCGCACCGTGCGGCAACACATCTGATGGTCCGGGTTCTGGAAGCAGTAGCCGACCTTCCGCGACAGCCTCGCGATGCTCTCCTTCCCCGCGTCCATTCCCCCGACGACCACCCGGCCCTTGGTCGGCCGCAACAGCCCGTTGAAGTGCTTGACGAGGGTGGTCTTGCCGGAGCCGTTCTGGCCCACGATGGCTACGAACTCGTTCTCCGCTATCGCCAGGTCTATCCCCCGCAGGGCAGGTGTGCCGTTCGGATAGACGTGCCACAGGCCCTGCACCTCGATCACCGGCTTCCCGCCGCGCCCGCCGCACCCACCCGCGCCGGGACCGGGGGAGCCGCCTTTGCGGAGGTGTGGCGCCAGCCCCCGCGCGGCTTCTTCGACGGTGGCCGGGAGCCTCTTCCCCTGCGGCCACAGGCCGCGCTCCCGCAACCTCAGGGCCAGCAGCGTGACCTGCGGGAGGCGGACGCCCTTGGCCTCCATCGCGCGCGCGTTCTCCTCCGAGAACAGATCATCCACCGCGCCCTCGAGCGCCAGGCGGCCGTCCTCCATCACCACGAGCCTGTCGCAGAGCGGCACGAATTCCTCGAGCCTGTGCTCCACGACCAGGAGCGTCCTTCCGTGCCGTCTGGCCATGCGGGACACGATTTCCAAGACCTGGGAGCTTCCAAGCGGGTCGAGGTTGGACGTGGGCTCGTCGAGTACCAGTATGTCGGGCCTCATCGCGATCACGCCGGCGAGGGCGCACGCCTGCTGCTCGCCGCCCGACAGGGTGTACGGCACCCGCTTCTCGTACCCGGCGAGCCTGACGAGGGCGAGGCTTTCCGTCACCCGGCGCTGGATCTCTTCCCTCGGGACCCCGTAGTTCTCGGGCCCGAACGCGACGTCGTCCTCGACGGTGGGGGAGACGAGCTGGTCGGAGGGGTCTTGGAAGAGCATCCCTACGATGTGCGACAGGCGCGCGATGTTGCTGCGCTTCGTGTCGATCCCCTTCACCAGCACGCGTCCCCTTATCCTGCCCGTGAAGAAGTGGGGGACGAGCCCGTTCAGGGCGGAACACAGGGTCGTCTTGCCGGCCCCGGCGGGCCCGGTTATCAGTACGGATTCCCCTTCGTTCACGGACATGGCGATGTCCGCCAGCGCCGGCCTCTCCCGGTCCGTGTAAGTGAAGCCGAACTTCTCAAACGCGACTGCGGGTACGTTCAAACATACCCCTCCGGTCTGCTACTTGGACTGGACAGCTCGGGAAGAAGTACCGTGGTACAGCCTGTACAGGTACCAGCCGGCCACGAGTATCGTTGCGACCATCAGGATGTAGTCCCACGGGTGGACGTCTCGCAACGGCTTCGCGCCTTTCTGGACGAAGATGCGTATGAAGAGGGCGAGTAGTATGAGGACCGCGACGGGCGCGAGCGACTTCCAGTTCTGTTTCACCGCTCTCACCTCCTCCCCGGTAAGGGTCGTCCGCCGCACGTCATCCGGAAGCGACACAAGCGAACCCCGGTAAGACTGTTCGCATAATTCAGCCGGATTCCTGCCGGGCGACGGCTCAAGATAAGACTATGTCGGGGAGTCGGGGCAAATCACGGGGTCAGCCCGAGAGCCTGAGGAGGACGACGACTGCGACGCCTCCGCACATGGCGAGCAGCACGTTCTTGAACCTGGCCGCCAGGAGCGCGGATACGATCCCCGCCGGTAGGTACGGGTTGGACATGGAGACGTTCACTCTGCCGTCAACGACGAGAAGCGCGGGGACGACGAGGCCCGTGATGATCCCCACTGGGATGTACTTGAGGCCGGTCTCCACCGCCCGGGGGAGGGAGACGCGCCCCGCGAGCAGGAGGAAGCTAACCCTCGTCAGGTAGGTTACGACCGCCATGCCCGCTATGAGCCCGAGTATCTCCGGTCGCACGCATTTCCACCACCGATCCCGTAATGGCGGCGGCGGCCGCCGCCAGCACGACGTGCCAGTTGCCCGGCATGATGCGGCACGCCGCCAGGGCGACTCCCGCGGCGGCCGCGAACGCGACACAGGCCTCCCTGCTCTTGAGGTTCAACACGAGCAGCCCTATGAAGGTCCCGAGAAAGGCGAAGTCCAGGCCGAATCTCCGCGCGTCCCCCAGCACGTTGCCGACCGCGGCCGCCGTAACGGAACTCCCGAACCAGCCGACGAAGGTCGCCAGTCCCGCTCCCAGGAAATAGGGGACGCTCCCCCCGTGGCGCTGGAAGTGGTCTATGGTCACGGCGTAGGATTCGTCGTTCATGAAATGCCCCAGGACGGCGAGCTTCCAGGGTTCCACCGAGCGCAGGTGGGAGCCCAGGGACGCCCCCATCAGCAGGTGCCGCAAGTTGAGGAGCAGCGTGGTCACAACGATCTGGCCGGCCGCCGCGCCCGACGCGATCATGTTCACCGCGGCGAACTGCGCGGAGCCGGCGAAGACGAAGGCCGACATCGCCGCGATCTCCCAGTACCCGAGCCCGGCCCGCCCCGCCAGCACGCCGAACACCAGGCCGTACCCGAATATGCTCGCGGCCACGGGAATTGCCCGCAGGAATCCGAGGCCGAGGTCCGCTCCGAAGCCGCGGACGCTTCCCCCGTCCCCGTTTCCGGTCATGGTCATTCCTCCCCCGGCCGTGCGCGTCGCCCAAGTACAAGTGTACGCGGACCGCGCCGGCAGTCAACCGCCAATCAATCGAATGCCGCCCGCGGGCGAAAACGCCGGGATTTGACGCCCGCGGCGGAAGGTCCGGTCCGTGGCCGTGGCGAAACCATCAGGGGCCCGGCACGTACTTCCAGCCGCGCGCGAATACGCACCACACGCCGACTTCGGTCCCTACCGCTCGCGATCATCGCTCCGGATCATCGCCACAGATCATCGCTCCAGGTCGTCGCCCGTGAACGATACCCACCCATTGTCGCCGCATCGCGGGGCTCCACCCCCGTCGTCCACCGGGTTCTCGGGGGCTGGAAGGCGCGCCCGGTCGGGCACCCCGCGGAGTGTCGGCCCCCGCTTCGCCGGGCGGGGCCGACCCCGGGCGGGCCGTAGGCGATTCCTCTCGGGAGAAGGGGGGTGAATCCTTTTGCCTGCGGAGAAGCAGATCCTGGTCGCCTGCGGGACTGGAATCGCCACCTCCACCGTCGTGGCCGAAAAGGTGTCCGAGGTGTGCCGGAAGAACGGCATCGTGGCGAACATCATCCAGTGCAAGGCGATAGAAATACCGTCATACGCGGCGCAGGGCGTGGACCTGATCGTGACCACGACGCCCCTGCCGCAGAAGATTTCCGTCCCGGTGGTGAACGGCCTCGCCTACCTCACGGGGATCGGGGAGGACCAGGTGTCGGAACGGATTGCCAACGAGCTCAAGAAGCCGTGACGGCACCACGGCCTCGCCGCGGGGACCGGCTCGAAAACACTTCGTAGGGAGGCGATTCTCGTGGGGGTATTCAAGTATTTGCTCGACCTCGGGGCGACCGTGATGCTCCCCATCATCATCTTCGTTCTCGGGGTCGCGCTCGGACAGAAGCCGGGGAAGGCGTTTCGTTCCGGCGTGGTCATAGGTATCGGGTTCGTCGGGATCGGCCTGGTGTTGGGCGTCCTCGTGGGCAACCTAGGTCCGGCCGCCCAGGCCATGGTGAAGCGGCTCGGCATAGAGCTCACAGTTGTTGACGTGGGCTGGCCCGCGGCGGCCGCCATAGCGTTCGCCTCCAGGGCGGGGGCGCTGATCATCCCCCTGGGCCTGGCCGTCAACATTGCCATGCTGCTCGGACGGGCGACCCGGACGGTGAACGTGGACATCTGGAACTTCTGGCACTTCGCTTTCACCGGCGCGCTGGTCACGGCGGCCACCGGCAGACTGTGGCTCGGCGTGCTCGCTGCGGCCGCGAACGCGGCCATCGTGCTGAAGTTGGGAGACTGGACGGCCCCCATGATACAGGATTTTTACGGGATACCGGGCATTTCGCTGCCGCACGGCTTCTCGGCCGCCTACGTCCCGATCGCGTTGCCGCTGGATAGGGTGATAGACAGGATACCCTGCATCAACAAGATCTCCATAGACCCGGAGTCCATCCAGGAGCGCTACGGGATCGTGGGAGACCCGACCGTGCTGGGCGTGATACTGGGCCTCATACTCGGCGTGCTTGCGGGCTACGACGTTAAGCGGGCGCTCAACCTGTCCATATCAATGGCGGCCGTCATGTTCCTGATGCCGCGCATGGTGAAGGTGCTCATGGAAGGGCTGATCCCCGTATCGGAGGCCGCCAGGGAATTCATGCAGAAGCGTTTTGGGGGCCGGTCGTTTTACATAGGCCTCGACTCCGCCATCGCGGTGGGCCACCCCGCCGCAATAGCCACCGCCATAATCCTCGTGCCCATAACGATCGTGCTTGCGGCCGTGATCCCCGGTAACAGAGTGTTGCCCTTCGGCGACCTCGCCACCATCCCGTTCATGGTGGCCATGGTCGCGCCCATCGTCCGAGGTAACGTGTTCAGGTCGGTGGTCATCGGTGCGGTCGTGATAGGGGTCGGCCTCCTGATCGCGACCAACGTCGCCGCGCTTCACACGCAGGCCGCCATCGAGGCGCAGTTCACGTTGCCCGAGGGCGCGACGCTGATCTCGAGCATATGCGACGGGGCGAATCCCCTTACGTGGCTGCTCATGAAGATCGCGTCCCTGCTCGGTTGAGTGCCCGGTGAGACCGCGCCGAGGGGAACCGTCCGCGTTCGTCGAATGTGGGAGGTTCAGAGCGGCGAAGTCGCGGAGGGGAGGTCGCGGAATGTACGTGCTCGCGGTCGTCGGTTCCCCGCGGAAGGGCGGGAACACGGACGTGCTGGTGGATAGGGTCTTGGAAGGCGCCGCGTCCGTCGGCGCCGATGCGAGGAAGGTGTACCTGGGCGACCTGGATATAGCACCTTGCAGGGGTTGTCTCTCGTGCGAGCGCACCGGCGAATGCGTGCAGCGGGACGATATGGCGTGGCTCTACGACGAGGTCGTACGCGCCGACGCCCTGGTGCTCGGGACCCCGGTGTACTGGTGGGGACCCAGCGCGCAGTTGAAGGTGTTCGTTGACAGGTGGTACGCGCTCATAGCGAGGAAGGACTCCCTGGCGGGCAAGCGAGTCGTCGTGGTCGCCCCGTACGCCGACAGCGATCCGGGCACCCCGAGACACCTGTTCGGCATGATGGAGGAGTCGCTCGAATACCTGGGAATGACCCTGCAAGGGACGCTGGGCGTGACCGCTTCGGACATCGGCGACGCGGCTGGCGACGAGGCGGGCATCCGCCGCGCGTTCGAACTAGGCAGGTCGCTCTGCTCAGGCTAGCGAAAGGCGGACGCGCAGGTAAAGGCGGGGGCCGTGAGGCCCCCGCCCGGGAGGCACCGGCCTGGAGGGGATGGGGAGGCCCGGCACCTCAACGGTGTCCTCTTATCGGCTACATCTTATGTTCCGACCGGGCGGATGGTTACATAAGAAATCGGGTGGGGACTGCTCGAGGGCGGCCCCACCCGGTCGCCGATCCTATCCACCACCTCCCATCCCGCCGGCCGCCCCACCCCCGGCGGCCTTGCCCTGCAACATGCTCATGAGGGCGTCCCTCACGGCGTCCGATATCGCCTTCTTCATGTCCGGGGAACTGAGAGACTTCTTTAGCTGCTCCTGGAGGGAGATCTGGACCTCCGGGGTTTGGAGCGCCTTCTTCACCTCGTCCTGTATTGCCCGTTGGCCCTGGGGAGCCTTGAGCACCTCCTCGGCGGTGAGCGACGCCCTCGTCTCGTTCACCATTTCCTCCACCATCCGGCGGGTGTCCTGGCTCTGCACCTCCTGCTTTATCATGGACTGCATCCGGCTTTCGTCCTGCCGCGAACCCGACCCGGAACCCAGCGAGAAGGAGCAGCCCGCGCCGACGCAGGCCGCGACCACGAGGGCCACGAGGGCCGGCAACACCATCGCCGGACGGCGGAACGAGAATAGCAAGTCGAACACCCCCGGTGTCGGCTACTGGGTCCTGCCGATGTCGTCTCTCTCGGTCTCGGTCACGACGGGCACCCTGTACGCGGCCTCCCTGCCGTCGGTCTCCCTGGGCATGACGAGTTCGAGGATCCCGTTGACGTAAGTCGCCCTCGACTTTTCGGGCCTGACCTGGTCGGGCAGCGGGATCGACCTGTAGAATGACCCGTACTGTCTCTCGCTGTAGTAGTAGCCCTCCTGGTCGGTGCGCTCCTCCCTTTGGACTACGCCTTTAAGGGAAACCGAATTCTGGGTGACGCGGATGTCCAGGTCCCCGGGGGCGACCCCAGGCACCTCGGCGCGGAGGACGATGTCATTTCCCCGCTCGAACACGTCCACGGACGGCTGCCACGGCCCGGTCTCCCTCCTCATGGCCCTGAACGGGTACTCCATGAATCGGCCGAAACTGTCCCTCAGGCGCAGGAGCTCTCTCGCCGGATCGTACCTGAACAGCCCCACGCCCTTACCCCCCCCTTCACACGTTTCGAGCATAGGTTTCCCTTTTCCGGGGCGTGCGATTCCGGGGGGAAAGAGAAACGGGCCCCTCGGGCCCGAGGTGTGCGGCCTTCTCGGAGGCGCGCGGACTGTTTAATTCCCAGGCCGCCGGTCAGGCGGGATCGATCTCGTAGGAGTAGTCGATCGGCCCCGCGGACACCAGGGTCCCGTACACCGGGCAGTACTTCTCGGTCATCTGGAGTAGTCTCTCGACCTGCCCGCGATCGAGCGCGTCCCCCCAAAGCCGGAATTTCAGGTGAGCGGCCTTCATCACCTGGACCTTTCCCTCGGCGAGCTCCCCCCGAACGTCAATCTCGACCCTCCGAAGGGGGATCCTCAGCTTTGAGGCGAGCGAGAGAAGGGTGAGCCCCGCGCAGCTCCCGAGGCTCGCGAACATCACTTCCAGCGGCTTCGGTCCCGACCCGGACATGGTGATCGCGGCCCCCGACGGGAGGGACGACTCGAACACCGTGCCCTCCTTCCAGTTCGTGGTGACGGTCTGGACGCCCATGCGCATCCCCTCCTACGGCGTGATCAGCTCGATGCCCTGCAATGCCCTCTCCACGAGGCCGTCCACGTCCATCGCGGCCTCCGCCCGTTCCGCCTGGTCCGGCCTCGGCTTCGTTTTCGGATGGCGGGGCACGAACATGGCGCAGCAATCCTCGAAGGGACGGGTGGAGATGTCGAACGTTCCTATCCGCTTCGCGCGCTCTATTATCTCGACCTTGTCCAGCCCACAGAGGGGGCGCAGGATCGTCATGGCGGTGACGCCGCCCACAACCCCCATGCTTTCGAGGGTCTGGCTTGCCACCTGGCCGACGCTTTCGCCCGTCACGAGTGCCTGGCAGCCGCGCGCGACCGCCGTACGCTCCGATATCCGCAGCATCATGCGACGCATCACGATGGTCGTCATCTCGTCCGGGCAGGACCTGCCGATTTCCTCCTGGATCTCGCCGAAATGGCAGACGTGGAGCGGCACCGGCAGGCCCCATCGCGCGAGCGCCCCGCAGAGGTCAACCGCCTTCTGCTTGGATTTCTCGCTCGTGAACGGGAAGCTGTGGAAGTGTATGGCCTCCAGCGCGACGCCGCGCTTCATCATGAACCAGCCGGCGACGGGGCTGTCAATACCGCCCGAAAGGAGCAATAGGGCTTTCCCGCCCGACCCGAGGGGCAACCCGCCGGGACCCGGTATCACCCTCGAGAACACGTATGCCCCGTCGTCCCTCACCTCGACGTGGACCACGATGTCCGGCTCGTGGACGTCAACGGCGACGCCCCGCCTGCCGTACGCCTCCAGGATATGGGTGCCGACCAGCCGGTTGATATCCGGCGAGGTATGCGGAAACCGCTTCTCGGACCTGCGGGCCTCGACCTTGAACGTGAAGGGCGGCTGAACGCGGGTCCCGACCTCTTCCAGGGCGGCTTTGAGGATCTCCGACATTTCCAGGCGCGTCCTCGCGGCCGGGCTCAGGGAAACCAGGCCGAAGACCCGCTGCAGAGCGGCGACGGCCCCCTCCGTCTCGTCGGCCGGCACGCGCACCACGACGCGACCGAACCGCTTCTCCGCGACGGCTTGCATCCCGGCCAGGGCCCGGCGCACGTTGCGGAGGAGCGTGTCCTCGAAGAAATCGCGGTTCTTGCCCTTCAGCCCGAGTTCGCCGTACCTGAGTAGCAGGACGTTTTCAGCCACGGCCCTTTCCGAGCCTCCTCAGGTGAGCCACGGCCTCCGCGATGATGGCGACCGCCCGCTCGACCTCTTCGAGGTGATTGAACGCTCCGAAGCTCAGCCTTATGGAGCCCTCCGCGACGTCGCGCGGGACCCTCATCGCCTCCAGGACGCGGCTCACTCCCCTCTTGCGGGAGGAACACGCCGAGGCGCTGGAGACGTAGACGCCCTTCGACCCGAGCAGGCGGACCAGCACCTCCGCCTTGACCCTGGGGAAGCCCACGTTCAGTACGTGGGGCGCAGCCGTGCCCGGGCAGTGCCCCGTCTCTTCGGGGCCGTTCACCACGGCGTCGGGGATCTCGCGGCGGAGCCCTTCGATATACGCGCGGCGCAGGGCGGGGAGATGATTCTCGCGGAGACCGGGGTCGGCCGCGAGTCGCCTGCACGCCTCCCCGAAGCCGGCTATCCCCGGCACGTTCTCCGTCCCGCTGCGGAGGGAGCGCTGCTGGCCTCCACCGTAGACGATGGGGGCGAGCTTCACGCCGCTCCTCACCCACAGGGCGCCCGAGCCCTTCGGCCCGTGTATCTTGTGGGCGCTGAAGCTCGCCATGTCCGCCCCCAACAGGCGCGGCGAAAACGGCACGTGGCCGAGCGACTGCACGGCATCCACGTGAAGGAGGGGGCGGTGCGGCCCGTCCCCGAGCATCTCCCGTATCTCGCGTATGGGCTGTATCGCCCCGGTCTCGTTGTTGACGTGCATGATGCTGACAAGCGCGGTCCCGGGGACGAGCACCTTGCGGAGGCAATCCAGGTCAATCACGCCGCGCCCGTCCACCGCCGCCGACTTCACGTCGAAGCCGCGCCGCCTCAACTCGAGCGCCAGGTTGTAAACGGAGGGGTGTTCCACCGAGCTGACGACGACCTTGTCCACGCCGCAACCGCGCGCGTAGAGGGCGCCGAGGATCGCCATGTTGTTTGATTCGGTGCCGCCGGAGGTGAACAGTATCTCGTCGCCCGGCACCTCGAGGAGCGCCGCGAGGGAGCGGGCCGACTCGTCGAGGAGGCGTTCCGCCTCAATCCCCTTTTCGTGGATCGAGGAGGGATTGCCGTACGCCTCGGTCAGGCAACGCACGACGGCGGCGGCGACCTCGGGAAACGCGCGCGTGGTGGCCGCGTTGTCAAGGTAGATCCCGTGGTATATCTCGTGCGGCAAGAGCATACCCCCGCGACTATTATCTCCCGCCCGCCGGCGGAACCGGGTACGTCTTCTACCGTCGCTCACGATTTCCTCCCGTTTCCGGCCGCCGCCCGGCTCACGGGCCGCGGGACAGCAGCTCGCGGATCCTGGGCAGGGCCTCGCGGGTGGCCCTCTCGCCCCCGGCTATCAGCTCCGGGATCCTGTGGAAATCCATGAGCCCGGCGTCGTATATCCCGGGCCGGATCACGACGTCCGCGTGTTGCGCCAGCTTGAGGGAGGTTATCTCCTGCCCCATGATGTCTATGGTCTGCATCACCACTTCCAGGACGTTGTCTATCTCGGCCCCGCGACTGTTCGCGAACTCCAGGTCAACGGCGATGACGACGTCCGCCCCCCAGGCCTTGAGGGCGTCCGCGGGGACGTTGTTGGTGATGCCCCCGTCCACCAGGTTCATTTCGCCGTACCGCCTGGGGAGGAACACGACGGGGATGGCGGTACTTGCCCTGACCGCCAGGGACACGGGTTCATCCTCGGCCATCAACGCGGTCGGATAGATGCCCGATAGGGGCTTCCTGGCCGATTCCGGCCCGAAGACGACCTCGCGACCGGTGTTTAGGTCCACGGCGATTATGGCGAGGGGGATGTCAGTCTCGTTGAACGTCTTTCCGTTCGTCAGCCGGTGCACCCAGCGCTCAAGGCGGGCGCCCCTGATCAGCCCCAGCGGGGGCTTGGGCAGCCACCTCGACGGCACGTTCAGGCAGTCGAGGGCGACCTTGAGTCCCATGATGACGACGCGACTCAGGTTGAAGACCGGGTCGAACACCTGGGGGGCGCGGAGCCGAGTCGCCAGTTGCTCGAGCTCGGAGGGGGGATAGCCGCACGCGTACAGGGCGGCGATTATGCTTCCCGCGCTCGTGCCCGCGATGTAGTCAACCGGTATTCTCTCCGCCTCCAGCACCTTGAGAACGCCGATGTGGGCCGCTCCCCGCATGCCTCCGCCACCGAGGGCGACCCCGACCGTCGGCCTCGACCTCCGGAATCTCCAGGACACGAAAGATCACTCCCGAAAAGCCGGGGAAGTGACGGCCTCACCGCTGAGTGGTACCCCTCTGCTCCCTCTCGCCGGGTTCACCCCCCGCGCGCCGGGAGTCGCTCCGGGCCTCCAGCCTGGCCGCGGGCGCGGGTGTTTCCTCCGCCGCCTTCTGCTCCTGCCTCGCTGGACCCGGATGGCCGGAGAGCATGTTGAGCAGCCCGACCAGGGCGCCGGGGTTGATCTTCTGGCCGCCGTGCCCGGACATCAGGCTCGACAGCGTCTGGGCTAGGAGGTTGGCCTCCGGGGGCTTCCGCGCGCCCTCGGCCTGTTGAGAGGCTTGCTTCGCGCCCCCCGATTGGAGCAGGCTGACGATGCCGAGGATGTTGACCATCCCGAGGACGCACACGAGCGAGAGCGGGTCCAGGTTGCGGCCCGCCTCCGAATCGAGGAACCTCACGACGCCGCCGATTCCGGATTCCTCACCGTCCGCCAATGCCGACACCTCCTAGTCGAACATGGGGCCGAACCCCGGCGGCAACATGCCGCCCATCAGCCTGCTCATTTCCTCCATGACCATGTTCCTGGACTTCGATACCGATTCGTTGACGGCCGACTTGACGGCATCCTCGAGACTCCTCGGATTCGGGACCGACCCGGG
This sequence comes from Bacillota bacterium, assembly GCA_024653225.1. Taxonomy (GTDB): domain Bacteria; phylum Bacillota; class Sulfobacillia; order JABLXB01; family JABLXB01; genus JANLGA01. Next base: position 8,217 of record JANLGA010000026.1, on the reverse strand, counting down.
GGCGAACGATACGTCCATGACTTCTTGGAATCCGTTCATGAGCATCCTCACGGGTCCGTGCTCGACCGCGATCGTCTTCTGGCGGAGCTTCGCCTTCATGCGCTCGATCTCCGATTGTATCTGCCTCAGTCGGTCGAATGCCTGCTCGTAAGATTCATCCACCGCGTCATACCCCCATGAGATGATTGGCGTGCGGGCCTCCTAAGATCCTATGCCGCCGGAAAGCACGACGGCACACCGCGGGGGTGTGCCGTCGAGGGAGGCTCTCAGAGGACCGCGGCGCACAACACCATGTCCGATTGGAGCAGCGGAAACCCGCCAGCCTTCACGTCGGATTCGGATCTCATCGTGTTGGGCATGTATATCGCGGGGACTTCGACGAACACGACCCTGCAGAATTGGGAGTAACCCGGCTCACCGGGGACCCTACTCAGTACCGGGTATTGGCCCTGGACCAACACCGGCGTGCCCTCGTGGTCGAAACCGGTGATCACGAAGTAGAGAGGATTCAGCCCCTCCATACCGGATTCCACCTGGACTTCGCCGAGGTCCAGGTAATACACCGCCGCTCCCTCGTGCCATGCCGCGGAGAGCCTCTGGTTGAACGGATTGCTGTACACTAGTATCCTGGACGGCCCGCCCCACGGATCCGGCGTTACCCCCGCCGCGGTGGGGTATCCCCGGTCGTAAGCGCTCATTCCCTTCACGGCCCCCTCTTCGCATTGGGTGGGAGCTTCCAGACAAGTGATCCCGCCGACGGGTTTGCCTCGGCCACCGGCTGTTCGGCCGGCGCTGGGGAGGCCTCGGAGGGCGCCGGGGATGCCCGCTCGGGCTGCGGCGCCGCGGGCGATTCGACCATCGGCTCGGGGGCCTCCACCACCGTCACGTTCGTGGAAGACTTGCGCCAGGCATAGGGCCAGACCCAGAACTGGTAATCGCCCCACCCGGGGCGGGGCGGTCCCCCCTTGCCGGATTGTGCGCTCACCCCGGGCGGCGGAATTCTGAACAGAAGCGGTGACAACGCTCCATCCCCTCCCTTTGGATTCACCGCGCCGTTGCCCTGGCCACGTCAATGTAGCCGTATCCCTGCGTGTTAGCGTCGTATCCGCGGTTCTCCGCCGAGGCCGCCAGGCGCTCCTTGACCTCGTCGGGGTCCATATCGGGTGAGCTCGCGAGGATGAGGGCGATGGAACCGGCCACCACGGCGGTGGCCATCGAGGTTCCGGACAGTGCCCGATAGTTGTTGGCTTGGGAACGCCCTCCGAAACCGAAGATGCCCTTCGGCACCTTAAGGGAAACGATGCCCACGCCGGGCGCCAAGATGTCCGGTTTGGCCAGCCCCTCATTCGTCGGGCCCCTGGCGGAGAACCTGGCGACGGAGTCGTCGCCCCGGTCCGGCGTCCTGCGGTCGTCCATCGCGCCGACGGTGATCACCTTTGGGTCAATCCCGGGGGTGAGCACAGTCCTCTGGTTCGGCCCGTCGTTCCCCGCGGCTACGACGACGATCACACCCGAGTCCCACAGCCGCTCCACGGCCTTGCACAACGGGTCGTCCGATGGCGGCGCCCCGGGCTCGGAACCCATGGAAAGGTTGACTATCCTTATCCCGTGTCGCTCCCTGTTTCTGAGGCACCATTCCAGTCCCTGGATGACCGTTGACGTCTGTCCCTTCCCGTTCTCGTCGAGAACCTTCACGCCCACGATCGAGGCCTCGGGGGCTATCCCCTTGTACATGCCGCGCGACATGCCCCCGTTCCCGGCGATGGTACCCGCCACGTGCGTGCCATGCCCGTTGTCGTCGTGCGGCGAGCGCTTTCCGCCCACGAAGTCCGCGAACGCGGCCAGCCTGTTGACCGGTCGGGTGAGGTCGGGGTGCGGATGAACCCCCGTGTCCAGGACGGCCACCGTGACCCCTTTCCCTGTGATCCCTTTTTGATGGGGTATGCCGGCGCGGACTGCCGGGCCGGCGACGTGGAGAGTGGCATACACGATCTTGTCGGGGTATATCCTGTACACCGAGGGCTGGGCGGCGAGGGCGTCAACGCAATCGGGATCCAGTACTCCGGCTATGGAATTGATCAATCCCAGGCGACACTTCATTCGGAGCCCCTTCAAGTCGGCGGGCACCACCTCCAGGGCCGCCGCCTCGCCGGACAATTCGATGATGACGGGGATGCCCTTCACCGACTGTGAGGACATCTCCCGTACCTCCGGCGATACTTTCGACTTGCCGTACGTGCTCTCTCGCAAGCATCGTCACCTACCCACGGCCTTTCGGTCGGAGACTGCTCTTCGGCTACTCCTTCGGGGCGGTCCAACCCCACGCCCCGGTTGACAGTAGGAGAAGGATCAAGATCAAGAACAAGGTGAATGCGTTCTGGATGACTTCTTGGAGCTTGATGGAGAACCACACGGGGCTCAGTACCTGGACTTCTCCGCCGTCGCTCTGCAACGAGGCCATGTCAACGATGGTATCAATCAGCCTCTGGCCGAATGCCCCGGCGTAAGGCCTGAGCGCCTTGATGAGGGAGACGTCCCTGGGCTCCAGGGCCAGTTCCCCGATTCTCATTGCCCCCCACCTCCTGACTCGGCTAATCCTCGCGCACACGGTGTGACCTCCCCACGGCAGCCGACGTTGTGTGTTCAACACCATTCTATGGCGCGGCGGGCGCAAACGTTACCATAACGGGGAAGGCCCGAACGGGGATTGGAGCATGGCGATAAGGGAATGATCACCGGGGAAACGGGCGCCTCCGGGGGGCGGGACGAATGACGGCGGCTGCCAAAGTGGCGATCGTCGGGGCGGGCCTCGTGGGGTCGGCCACCGCGTTCGCGCTGCTGGACGGGGGACTCGTCTCCGAGATCTGCCTGGTGGACCTGGACCGCGATAAGGCCGAGGGACACGCTATGGACCTCGCCCACGGCAGTTCATTCGTGAGGCCGGTCAAGGTGACGGCCGGAGACATGTCATGTTGCGAGGGGGCCGACGTGGTCGTGGTTACGGCGGGCCGCAACCAGGCGCCGGGGGAGACGAGGCTCGACCTTTCCAGGGACAACGCGCGGACCATGCGGGAGGTCATCCCGCAGATTGACGCGTGCGCCCCGCCGAACGCGGTCGTCGTCATCGTGACCAACCCCGTGGACGTCCTCACGACGGTCGCGGCGAGACTGTCGTCGAGGCCCCCGTCGCTCGTCCTGGGCTCCGGCACCGTCCTCGACTCGTCCCGCTTCAGGTACATGCTCAGCGCGCACTGCGGGGTGGACCCGCGGAACGTCCACGCCTACGTGATAGGCGAGCACGGCGACACGGAAGTGGCGGCGTGGAGCCTGACCAACATCGCGGGTACACGGCTGGACGATTTCTGTCCCGCCTGTCCCAAAGGGTGCGGCCGCGCCGTCCGGGACGGGATCGCCGAGCGCGTGAGGGATTCCGCCTACCACGTGATCGAGAAGAAGGGGGCGACATATTGGGCGGTGGCGCTGGCCCTGAGGAGGATCGTCGAGACCGTCGTGAGGGACGAGAACTCGGTCCTGACTGTGTCCACGTTGCTCACCGGTCAGTACGGCCTCGACGACGTGTCCCTCAGCCTGCCGTGCATCGTGGGCCGCTCCGGGGTGGCGAGGGTGCTGGATCCCCCGCTCGAGGAGGCGGAGATCGAGGCGCTGCTGAGGTCGGCCGACGCCCTGAAGGAGGTCCAGGAGGACCTCCGGATCTGACGACGGTCGTTGCCGGAAGGACGCCGCGGATCTACAATGTAGTTGCAAATGATTTGCAATTGCGGGGGCGGATGAGTCGTGGGCGGGGCGGACTACGCGCGAGAGTTGTCCGGCATGGGGTACAGGCTGACGCGGCAGCGGAAGGCCATCCTCGAGGTGCTGTCGGGGACCTCCATGCACCTCACGGCCGAGGAAGTGTGCGTGCTGGTCCGGGCGAAGTGCCCGGGCACGAACCTCGCCACGGTGTACAGGAACCTCGGGCTCATGGCGGACGAAGGGCTGGTCGGCAAGGTCAACCTGGGCGAGGGCCGTTCGAGGTTTGAAGCCAACGCGGACCACCATCACCACCTGGTCTGCCTGGCATGCGGGCGGGTCGAGGAGATGGAGGAATGCCCAGTGAGGCTGGATGAGACGGCATTCGCCCGCAGCCGTTTCCGCCTGGTCCGCCACAGGTTCGAAGCGTTCGGCTACTGCGCAGACTGCTCAGGGGGGAATGCGGGATGACGCACCTTCACATCCCGGACGGGTCCCTGCCGGTTGGCGTCGCGTCGGCGGGATGGGCCGTCGCGGCCGTGGCGCTGGCGGTCTCATTGTGGATGCTCCGCGCCCGCGACGCGCGGAGGAACCTCGCGCTCACCGGGGTGACGGGCGCCCTCATGCTCGCCGCGATGTCCGTTCCCCTGGGGCCGTTGCCCGTTCACCTGAACCTGGCGGTGCTGGCGGGCGTGCTGCTCGGACCGGCGATGTCCGTCCTGTGCGCATTCTCGGTGAACGTCGTGCTGGCGCTCGTCGGCCACGGGGGCGTGACGGCGGTCGGCCTGAACACGGTGCTGCTGGCGGTCCAGGCGGCGGGGGGCGGCGCCGTGTTCTCGCTCCTGCGCAAGAGGGTCGCGCCGGCTACGGCGGCCGCGCTCTCGACCGCCGTAGCCGTGACCGTCTCGCTGGGAATCGGTGCCTGGATCCTGGGGATCGGCGGCTCGCCGGCTACGCAGGCGTACTCGCGCGGCCTTGCGGCCGGCGCCGCCGGGCGGCTGTGGCGTATCGGGGTGGTGGCCGCACCCATCGCGCTGGTCGGCCTCGTGTGCGAATCAGTCGCCGTCGGCGCGGCGGTCGCGCTCCTCGATCGCGTGAGACCGGACCTGGTGGGCGGGTCCCGGGGGGATTAACGGGTGGACCTCTCGTACCTCGACTACCTCTCCACGTGCGGGCGAACGCCCCTTCACAGGGCCGGCCCGTTGTCGAAGGTCCTCCTCGCCGCCGCGTTCGTGGCATCGGCGGTACTCGCGAGGGACACGAGGGCGGGGCTGGCGGGGGCCTCGCTGGGGGTAGTGGTGATCCTGGTAGCGGGCATCCCCGCCCGGGTCGCGGCGGGGCTACTCGCGTACCCGGCCGTGTTCGGCTGGGCATTCTCGGCCGGAGATCCGTGGCTGGGCTGCCTTCGCGCGGTTACGGCGGCGGGCGGCGTGATCGCGGTGCTCGGCACGACCCGGTTCAGCGATGTCCACTCGATCGTGGCAGCCTGCATGCCGCGCCTTCTCGCCGACTCGATCTACCTCACGTACCGCTCGTTCTTCATACTCTCGGACGAGGTCGCGAGGGTCTCGCGGGCGGTCCGTCTCAAGGGGGCGAGGGACTTGCGCGCCCTCGGGGCGGCCGCGGCGGCCGCGCTGCTCCGGTCGGTTGACATTTCCGAGAGGCTCTACATGGTGCTAATCATGCGAGGGTACGACGAGACGGTCCGCCCGGCGCCCCGCGAGACGACGTTGTCGCCGTGCGACGCGTGGCCGGTCCTCCTAGGCGCCGCCGCGTTGTGCGTCTCCCTGATGCTGTGAGATTCGGGGATGGTTGACGTTGGACTACGCGGTGTACGTGAAATGCCTCAAGCACAGGTACCCCGACCGTACCGAGGTCAGCCTGTGCGGACTCGACTTCGCGGTCGAGATGGGTGAGAAAGTCGTGGTGCTCGGCCCGAACGGGTCAGGCAAGACCACGCTCCTGCTTCACGTCGCGGGGTTGCTCAGGCCGGTCGAGGGAGAGGTCAGGGTATTGGGGGTCGAGCCGGCTCGCTTCTCGGAGATACGCAGGAGGGTGGGAGTCGTACTGCAGCGGCCCGAGGAGCAGATAATCGGCCCGACTGTCTGGGACGACGTGGCTTTCGCCCCTCGAAACCACGGGGTTAAAGGCGCGGAGCTCGAGGCCGTGGTGGATTCAATCCTCGAGGAAACCGGGATAGCCCACCTGAGAAAGAAGGTCCCTCACTACCTCAGCGGCGGCGAGAAGAAAAAGGTCGCGCTGGCCGGAGCGATGGTCCTACGGCCCGACCTGCTCATCCTCGACGAGCCCTTCGAGGGACTCGACCACCGCTCGAGGCTGGAAATAGCAGACCTCCTCGAGCGCTCGAACTCGAAGTTGGGGACCACCCTGGTCATCACCGCGCACGATGTCAGGGGCGTGCCCCTGACGGCGGACGCCGTGTACATCATCGCGGAGGGCGGCATCCTCTTCCGTGGGACCCCGCGCGAGGTGCTCGCGCGGTGCGACTTGTTGGGAGACGCCGGCCTCGAACCGCCGATGCTCTCCGAGCTCGCACTCGAACTGAGACGGGCGGGCATTGACATAGGCGCCCCGGTGACGGTGGCCGAAGCCAGGGACGCCCTGGTCCGAGCGTTCCGGCGCGGGGCCGCCGCCGGGGGCTGAAGGAGATCCGCGTACTTTGCGGAATTAGTCCCCGGAGTTCTCGGACTATCGGGGAGGGTTGGACTTGTCACTGAGTCTTGGGAGGTTCGAGCCCTACGCGCAGCGCGCCCGCGCAATGCTCGACAGGCAGAAGGTCAGGGTCGCCATCGCCGGCGCCGACGACGACGACACGCTCGTGGCGGCGGGCATATGCGTGCGCGAGTTCGATGTGAGCGTGACGCTGTTCGGGAAGGCCTCGAAGATCGAGAGCCTGGCGGCCCGAGCCGGTGCGCCGCTCGACCGGATGGATGTCGTGGATGCCCCCTCGCCGCAGGCGGCGGCGCAGATGGCCACGTCCCTCGTTTCCTCCGGCGGGGCCGACATACTGATGAAAGGCCAGGTCAAGACGGCGGATTTCATGAGGGCCGTGCTGAACCAGGAGTGGGGCCTGAGGACCGGCCGCGTGCTCAGCCACGTCGGGGCCCTGGACATGCCGAGGTTCGACAGGATGTTGTTCGTCACCGACGGCGGCATAAACGTCGCCCCCGACCTGAAGACGAAGGTCGAGATCGTCCAGAACGCCATCGAGATGGTGCGGGCGCTGGGCTACACCGAGCCCAAGGTGGCCTTGCTGGGCGCGATAGAGACGGTCAATCCGGAGATGCAGATAACGACCGACGCGGCCGCGATCGCGAAGATGGCGGACAGGGGCCAGGTGAAGGGGGCGCTGGTGGACGGTCCCCTCGCCCTGGACACCGCCGTGAGCCCCGTCGCCGCCGAGCAGAAGGGGCTCACCGGACCGGTGGCGGGCCGCGCCGACGTGCTGGTCGTGCCCAACTTGGAGTCCGGCAACGTGCTTGCCAAGTCAATGCTGTACTTCGGCGAGGCGATCATGGCGGGCATCGTGATGGGGGCGCGCAAGCCCATCGTGCTCAACTCGAGGGCGGACACCGCCGAGAACAAGGCCGCGTCGCTGGCGCTGGCCGTGTTGCTGTCCCGCTAGCGCCCCGCTTTCCGGTTCTTGCCGGCACCTTCCCGTCCCCGGGGGGCATCCTGCTGTTCGGGCCGGGCCGGACCCGGCCCGGGTCGTCCCTCGGGGACTCTGGGCTGGTTTGGCGCCCCGTCGCCGGCCTTGCGCCCGCCGACCAGCTCCTCGGGACGCATTACCCCGCGAGCGCCCACCTGGCGCACCACGTCCCTGAGCGTCCCCTTCCAGTTGACCGAGGCCGTGGGAATTCCGCTCTCTGCCATCTTCTGCCGCAGGAGGTACAGGTTCAGCGAGATGCCCTCCTCGCGGGCGGCAGCCCTCTCGGCCGGCCCGGCTTCGTTGACCCTCAGGTAGGCCGGTAGTCCCCGCCGCTCGAGCGAGGCGCCGACCCACTCCCTGAGGTCGCGGGCCGAAATGGCGGCCCCGCCCGCGCCGACGAGCGTCGCATGTATGACGTTCTCCTCCCGGTCGGAGAGGAATCCCTCGTCCGCGGCGGACTCCATTATGGCCGACACCGCCTCGGCCGCGGGCCTGTGGAGAAGTCCGCCGCCGGACGACGCCCTATCGAGGACGAGCGAACCCTCGCCGTTCAGCGCCCTGGCGATGACGACCAACCCCGGGCGGTTGAGTCCGAGCTCGATGCTCGGGTTGATGTCCAACGCCAGGTACGTCACGGGCTGCCGCAGGTAGACCATGGTTGCCGCCGCGAACCCGACGGCGAGAGCGGCGGCGGCCGCCAGCGCGGCGCGGGCGACCACCGGCCACCCGAACGTCGCGTCGGGGAGTTCGTCCCGGTCCCCGCCGTCGCGACGTTCGGGCGACCACCGGCCACCCGA